>NZ_JBEOUL010000003.1:0-438802 GCF_040304075.1 Kitasatospora sp. NPDC094015
ATGTGGTACTCGGCCTGCAGCTCCGCCAGCAGGTCCATCACCTGCGCCTGGACGGTGACGTCCAGCGCGGTGGTGGGCTCGTCCGCGATGATCAGATCCGGCTCCAGGGCCAGCGCCATCGCGATCATGATGCGCTGACGCATACCGCCGGAGAACTGGTGCGGGTAGTCGCCGACCCGCTGGGCGGCGGCGGGGATGCGCACCCGGTCCATCAGCTCGATGGCCTTGGCCTTGGCCTCCTTGCGGGAGGCGCCCTGGTGCACCCGGAACATCTCGCCGAGCTGGTAGCCGACGCTGAGCACCGGGTTCAGCGAGGAGAGCGCGTCCTGGAAGATCATCGCGATCTTCCGGCCACGGATCTTCCGGCGCTCCTCGTTGGACATCTTGAGCATGTCCTGGCCGCGGAACAGGATCTCGCCGGAGCTGATCCGGCCGGGCGGCATGTCCAGGATGCCCATGATGGTCTGGGCGGTGACGGACTTGCCGGAGCCGGACTCACCGAGCACGGCGAGCGTCTCGCCGGCGGCGACGCTGTAGTTGACGCCGTTGACGGCCTTGGCGATGCCGTCCCGGGTCTTGAACTCCACGTGCAGGTCGCGGACTTCGAGCAGGGGGGTGCCGGGGACGAGGCGGTCCTTGGCCTCGGCGGGCTTCTCGATCGCAGTGGTCATGGTGCGTGCCACCTCTCTCAGCGCAGCTTGGGGTCGAGGGCGTCACGCACCGCGTCGCCGAGCATGATGAACGCCAGCACCGTGATGCTGAGCATGCCCGCGGGGAAGAACAGTGCGAACGGGGCGGTGCGGATCACCTTCTGGGCCGAGTTGATGTCGATGCCCCAGGAGATGGTCGGGTCCTGCAGACCGATGCCGAGGAAGCTCAGCGTCGCCTCGGTGGCGATGTAGCCGCCGAGCGCGATGGTGGCGACCACGATCACCGGGGCGATCGCGTTCGGCAGGATGTGCTTGACCATGATCCGCGTGGTGCCGGCGCCGAGCGCCTTGGCGGCGGTGACGTAGTCGGACTGCTTGACGGTGATCACCGAGCCGCGCATGACGCGGGTCATCTGGGTCCAGCCGAGGGCGACCAGGGCGAAGACCACGCTCCACACGGTGCGCGAGGTGAAGGCGTTGAGCACCACCAGGGCGCCGAGCAGCAGCGGGATCCCGAAGAACATGTCGGTGACCCGGGAGATGATCGTGTCGACCCAGCCGCCGAAGTAGCCGGCGAACATGCCCGCCAGGCCGCCGAGGATGGTGACGCCGGCGGTCACGCAGATGCCGACCACGACCGAGGCGCGGGCACCGTAGATGACCCGGGCGTAGATCGAGCGGCCCTGGCCGTCGTAGCCGAACCAGTCGGCCTGGAACAGGTGCGAGTAGTTCGGCTTCGTCAGGTAGTGCAGGCGCAGGTCGCCCGCGCGCGGGTCCACCGAGGTGAACAGGCCGGGCGCGATCGCGATCACGATCAGCAGCACGATGAGCAGTGCCGAGACGATGAAGATCGGCCGGCGGCGCAGGTCGTGCCAGGCGTCCAGCCCGAGGCTGCGGGCCTTCTCCTGCTTGGCCGCGGGGGCCTCGGCCGCGCGCTGCGCGGGAATCTCGGTCTTGGTGTCGGTCAGGTCAGGCATACCGGATCCTCGGGTCCAGGACCGCGTAGAGCAGGTCGACGATCAGGCTGGCGGCGAGGTAGATGAGCACCAGCACGACGACGAAACCGGACACGGTCGCGCCCTCGTTGAGGTTGATCGCGTGGTACAGCGCGTTGCCGACGCCCTTGACGTTGAAGATGCCCTCGGTGACGATCGCGCCGCCCATCAGGGCGCCGAGGTCGGTACCGAGGAAGGTGACCACCGGGATCATCGAGTTGCGCATCAGGTGCGTGCCGATCACCCGGCGCTTGGGCAGGCCCTTGGCCACCGCGGTGCGCATGTAGTCGGCCTTGATGTTCTCGGCTATCGAGGTGCGGGTGAGCCGCGCGACGTAGGCCAGCGACAGCGAGCCCAGCACGATCGCGGGCAGCACCAGTTGTCCGAGGTTCTCGGAGTCCTGGACGGTCGGGGTGACCCAGCCCAGTTGGGTGGAGAAGACGTTCTGGAAGATGAAGCCCAGCACCGGCACCGGGATGGAGATCAGCAGCAGCGTCAGGATCAGGGTGCTCTTGTCGAACGCCTTGCCCCGGCGCAGACCGGCGAAGAGGCCGATCGTGACACCGAGGACGATCTCGATGACGAAGGCCAGCAGGGCCAGTCGGACCGTCACCGGCAGCGCGTCGGTGATCACGTCGATGACCGGGCGGCCGGACATGGTGGTGCCGAACTTACCCTGGAACAGGTCGATCATGTAGTGGTAGTACTGCTCGTACCACGGGACGTCGAGACCCATCCTGTGCTTGAACGCGGCGAGCTGGGCCGGGTCTGCCGCCTTGTCGCCCCACATCGCTGCGGCCGGGTCTCCGGGGAGCAGGCGCGTCATCAGGAAGATGAGCGTGACCGTGCCCAGGAAGACCGGGATCATTTGGAGCAGTCGCCTCGCGACAAAGCGCCCCATCATGCCTCCATCCAGTGCTCTGACGGGCCGTCATCCCGATTCAGAGATTCCATGGCGTGACAAGGCCGGTGCCGGTCCGCCCTTGTGGGGCGGAGGGCACCGGCCGTGTCGCGTCAAGCCGTGCGGTGCCGGCCTGATTACTTCTGCTTGACCTCGACCTGGGTGAAGACCGGGTCACCGAAGGAGTCGAACTTCACGTTCTGGACGTTCTTCGAGTAGCCCGAGGTGGTCTTGTAGTACCAGAGCGGGATCGCCGGCATGTCCTTGGCCAGCTGGGCCTCGGCCTGCTGGTACAGCTCGGCGGTCTTGTCGACCGAGGTGGCCTTGTCGGCCTCGGCGGCGAACTTGTCGAACTCCGGGCTGGAGTAGCCGCCGTCGTTGGCCGCGGCACCCGTGCCGTAGACGTCGCGCAGGAAGTTGGCGTTCAGCGGGTAGTCCTGCACCCAGCCGGTCCGCATCATGCTCTCGACCTGCTTCTTCTTGATCAGGTCGCGCGAGGTCTTGAAGTCCGGCTTCGGGTCGCCGATGCACTCCACGCCGGTGGACTGGCGGATGGAGTTGCAGACCGCGTCCACCCACTCCTTGTGGCCACCGTCGGAGTTGTAAACGATGCTGATCTTGTTGCCGGGGACGCCGCCGCCCTCGGTGATCAGCTGCTTGGCCTTGGCCGGGTCGAACTTGCAGGCGTCGCCACAGGTGTTGTCCTTGTAGCCCATCGCGCCCGGGGCGACCCAGCTATTGGCCGCCTGGCGGGAGCCGTTCAGCACGGTCTTGGTGATGGTGTCGCGGTCGATCGCCATTGACAGGCCCTGGCGGACCTTGGCCTTCTCGACCGGCTTCCAGCCGTCCTGGTACATCGCGAACGAGATGTTCTGGATGGCACCCTGCGGCTGGTCCACGGCGCGGTCGCCGAGGTCGGCCTTGTACGAGGCGAGGTCGCTCGGGTCGACCTGGTCCAGCACGTCCAGGTTGTCGGAGACCAGGTCCTTGTAGGCGGCCTCGGCCTGCGAGTAGTTCTTGAAGACGATGCCGGCGTTCTTCGGCTTGTCCAGGCCCGCGTACTTGTCGTACGCGGCCACGGTGATCGCCTTGTTGTGCTCCCACGAGACGAACTTGTAGGGGCCGTTGCCGATCGGGTTCTGGCCGTACTTCGCCGGGTCGGTGAAGAACGCCTTGGGGAGCGGCGAGAAGGCGGTGTAGCCGAGCTTGTACTCGAAGTACGAGACCGGGCCGGTCAGCTGGATGGTGAAGTGGGTGTCGTCGACGACCTTGAGACCGGACATGGTCTCGGCGGTCGGGTCGCCCGTCGCCGGGTGCACGGCGTCGTAGCCGGCGATGTCGGAGAACCAGTCCGAGTTGATCTGGTTGTTCTTGGTGTTCGCCGACCAGTTCCAGGCGTCGACGAAGGAGGCCGCGGTCACCGGGGTGCCGTCGTGGAAGGTCCAGCCGGACTTCAGGGTGACGGTGTAGTTGGTGGCGTCGGTGGTCTCGATCTTGTCGGCCACCTGGTTGCGCAGCTTGCCGTCGGTGGGGTCGTAGTCGACGAGGCCCTTGAACAGCTGCTTGATGATGCGACCGCCACCGACCTCCATGGCGTTGGCCGGCTGGAGCGGGTTCTGCGGCTCGCTGCTCTGGTAGCTGAAGGTACCGGCGGCGTTGACGGCCGCGCCGCTCCCACCGCTCGAACCGTTGCTGCCGCAAGCGGTCGCTGCGAGGGCGACCGCGACTGCTGCGACGACCCACTTGGCCTGGCTGGCACCGCGCATGGGTGTGCCTCCTGAATCCGTGTTTCAAACGAGAGCGCACCGCGGGGGTCGGCCGGCATCACTGCCGCGGCCGAACGGTGCTTTCCTCGCCCGAGGTTCGGCGCGCACCCCTGCGCGTAACCCTTGACCCGAGCTCGACTGAACCCACTATCGGTCACACACGGATACGAACATGACCACTAGGGATCTCAATTTGGTCACATGGGTGGCGAGTTGGTTTCGAGAAACGGACATTCAGGACATACACAGACAGGGTCGAAACGGACAGTTGTCGTGCACGACGGTCTGTCACGTCCGATTAACGAACTACTGAGTGGTCATCGTCGGCGCAACTCCTACGCGCGTCGACCACAGAGCGTAAGAAAGGCGTCGGCCGGCCACCCCGCCCCGGAGGGCGGAGGGCCGGCCGACGCCGCTACCGGGTCAGTTCTTCTTGGCGCGCGAGGCCGTGCGGCCGCGCTCCTTCTGGTCCAGGACGACCTTGCGGATGCGCACGGTCTCCGGGGTGACCTCGATGCACTCGTCCTCGCGGCAGAACTCCAGGGACTGCTCCAGCGAGAGCTTGCGCGGCGGCACCAGGTTCTCGGTGGTGTCCGAGGAAGCCGCACGCATGTTGGTGAGCTTCTTCTCCTTGGTGATGTTGATGTCCATGTCGTCCTGGCGCGAGTTCTCGCCGACGATCATGCCCTCGTACACCTCGGTGGTGGGCTCGACGAACAGCGTGCCGCGCTCCTGGATGCCCATCATCGCGAACGGCGTCACGACGCCCGCGCGGTCGGCCACCAGGGAGCCGTTGTTGCGCATCCGCAGCTCGCCGAACCACGGCTCGTGGCCCTCGAAGATGGAGTGCGCGATGCCGGTGCCGCGGGTGTCGGTGAGGAACTGGGTGCGGAAGCCGATCAGGCCGCGCGACGGGACGATGAACTCCATGCGGACCCAGCCGGAGCCGTGGTTCGTCATGGTCTCCATCCGGCCCTTGCGGGTCGCCATGAGCTGGGTGATCGCACCGAGGTACTCCTCGGGGCTGTCGATGGTCATCCGCTCGACCGGCTCGTGGGTCTTGCCGTTGATGACCTTGGTGACCACCTGCGGCTTGCCGACGGTCAGCTCGAACAGCTCCCGGCGCATGGTCTCGACCAGGATGGCCAGCGCCAGCTCACCGCGGCCCTGCACCTCCCAGGCGTCCGGGCGCTCGGTCGGCAGCACGCGCAGCGAGACGTTACCGATCAGCTCGCGGTCCAGGCGGTCCTTCACCATGCGGGCGGTGACCTTGTGGCCCTTCCCGCCCTTGCCGACCAGCGGCGAGGTGTTGGTGCCGATGACCATCGAGATGGCCGGCTCGTCCACGGTGATCAGCGGCAGCGCGACCGGGTTCTCCAGGTCGGCCAGGGTCTCACCGATCATGATGTCGGGGATGCCCGCGACGGCGCAGATGTCGCCGGGGCCGGCCACCTCGGCCGGCTTGCGGGTGAGCGCCTCGGTCATCAGCAGCTCGGTGATCTTGACCTGCTGGACCGAACCGTCGCGCTTCATCCACGCGACCTGCTGGCCCTTGCGCAGCTCGCCCTGCTCGACGCGGCAGAGCGCGATGCGGCCGAGGAAGTTGTCGGCGTCCAGGTTGGTGACGTGCGCCTGGAGGGGGGCGTCCTCGTCGTAGGTCGGGGCCGGGACGTGCTCCAGGATGGTGGAGAAGAACGGCTCCAGCGAGTCGCTGTCCGGCGGCACGGTGCCGTTCTCCGGCTTGGTCATCGAGGCGACGCCGTCACGCGCACAGGCGTAGACGATCGGGAACTCGATCTGCTCCTCGGTGGCGTCGAGGTCCAGGAAGAGGTCGTAGGTCTCGTTGATGACCTCGTCGATCCGGGAGTCCGGACGGTCGGTCTTGTTGATGCAGAGGATGACCGGGAGCTTGGCGGTCAGCGCCTTGCGGAGCACGAAGCGGGTCTGCGGCAGCGGGCCCTCGGAGGCGTCCACCAGCAGGACGACCGCGTCGACCATCGACAGGCCGCGCTCGACCTCGCCACCGAAGTCGGCGTGGCCGGGGGTGTCGATGATGTTGATCGTGATCGGGGCGCCACCCTCCTTGGGGTGGTACTTGACGGCCGTGTTCTTCGCGAGAATGGTGATGCCCTTCTCGCGCTCCAGGTCGTTCGAGTCCATCATTCGGTCGTCGAGGTGCTGGTGGGCGGCGAAGGCGCCGGCCTGCTTCAGCATGGCGTCGACCAGGGTGGTCTTGCCGTGGTCGACGTGGGCGACGATGGCAACGTTGCGGATGTCATTGCGCGTGGGCATGCGGAGCGAACTCTCCCGAAATCGTGGGTTACGGCGCCCCGGCTGCGACCCTGCGATCCTGCGACCCCTGTTGATCGCTGCCGCCGTACCGCCTGCTACTACCGGTCCACCTGCCGGGCACGACATGCCTCGGCTTCCTCCTATCGTACGGGGAACCCCCCACCCGGGCCGAAACGGAGGCCCCCGAGGGGGTCAAGATCACAGCTGGGTGACCGTGCGGGCACCCGCCGCACCCGGTGCCGTGCCCCCGCCCGGACGGCCGCCGGCCCGGCCGGGACCGCGACGGCGGTGCCGGCCGGGCCGCTCGGGTCGGGCGCCGGATCGGGCTGCTGGAGGTCGGGGCGGCCGGGGCGGTCAGCCCTTGAGGAAGCCGAGGTCCTGGTAGCGGGGGCCGCCGAAGCCGTACGCGCCGGCGCCGGCCACGGTGGAGCGCACGGCGACCAGGTCGGGCCGCTGGTAGAGCGGCACCGAGTGGGCCTCCTGCCAGATCCGGGCGTCGGCCTGCTGGAGCAGGTCGCGCTGGGCGGCCGGGTCCAGCTCCGCGGCGGCCCGGTCCAGCAGCTGGTCGATCTCCTCGCTGCCGGTCCTGGCGTAGTTCAGGCCGACCACCGGCACGCCGTCCGGGCCGGGCCGGGGCTTGGCGTACAGCGCGCGCTCCTCGCCGCCGGCGAAGCCGGTGGACGGCCAGGAGAACAGCGCCAGGTCGAAGTCCCCGGTGGCCAGGTGCTGGGCGACGAAGGTGTCCGGGGCGACCGCCTGCGGCTTGACCGTGATGCCGGCCGCGGCGAGTTCGGTGGCCAGCTCGTCCGCGGTGCGGCGGGCGGTGGCGGAGCCCTCCGGGAGCAGCAGGTCGAGGGTGAGCTGCTGGCCGTCCTTGGTGCGGGCGGCGCCGTTGGCGGCCCAGCCGGCCTGGTCCAGCAGTTCGGTGGCGGAGGCGGTGCCGAGGGCGGCGCTGTTGTCCCGGTAGCCGTCCTGGTCGGTCATCAGCAGGTGGTTGCCGAGCGCGGCCGCCTTGAGGCCGAGCGGGCCGAGGGCGGCGGTGGCGGTCTTCTGCCGGTCGACCGCGCGAGCCACGGCGCGGCGCACGTTCGGGTCGGTCAGCGGGCCGCGGGTGGAGTTCAGGGTGAGCTGGGTGAAGGCGGGGGCGGCGGCCCGGTGCAGGGTGAGGCCGGGCAGCGCCTCGGCGCGCTTGAGCGCCTGGGCGGAGGCCTCGGCCACCGCAGCGGCGTCCGGCGGGGCGGCGCCGGGGCTGTCGGCGGGCACGGCGCGGTCGACCGAGGAGGTCAGCGCGGCGATGTCGAGGCGGTTCTGGTCGAGCGCGTCCAGCCGCTCGGCGGCCGGGACGGCGAGGAAGTCGAGCTCCTCGGCCTTGGCCGGATCGCCCCACCAGTGCGGGTTGCGGGTGAGCACCACCTTGCCGGCGGCCTTGTCGTAGGAGGCGACCGCGAAGGGGCCGGCCGAGGTGCGGAAGGTGTCCGCCAGCGGCTGGTTGAAGGCGTCCGGGGTGCCGGTGACGGCGGCCGGGTAGAGCGGGCTGAACAGGGACCGCCAGGGCGCGTACGGCTGCTTGAGGACGACCCTGACCTCCTGCGGGTCGGAGCCCTGGGTGACGGACTCGATCTGCCCGTACCCGTCGGGGTGGTCGCTGTGGTACGCCGGGTCGGCGCCGGACAGCGCCTTCCACTGGGCGGTGAAGTCGGCGGCGGACAGCGGGCTGCCGTCGCTCCAGACCGCCTTCGGGTTGAGGTGGTAGGTGATGGTCTGCGGCTGCTGCCCGGCCGGGGTGGAGGAGGCCGATTCCAGGTAGTCCCGGTCGGCGCCGGCCCGGGCGTGCTGGTCCAGCCGGAACAGGCTGGGCAGCAGGGCGTGGGCCAGCAGCGCGGAGTCCGCGGTGGCCTCGCTCTGGTGGACGTTCAGGGTGGTGGGGACGGTGTCCACCGCCCACCGCAGCGTGCCGCCGTCGCGGACCGTCGAGCGGTCGGTGCCGCCGAGGTCGGCGGCGGGTGCGGGCGCGGGGTCGTCCGAGCAGCCGGCCGCGGTGGCGGCCATGAGCAGGGCGAGGGCCGCCGCGACGACCTGGTTGGCGCGCATGCGCTCCTCCGTCGGATAGTCAGCCGACCCGAAGACACGGGTGGGGACCACTGAACGACGGTCGCGGCCGCCGGTGGCGGCGACACGGCGGGCCGGGGTGCACAAAGCACCCGGCCGGGCTACAGCGCGAGCTCGAACCAGACGATCTTTCCCTTGGGGGTGCGGCGACTGCCCCAGCGTTCGGCGAGCAGGCTGACCAGCTGGAGGCCGCGGCCGCCCTCGTCGGTCTCCTGGGCCCGGCGCTGGCGGGGCTGGGCGTAGCCGTCGTCCCAGACCTCGCAGACCATGGTGCGGTCGCGCAGCAGGCGCAGCCGGATGTCGCCCCGGCCGTGCCGCAGCGCGTTCGTGACCAGCTCGCTGACCAGCAGCTCGGTGGTGTCGACCAGCTCGTCCAGGCCGCGCACCAGCAGCCAGCCGCAGGCGAGCTCGCGGGCCTTGGCGACCGAGGTGAGGTGCGGGGGCAGCTTCCAGTCGCCGACCGAGTCCTCGGCCAGCGGCACCACCTTGGCCATCAGCAGGGCGATGTCGTCCTCGCCGTGGTGCGGGTTGAGCTCCTCCAGGACCTCGTCGCAGAGCTGCTCCAGCTCGCGGGAGCCGTTGTCGAGGGCCTCCCGGAAGGCCCGTAGGCCCTCGTCGAGCTGGTGCTTGCGGGACTCCACCAGGCCGTCGGTGTAGAGGCCGAGCACGGTGCCCTCGCCGAGGGTGACCTCGACCTCCTCGAAGGGCTCGCCGCCGACGCCGAGCGGCAGGCCGGGGGGCACCTCGATCATCCGGGCCGGCTCGCCGGGGGCGAGCAGGGCCGGCGGCAGGTGGCCGGCGTTGGCGAACACGCAGCGCTGCTTGACCGCGTCGTAGACGGCGTACACGCAGGTGGCGAGGTAGACCTCGGAGATCTCCTCGCCGGACTGGGTGTCGTCGCCGAGGCCGCGGGCGATCTCGTCCAGGGCGGAGAGCACCTCGGCCGGGTCGAGGTCGAGCATGGCCAGGGTGCGGACGGCGGTGCGCAGCTGGCCCATCGCGACGGCGGCGCGCAGTCCGCGGCCCATCACGTCGCCGATCACCAGGGCGGTGCGGCTGCCGGGCAGCGGGATGACGTCGAACCAGTCGCCGCCGACCTCGGTGTTGTTGTTGCTGGGCAGGTAGCGGCGGGCGATCTCCAGGCCGCTGGCGGCGGGCTTGCCGGGGGGCAGCAGGCTGCGCTGGAGGATCAGCGCGCGCTCGTGCTCGCGGCGGTAGAGGCGGGCGTTGTCGACGCAGACGGCGGCGCGGGCGACGAGTTCCTCGGCGATCGCCACGTCGCGGGCGTCGAAGGGTTCGCTGCCGATGGCGCGGGAGAGCTGGACCAGGCCGAGCACCTGGTTCCGGGCGACCAGCGGGACCACCAGGGTGGAGCGCAGCAGCGGGTCGGGGCCGGGCTGGGGGACGGTGGAGCGGCCGGTGCGCAGGGCGCGGGCGTGCGGGGAGCGGGGCGGGTAGCAGAGCGTGCCGCCGGCCTCGGCGACCTGGACGGTGCCGCCCTGGGAGCCGTAGACCGAGGCGGCGTTGCCGACGCTGCTGCGGACGGCGACCCGGCGTAGCTCGCCGCAGCCGTCCAGGACGCCGGGGCGGCCGGTCAGCGGGCCGGCGTCGCCGGTGAGCAGGGCGGTGTACAGGTCGACGTTGGCGACGTCGCAGAACTGCGGGACGATCACGTCGAGCAGCTCGTTGGCGGTGGTCTCCAGGTCGAGGGTGGAGCCGATGTGGCTGCTGGCCTCGTTGAGCAGCGCGAGGTTGCGGCGGACGCCGGCGGCCTCGCGTTCGGCGACGTGGCGGCTGGTGACGTCCTGGACCTGGCCGGCGACGCCCATCGGGTGGCCGGCGGCGCCGTTCAGCCGGTAGAGCGAGATCGACCAGGCGCGGTTCTCGTCGCGGCGGGCGGGCTCGCCGCCGTGGGCTCCCCGGTTGACCGGGACGGCGCCGCTGAACCGCAGGTCGAGGATGGGGACGCCGCTGTCGAGGACCTTGCGCAGGGCGACCGCGAGCCGGTCGGCGTCGCCGGGCGGGAAGAGGTCGGCGGGGCCGAGCCCCTGGAGGTCCAGCGGGGCCAGGCCGACGACCGCGGCGAAGGCGTCGTTGACCCGCTGCAGGACGAGCTGAGGGTCGAACAGGAAGAACCCGGTGGGGGTCTGCCCGAAGACGGCCTCGGAGGCGGCCAGCTCGGTCTCGATGGTGCGCAGCCGGCCGAGGTCGACGGCGAGGCAGGTGGCGCCGGCGGACTCGTGGCCGGCGCTGGCGGGCATCAGGTAGAGCTCGGCGAGGCCTTCGCCGCCGGCCAGGTCGCGGTAGGGGGCGGTGCCGACCCACTCCTCGCCGGTGAGGATGCGCTCCAGGCGGGCCCTGGCGCGCTGCCACAGCTCGCGCGGGACGAAGGTGGTGACCGGGTCGGAGCCGACCGCGTCGGCGGCGGGGACGCCGAAGAACTCGGCGGCGCGGTCGCTCCACTGGCTGATCCGGCCGTCGGGGCCGATCGCGAAGGTGGCGACCCGGATGAAGTCGTAGATGGATCCGGCCGGGCCGCGGCCCCAGCCGGCCGGCGCGGGTGCCGGCACCGGGCGTCTCGCCCCGATCGGGGCACCCGGCTGACCGGGCACGGCGGCATGACCGCTGCCACTCGTCGCGTTCCGCGCCGGGAGACTGTTCAACGGACCGACCCCTCCAACCCGTGCCCATCCGGATGTCGAGAAGACCGAATATTCGAAGTCCGAGTATTCATCATCCGAGCGCACGCGCACACGTCCCTGACATCACAACATCGAATCGGGCAGCTGAACCCTGTGTCCCGACGGTATAAGCAATCGGCCACTTCCTCGCCGCGGTGGCAGGATCCCGCCGTTCCGGGAGCGTGAAACCGACCCTCCGGGAGGGGAACGGATGTGCGATCGCCGTACATCCGAACCGTGTCCGCGCCGCCGTGCCCGGTCACCGGAGCGGGTCTAGAGGTCGATCTCCACGACCGGCAGCACGGCCGCCTCCTCACCGCCGGGCAGCAGCTCGAACCAGACAACCTTGCCCATCCCCTCCGCCCGGGCCCCCCAGTGCAGCGCGAGCCGGCGGACCAGCTCCAGCCCGCGGCCGCCCTCGTCGCCCTCGGCGGCGTGCCGCTCGCGGGGCGGGTCGGGCAGCGGGTCGGAGATCTCCACCAGCAGCGTCTCGCCGAGCGTGAGACGGACCCCGATCGGGGCGCTGGCGTACCGGACCGAGTTCGTCACCAGCTCGCTGACCAGCAGCTCCGCGGTGTCGGTCAGGTGCTCCATGGCCCACTCGGCGAGCGCGCCGCGCACCAGCCGGCGGGCCCGGGAGACCGCGGTCGGCTCGGCCGGCAGCGTCCAGCCGGCCGTCGGCACGCCGGCCTTCCCCCGGCCGAGCCGGGCCAGCAGCAACGCCACGTCGTCCGGCTCGCGCCCCTGCTCCATGGTGTCCAGCACCGCCTCGCAGGCCTGCTGGATCGAGGCGTACGGCTGCTCCAGCACGCTGAGCAGCCGGCCGAGGCCGACGTCGAGGTCCTTGTCGCGCGACTCCACCAGACCGTCGGTGCACATCGCCAGCAGGCTCCCCTCCGGGATGTCCAGCTCGATCGATTCGAACGGCACGCCGCCCACCCCGAGCGGTGCGCCGGAGGGCAGGTCGAGCACCTGGCCGACGCCGCCGGGCAGCGGGCCGCCGGCCTGCGGCGGCGGGTCGGCCCCGCCGTCCTTCGGCACCACCAGCACCGGCGGGATGTGGCCCGCCTTGGTGGCCACCAGCCGCCCGGTCGCGGGGTCGAAGACCGCGTAGACGCAGGTGGCCAGCAGCGCCTCGTCCGGGCCCTGGGCGAGGTCGTCGGCCAGCTCGTGGACGTGCCGCAGCAGCAGCTCCGGGGCGAGGTCCAGGCCCGCCAGGGTGCGCACCGCCGTCCGCAGCCGGCCCATGGTGGCGGCCGCCCGCAGGCCGTGGCCCATCACGTCGCCGACCACCAGCGCGGTGCGGTCACCGGGCAGCGGGATCACGTCGAACCAGTCGCCGCCGACCTCGGTGCCGCTGCTGCCCGGCACGTAGCGGTAGGCCACCTCGACCCCGGCCGGCTGCGGGACCTGCTGAGGCAGCAGGGTGCGCTGGAGGGTGAGCGCGGCGGTGCGCTCGCGGGCGTACAGCCGGGCGTTGTCCAGCGAGGAGCCGGCCCGGTCCGCGAGTTCGACGGTGAAGGCCAGGTCGTCGCGGTCGAAGCCCTCGCGGTACCCGGCCCGGCTGACCACCAGCAGGCCGATGACGATCCCGCGGGCCCGCAGCGGGACCACCAGCCGGGAGTGCACCCCGAGCTCGTGGGCGGCCTGCACCTTGGGGTCGCCCGGGTAGCTGATGTCGCTCAACTCGTCGCTGCCGGAGAGGAGTTCGGGGACACCGCTGCGCAGCACCCGGCCGAAGGCGGAGTCCTCGGAGAAGGTGATCCGGGCGCCCCGGCGGAGCATGGCCTCGACCTCGGGGCCGTCCTGCACGGAGGCCACGCCCAGCTGGAGCAGCGAGGTGCGGCGGTCGTGGCCGTGCCGCGGGAGGTCGTCACCGTGTGCGACCGCCTGGAGCAGGATCACGCCCGCGTAGTCGGCCAGCCGGGGCACCACCGCGCCGGCCAGTTCCTGCGCGATCCGGGAGGCGTCCAGCAGGTCACCGACGCGCGAGCCGAACTCGTTGAGCAGCGAGAGCCGGCGCCGGGCGTGCTCGACCTTGGCGACCGCGCGGTAGCGCTCGGTGACGTCCATCACGGTGCCGGAGATGCCGAGCACCCGCCCGGAGCGGTCGGTCATCCGGCTGTAGGAGATCGAGCGGAAGCCGGAGCGGGCGGTCAGCGGCGAGGCCAGGGTGACGTCGATGACCGGCTCACCGGTGGCCAGCACCTGGCGCTGGATCGCGGTGATCTCGTCGGCGGCCCGCTCGGGGAGCGTCTCGCCGGTGGTGCGGCCGACGTGGTCCTCGGGCAGCACGCCGTTCATCTCGGCCAGGGTCTGGTTGACGGCGGTGTAGCGCAGGTCGGTGTCCAGGATCGCGATCCCCAGCGGCGACTGCTCGAACAGCGCGTCGCGGACCGCGAGGTCGCGCTCGACCGCCCGCAGGGTGGCCGCGTCCGCCATGGCGACCTGGAGGAACGGCGTGCCGTCACCGTCCACCAGCAGCGAGATCCGGGCCTCCACCGGGACGTTCGCGCCGTCCCGGTCGGTCAGCTCGGTGAGGCCGTGCCAGCGGCCCGTCCGCAGGGTCTCCTGCAGCGCCGTACGGGCCTGCGCGACCAGCTCCGGGTCGCCCATCAGCTCGTCGATCAGCCGGCCCACCAGCACCTCGCTGGGCCAGCCGAGCATCTCCTCGGCCGCCGGGCTCCACAGCACCACGCGGCCGGCCGTGTCCAGGATCGCGACGGCGAGCTTGACCACGTCGAACAGGCTGCCGGCGGCGCGGTCGACCGTGGCCTGGGCGGGCGGCGGGCCACCCGGTCGGTCGGCCCCCGGAGCGGCCCGGCCCGGGTAGCCGAGGGTCGGGCGGCCGCGCAGCGGGGCGAAGGCGGGCGGCGGGGCCTGGCCCGGGCGGTCGGGAGGGCGGTCGGCGCCGTGCGCGTCATCGCCCGGCTCGCCGCGCGGGGGCCTGGCCGGGCCGCGCAGGCGGGCCCGGGCGGCGGCGCCGCCGGGAGCGGGGCCCGCGCGCAGGCCGAACCGGGGAGCGCGCCGCGACCCACGACCGGGAAGGCCCCGGGCCCGCTCTCCCTCGCCGCTTCCCGTGCTCACCACCTACCGGGCCTCCGGCTTCCGGGCGGCGCACCGCGGCGGGACGCCGGGGTGCGGGCGTTCGCCACCGGGCGGCCGGCTGGCTCACCGATGGTGACGAATGCTGCCGAACAGTGACATACCCAGCGGAACACGGCGCTATCCCGGCATATGGGTCGTCTTTACCGATTGACCTACCTGGACCAACGCGGGCCGCGGGCGGGGCCGGCGGGTGGCCCCCGGCGGTTCCTGCAAGCGGCTGCCGCCGGGGCTCGCGCCTGTTGGGCGGGCCCGGCTCAGACCGTGCCGGTGAGCAGCTCGGCGATGTGCGGCAGCACCTCGCGGTCGTGCTCCAGCCAGTCGACGTCGTGCAGTTCACCCGGGCCGAGCCAGCGCAGTTCGCTGTGGTCCTCCAGCGGCCGGGGTTCGCCGGAGACGAGTTCGGCGGCCCAGATCCGCAGCTCCAGTCCGGGCCGTACCGGCCAGCGTCCGGGCAGCTCGCGCAGCGCCCGGGCGCGGACGCCCAACTCCTCCAGCAGCTCCCGTTCCAGGGCCTGCTGCTGGGTCTCCCCCGGCTCGGCCTTGCCGCCGGGGAACTCCCAGTAGCCGGCCACCTCGGGCGGGGCGCTGCGCCGCGCCGCCAGTACCCGGCCCCGGTGGATGAGTGCCCCGCCGACCACGATCCGCGTCTCCATGGGCGCCGACCCTACGCGGCCTCGCGCTCCACCCAGTACAGCTGCTTGTGGCCGCGCGCCTCGTACTCGGCGGCCAGCGCCTCGGCCTCGGTGCGGGAGAGCCCGCCGGCCACCGGGAAGCGGTTGCCGTTGTGGTCCTGGCGCATCACCCGAAAGGTTTCCACGGCGTGACGGTACCGGGCCCGGCCCGGTGGGGGACAGGCCGGGCCCGGAGCAGGACTCCGACCGTAGGGGCACTTTGCTACCGGCGGGTACGGAGGTCGTTAACAACAGGTAAGCCCGTGCGCCGGCGCGGCCGGCGGCAGGGCGGCGCGAGACTACCGGACCGCGCCGGAGAGGGACATACCGTCGGCCAACCCCCGGCAAACTACGGGCGACCAACCGTCCCACCCCTTGGTACGGCCCGCGAATGTGCTCGACCCGCGGGGCGGTCGGCGAGGACAATCGGGCGCATGGGCAAGACCTACCAGCGCATCGACGGCCGCCTGCGGGAGTTCATCGAGGGGCAGCCGGTCTTCTTCGCCGCCACCGCGCCGCTGACCGCGGACGGCCACGTCAACGTCTCCCCCAAGGGCCGCTCCGGCACCCTCGCGGTGCTGGACGAACTGACCCTCGCCTACCTGGACTTCGGCGGGAGCACCGCGGAGACCATCGCCCATCTGCGGGAGAACGGCCGGATCACGCTGATGTGGTGCGCCTTCGAGGGCCCGCCCACGGTGGTGCGGGTGCACGGCCACGGCGAGCCGGTCTTCCGGGACGACCCGCGCTTCACCGAACTGCTCGGCCACTTCCCGCCGGAGGCGGACGGCGCGGGCCTGCGGGCCGTGGTGCTGGTGCACGCCGAACGGATCAGCGACTCCTGCGGGTTCGCCGTGCCGTTCATGGACTACCGCGCCGACCGGGAGCTGCACGCCCAGCACTTCGCGCGCAAGTCCGAGGAGGAGTTCGGCGCGTACTGCGAGGGCAAGCAGTACGTGGGCACCAGCATCGACGGGCTGCCCGCCCTCCCGCTGCCGCTGCCGCCCCGGCCGAGCTGAGGCCGGGACGGCAGGGCGGCGGTCAGCAGGTCAGGAGACGGTGAACCAGGTGGTGCGGGACTTCTTCCACTCGGCGTGGGTCAGGTCCTTGGCCTCGGTGCCGTCGTTGTAGAGGTCCGCCGAGCCGTCGTCGGTGATCAGCTGCGCGCGGGCGCCGGGCACGGTCAGGTCCGGTACGTCCACCACGGCCTCCCAGCCGCCGGCGTCGCTGGTCGGCAGGTCCAGGACCTTCACCGGGGCGTCGGCCGGCCGCCCGGTCCAGCGGTAGACCGCGTACGGGTCGGAGTTGTCGTCGGCGGCCCAGGAGCCGGCCACGATCAGGTACTGGTCGGCCGCGTTCTTGCGGATGTCGCGGATCGACAGGCCGCCGAGGTCCATCGTGATCGGGGTGCCGAAGGTGGCGTGCACCGAACCGCCCGCCAGCCTGTCCATGTTGGTGACCGGCACCAGCAGCGCCTTGCCGCCGTTGGCCGGCGGCACCAGCGGCGCCCGGAAGCCGACGTACGCCGTGGTGGTGGAGCCCGGCGCGAACTCCAGGCCCTCCACGTTGAAGCCGTCGATCTCCTTGGGGATCTCGCCCGAGGCAGCGCCGGCGGCGAAGCCGTAGCGGTTGCCGTTCGCCTTGTCCCAGGCGATCAGGTCGGCGCGCAGGCCCTTGTACGAGCCGCCCAGCGCCAGCTGGGTGGAGGCGCCCGACCCGCTGATCGTGGTGGTGAACAGGGTCGCCCGGTCGGCCTTGATCTCGCCGTCCTTGTTGTTGCCCAGCGAGCCCAGCCAGTAGATCGTGTTGCCGACCCGGCTGGCCGCCTCGATGTCGATCTCCTTGGAGACCCCGAGCGAGGAGGAGAAGTCCCAGGTGCGCACCGGCGCGCCGGAGCGGCTGCGGTCGTACAGCCGCAGCACGTTGGACTCGTCGTCGGCGACCACGATGTAGCCGCCACCCGCATCCACGGCCGCCGAGGCGTCGCTGGAGCCGGTCAGGTAGCGGGCGTCGGCGGACTGCTGCACCGCGGCCGAGGCCGCGTAGTGCAGGGTCTTGGTGGCCGTCTTGCCGCCCAGGCCGGTGACCTTGACGGTCAGATCGGTGTAGCCGACGCCGTGGGCGGCGACCGTCAGGGTACGGCTGCCGGTGGTGCCGGTGACCGCCACGTCGGTGGTCCTGGCCACCGCGCTCCTGCTGGTCGCGGAGGCGGCCACGGTCAACGCCGAGACGTCCGCGCCGCTCTGGGACACCGTCACGGTGACGGCCGGGTCACCGGTGGCGCCGACCGCGCCGGACAGGTAGCTCGCCGAGAGCGAGATGACGGGCGTGCCGTAGCTCGCCGCCGAGGCGGGAGCGGCGAGGGCGGGGACGGCGGCGAGCAGCAGCGCTGCCGCGGCGAGACCGAGCGAGCTGGGACGGGACACCTGATGGCCCTTCGACGGACGGGGGGTTGCGAGGTCCGGACCAGGGTGGTGCCGCCGGGCGAACGGCGGAGATACATCGTCCGGTGGTTCGGCGAACAGCACACCGCTCCCCGTAGCGTGGGGCCCGCACCGACAGATTGGACCCGCCGCCCATGCCCGCGCCCCGCCCCCACGTGCTGCTGAGCGCCGCCGTCTCGATCGACGGCCGGCTCGACGACGCCGGACCCGAACGGCTGCTGCTCTCCAACGCCGAGGACTTCGACCGGGTGGACCGCGAGCGCGCCGCCAGCGACGCGATCCTGGTCGGCGGGAACACCCTGCGGCGCGACAACCCCCGGCTGCTGGTCAACTCCGCCGAGCGCCGGGCCGCCCGGCAGGCGGCCGGCCGGCCCCCGTACCCGCTGAAGGTCACGCTCAGCGCGAGCGGGGAGCTGCCGGCAGGGCTGAACTTCTGGCACACCGGCGGGGCGAAGGTCGCCTACACCACGGACGCCGCCGCGCCCCGGCTGCGGGCCGAACTGGCGGGCCTCGCCGAGGTGGTGGGGGTGGGCCCGCAGGTGGGGCTCGGCGCGGTGCTGGACGACCTCGGCGCGCGCGGGATCGAGCGGCTGATGGTCGAGGGCGGCGGCAGCGTGCACACCCAGTTCCTGGCCCAGGGCCTGGCCGACGAGCTCCAGCTGGCCGTCGCCCCGCTGCTGGTCGGCCAGGCCGGGGCGCCGCGCTTCCTGGGCACGGCCGAGTTCCCCGGCGGACCCGGGCGACGGATGCGGCTGCTGGAGGCACGTACGGTGGGCGATGTCGTCCTGCTCAGGTACGCCCCGAAGGAGTCCGCCCCGTGACCAGCCCCGCCGCCGCCGATCTGCGCTGGCTGGCCCGCGCCGTCGAGCTGTCCCGCAACTGCCCGCCCTCCGACACCGCCTTCTCGGTCGGCGCGGTGATCGTCGACGCGGACGGGCGGCCGATCAGCGAGGGCTGGAGCCGCGAGACCGACCCGCACGACCACGCCGAGGAGGCCGCCCTCGCCAAGCTCCCGGCCGGCGACCCGCGGCTGCGCGGCGCGACCGTCTACAGCTCGCTGGAGCCGTGCGGGCAGCGCGCCTCGCGCCCGCTCACCTGCGCCCAGCGGATCATCGCGGCCGGGGTACCCCGGGTGGTGGTGGCCTGGCGCGAGCCGGACCTGTTCGTCACGGCCTGCCAGGGGACGGCGCTGCTCACCGCCGCCGGGGTGGAGGTGGTCGAGCTGCCGGAGCTGGCCGCGGCCGCCCGGGAGGTGAACGCCCACCTGCTGGGGCGGTGAGCGCCGGGCGATTTTGTATGCTGTGAAAACAAACCCGTCGCCAGGAGGCCCCCGCATGCCCGCCCTCACCCTCTCCGCCCGCGCCCTGCTGTTCGACATGGACGGCACCCTGGTCAACTCCGACGCCGTGGTGGAGCGCTGCTGGCGCCGCTGGGCGGAGCGCAACGGGCTGGACCCGGACGAGGCGATGAAGGTGGTGCACGGCCGCCAGGGCCACCTGAGCATGGCCATCCTGCTGCCCGAGCGCCCGATGGAGCAGAACCTCGCGGAGAACCGGCAGATGCTGGCCGAGGAGACCGCCGACGTCGAGGGCGTGGTGGCCGTCCCCGGCGCCGCCGCCCTGCTCGCCGCGGTCGAGCGGCTGCCGCACGCGCTGGTGACCTCGGCCGACGAGGCGCTGGCCCGGGTCCGGATGGGCGCCGCCGGGCTGCCGCTGCCGGAGCTGCTGGTCACCGCCGAATCGGTCGGCGCCAGCAAGCCCGACCCCGAGGGCTTCCTCAAGGCCGCCGCGGCGCTGGGCTTCGCGCCCGCCGACTGCGTGGTCCTCGAGGACTCCGAGGCCGGCATCGCTGCCGGACTGGCCGCCGGCATGCAGGTGGTCGGGGTGGGCCCGCGCGCCGCGGCGCACGGCCCGTCGGTGCACGTCGAGGACCTCACCCGGGTCTCGGCGGAGGCGCTCGCGGACGGCTCGATCCGACTCCGGATCGGCTGAGCCCGGGCGCCCCACGGCCGGCTCGGTGGACCGCCGCACCCGGCCCGGGTGAACCGCCGCGCCCGGTCCGGCCGTGGGGTGGAGCGGGACCGGGCTTCCGGCCGGTGCGGCAGGGCGCGAAGGGGCGAGGCGATGGCGGCTACCGAGTTCTCCTACGGGTGCCGGCACGCCCCGGACACCTTCCCGCTGACCGGCGGGCCGTACCGGATCGCCGCCGAGCGCCGGCTCTGCGCGGACGAGCTGCGCGCGGTGGCCGAGGCGGAGCACCGGCTCGCCGGGCTCGGCGCGCTGCGGGCGGGCGCGTTGGATATGGGCGTGCTGCCGGTGGACGGGGTGCCTGCGGGCGCCCTGCCGGTGGACGCGCCGGCCGAGGCGCTGCCGTGGTCGCGGGCGCTGCCGCCGGACGAGCTGACCGCCCTCGCCCAGGACCTCGCCGACGGGCTCCGCGGCAGCGCCCGCACCGGCCACCCGGCCGTGTTCGCCAACGAGTTGGCCGCCTGGCGGGCCACCGCCGAGGCGGCCGCCCGGCCAGGGTGGGCCGCCACCCTGCGCGGGCCGTTCACCACCACCCGCACCGAACTGACCTGCCCCGGACCGCTGCTGCGCGGCCACCTCCCGGACGACGGCCTGAAGCCGGCCCACCCCGAGCTGCGGGCGGTCTGGGACCAACTGCTGCACGAGCACCCCGCCGGCGCGGCGACCGCCTGGTCCGAGGTGATGTCCGAACCGCTGAAGCTCGACTGCCTGCGCACGCCGCTGCGCGGCGCCCTGGGCACCGCGACGATCGGCGGCCGGGAGCTGGAGCACTGGGCCTACCGCGGCGCCGACGGACTGCGCCTGTGGTACGCCCCCGACCCCGTCGCCCGCGAGACCTGGGTCACCGGCCTGGCCGGACCGCTGCCGGCGCGCCGCCGCTAGGCCTTGCCCGGCAGCCGTAGCGCCAGGCCGTCCAGGACCACGTCCAGCCCGTAGGCGAACTTGGCGTCCCGGATCGTGGCCGGGTCCAGCGGCTCGTCGGCGGCCCTCGCGTAGGCGTCGGCCAGGTGGTCGTGGCCGGCGGCCGCCTGCTGGGCGGCGGGCATCAGCCGGGCGATGAAGGCGGCCTCCGTCTCGCCGGAGCGGGCGACCGTGGTGAGCCAGGCCGCCTCGGTGCTGCTCATCCCGATCACGTACGGCAGGAGGGTGTCGATCGCACTGCTGGGCTCGGGGAAGCCGGCGGCCGTGAACAGCGCGGCCAACCGCTCCGAGAAGGCCATCAGGTTGGGCCCCAGGTAGGCCAGGCCCGCCTGCCCCAGCACCGCGGACAGCCACGGGTGGCGCAGCGCCGTCGCGCGGAAGGAGTGCGCCGCCTCGGTGGCGGCCGCCCGCCAGTCGGCGGCCGCGGCCGGCGGGACGGTGATCTCGGCGACCACCTCGTCCACGGCGAGCTCCATCAGCTCGTCCTTGGTCGCGACGTGCCGGTAGAGCGAGGTCGCGCCGGCGTTCAGCCGGGCACCGAGCTTGCGCATGCTGAGCGCCTCGATGCCGTCCGCGTCCAGCACGGCGATCGCCTCCCGGACGATCGCCGCCCGGCTGAGTGCGGGCTGGTCGGGCTCGCGCTGCTCCCTGGCCCACACCGACGGGATCTGCTTCGCCTTGGCCGCCATCGCCCACCCTCCCGAGTACACCGTTCGCGGCAGCGTACATCAGGGGACATTGCGCACGCCGTTCCACTGTGCGTACAGTGTGCGCAGCAGGGAACGCCGATCCACCGGCGGAACACCGTGCGCACCATGGAGGGGAACCCATGAAGACCCGTTCGCAAGACCGCCCCGCACCCCGGCCGGACGCCCGGGACCCGCGCCGCTGGTGGATCCTGATCGTGCTGTGCCTCAGCTCGCTGGTGCTGGTGGTCGACACCATGGCGCTCACCGTCGCGGTGCCGCAGATGACCGCGGAGATCGGGGCGAGCGCCCAGGACACCCAGTGGATCCTGGACTCCTACGTCCTGGTCTTCGCCGGGCTGCTGCTCACCTCGGGCAGCCTCGGCGACCGGTTCGGCCGCCGGCGGGTGATGGTCGTCGGCCTGCTGCTGTTCGGGGCCGCCTCGCTGGCCGCGACCTACTGCACCGGTCCCGGCGAGGTGATCGCGGTCCGGGTGCTGATGGGCGTCGGCGGGGCGCTGATCATGCCGTCGACGCTGTCGATCCTGATCACCGTCTTCGAGGGGGACGAGCGGGGCCGGGCGATGGCGGCCTGGAGCTCGGTCTCGATGCTCGGGCTGGTCGGCAGCCCGGTGCTCGGCGGCGTGCTGATCGCCCACTTCTCCTGGCAGTCGATCTTCTTCATCAACGTCCCGGTCGTCGTGCTGGCGGTGGTCGCGGCCCTGCTCCTGATGCCCGAGTCGAAGGGCCCCTGGCGGCGGCCCGACCCGCTCGGCGCGGTGCTGTCCGCGGCCGGGATGACCGCCCTGGTGTGGTGGATCATCGAACTCCCGGAGCACGGCGCGCTCGGCGGCCGCTCGGCGATCACCCTGGCCGTCGCGGTGCTCGCCCTCGGCGGGTTCGTGGTCTGGGAGAACGTCACCCCGGAGCCGATGGCGCCGCTGGTGCTGTTCAAGCACCGCGACTTCAGCGGCGGCTCGCTCTCGCTGACCCTCGTGCAGATCGGCAACGGCGGCCTGCTGCTGGTGCTCACCCAGTACCTGCAGTTCGTGCTCGGGTACTCGCCGGTCAAGGCGGGCCTGGCGTTCGTGCCGCTCGCGGTCACCGCGCTGCTGGGCAACCTCGCCGGGGCCGGCCTGGCCGCGAAGCTCGGCAACCGCGTGCTGGTGCTGGGCGGGATGCTCGTCATGGCCGCCGCCTTCGCCCTGCTGTCCGCCGTCGGCGCCGACGGCGGGTTCACCCTGCCGGCCGTCGCGCTCGGCCTGCTCGGCCTCGGCGCGGGTCTGGCCATGCCGGCCGCGGTCGGGGCGCTGATGAGCACCATCCCCGCCGAGCAGGCCGGCGTCGGCTCGGCCCTCAACGACACCATCCAGCAGGCCGGCACCGCGCTCGGCATCGCGATCCTCGGCTCGCTGCTGTCCAGCCGCTTCGCCGGGGAGATGCCCGCCGACTCCCCCGCGCAGGCGAAGCGTTCGATCGCCGGCGCGCTGGCCACCGCCCACGGCGACGCCGGCCTGGTCCGCGCCGCCCGGGAGGCGTTCACCGCCTCGATGTCCAGCACCTTCACCATCGGCGCGATCGGCGTCCTGGCCGCCGCCCTGCTGGCCACCGTGGTCATGCGCGCCCCGGAGGCCGCGGCGCCCGCCCCGGCCGAGACCCTCGAAGCCGCCGCCTGACCGGGCCGGCCCCGCCGGTCGCCGCTGGATCCAAGGAGAAGCAGGGCCGGGCGGCCAGGGCTGGTCCGACGCGAATCGTCGGATCAGCCCTGGCCGGCCCGGCTGCCCGTCCGTCCGGGGGTCGGCGCTTGCGCCCGGACGGCGGGGCCGACCGGGTTGCTCTCGCCGCCGCCCACCACCAGTGCCCGGACGGCGTGGTGGGCCAGGAACATCGCCCAGACCTCCTGCTCGACCATGGCCGGCGACTTCGACCGCAGCACCGGCCGGGCCCCGCCCCGCAGGGCACCCAGCTCGTCGAGCAGCGCCTCCAGCCGCCAGCGCCCGCCGTACAGCCGGGCCAGCTCCGCCGCTCCGGCCCGGGCCGGCTCCAGGATCGAGCAGAGCAATCGGGCGGGGCGCGGCACCGGGGCGCCGCCGGAGCGACCGGCCGCGGGGAGCGGGCACTCGACCACCCGCACCGGGACACCGCCGCCCGCCGCCGGACCGGCCAGCCGGGACAGGTACGAGCCGTCCTCCAGGGCGCGCAGGACCGGCAGGTCGAGGCCGGGCCCGGCCCGCCAGAGCAGGTCCGCCCCGAGCGCGCGGGCCCCGGTCCACAACTCCGGGGTGAGGGTGCGGTGCCCCGCCAGGACGAGCTGCCCGGGCCGCAGCCCGCCGAGCACCGTACGCACCGGGTCGGCCGCCGCGGGGCCGAGCGCTGCCGGGCCGGGCACTGTCAGGCCGGCCGCTGCCGGGCCGGGTGCCCCGAGCGCCGCCGCACAGACCGCCCGGCTCGCCCCCTCCGCGAGGGCCACCACCCGCACCTGCGGCAGCGGAGCGCCGGCGACACCGTACGCCGCGCGGTTGGCGGGCGAGTCCTGCACGTCCAGCAGCGTGGTGTCGAGCGAGAGCACCCGCCACTCCCGGTGGAACGCGCCGGGCGCCCCGGGCCCGGCGGCCGGGCCGGCCACCCGCTCGAACAGCAGCCGCAGCGGGTCCGGGCCCAACCGCTGGCGGGCCTTGGTGATCGCCGCCGTCGAGGGCACCGGCGAGGGCGGCACCCAGCGGTGCTTGCGGGCCAGGCCGGCCGAGAGCAGCCGCATCACCTCCCCGTAGCCGCTGGAGGGGTAGAGCCACATCGCCAGCGTGAAGTACAGGACCGTACGCGCCGGCAGCGACCGCCGCCGCCGCTCGGTGCGCCCGGCGGCCGCGACCGCGCCGTCCACCACGGCGCTCGGCAGGGCCCAGGTCAGTGCGAAGACGCCGAGCAGATCCGTTAATCGCTCTCCCGCCACGGGTGCGAACTGCCCGGTCCGTGCCATGATTTCGAGCCCCCAGCCTGGAGCGGCCGCCGATCCAGCGGTCCGGTCGGTGAATACTTCCGCGGCGAATTGCCGCCATTCCTGCGCCACTTCGACGCCTTACCGCCGTCGGCGGTGCGGCAGGGGAAGTCGGTCGACCACCATCCGGTCGCCCGGGAATTCCGGCCGCGGGCAGCCCGGAAATGCTCCGCGCGCCTCCCCCGGCCGCGGATCACCGGCCACTGCTGGCATATGCAACCACGGTTGTGTGTTCGACGGAACCTGTCGGAGCGCAGGACATGGCGGCGCGACGGGGAACCCGTGAAGGCCCCGGCCCCCGGGCGCCGGGGCTGCCGCGGGCAGGGCCGGCCACCCATTTCCCGGCGCATTCCGCATTCGGCCGTCCGACCGACCGGCAATTCCGCACACCCACCACCGTGCCGGCCGGCGGCCAAAGTTAGCGGTTCCTGACCCCTTGTCAGATCAGATCCCTTCTCCCTACCTTCGGGATCAGGACCGGGGCCCAGCAGGCTTCCGGTCCGCACCGGCCGCGACCAGCGGCGTCGGCGAATGCACGACGGAACATGGAGGCGTCACATGCCCATTGCCATGATGGAACTCCCGAAGGTCGACGAATTCCGCGACGCGGGCCCGCTGGAGGTCGACGACGAGGTGATCGTGTTCGAGGACGACGACCGCAGCGAGCTCGAGCACACCGCCTGCCTCGCCGACCCCTGGGTGACCGCCACCACGCGGTTCGCCTGCGAGAAGAACTCCTAGCAGTGACCGGATCCATCGCCGGCCGCAGCGGATGGTCCGACGACACCTGGTCGTACCTGAACGATCCTCGGATGCCGGCGATGGAGCACGGTTGGAAGCTGCACCTCTCCACCCGCCCCGGCGACCTCGAAGCCGTCACCGCCCTGGTCCTGCCGGTCCTGCTGCGGCACGTCTGCCACGCGAAGTTCGCCAAGGACCCGCAGATCCTGCGCGCCCTCAACTCCGGGGTGTCGAGCCCCGGCTCGGTCGGCAAGGCGATCACCGTCTACCCGGCGCCGACCGCCCTCCTCGCGCTCGCCCGGGAGCTGGTCACCGTGCTCCGCGACCGGGAAGGCCCGCAGGTGGTCAGCGACCGGCGCCTCGACCCCCGCTCGCCCGTCTACTACCGGTACGGGCCCTTCACCGGGGACTACCGGACCGGCCGCAGCGGGCGGATCGAGTCCGTCATGGTCGGCCCGGACGGCCGGCTCTTTGACGGCCTGGCCACCGGCACCTACCGGTGCCCGCCCTGGGCCGAGGACCCGTTCGCCGCCACTGCCGCCGCTGCCGCTGTTGCTGCTGCTGACCGGGCCACCGTCGCAGTCGGGCTCGGCGGCGGGCGCTACCGGGTGACCGCCGGCATCGTGCGCAAACCGCAGGGCAACCTCTACCGCGCGCTCGACCGGCACTCCGGCCGGCCGGTCGTGATCAAGCAGGCCCGAGCCTTCGTGGCCGAGGACGAATCCGGCCGGGACACCCGCGACCGGCTGCGCAACGAGCGCACCGTGCTGGCCGCGCTCGCCCCCGTCCCCGGCGTACCGCGCGCCCTGGACCACTTCCGGCACGGCACCGACGAGTACCTGGTGCTGACCAGCTGCGGCGACCGCGACCTGCGGCGCGAGGTCCAGGAGCACGGCCCGTACCGGCCGGACGACACCCGCGCTTGGCGCACCCCCGCCGCGCTGGCCACCGCCCTGCTGCGCATCCTGGACGCCGTCCACGCCCGCGGCGTGGTGGTCCGCGACCTCAAGCCCGGCAACGTGGTGCTCGACGCGGACGGGCGCTGCCACCTGATCGACTTCGGGATCAGCGAGCTGGACGGCGCCGGCCCCGGCGGCTCGACCCCCGGGTACAGCGAGCCGGTGCTGCGCGCGACCGGCCCGGCCGGACCCGCCGACGACCACTACGCGCTGGGCGCGACGCTGTACTTCGCCGCCACCGGCCTGGACCCGGTGATCGTCGACGCCGAGGCCGCCGCCAACCGCGAGCGCACCCTCGACGGCCTGGCGTGGGCACTGCCGGGCCCCGGCGACCGCGCGCTCCGGGCGACGATCGGCGGCCTGATGAGCCTCGACCCCGCCGCGCGCACCGCCGCCGCCGACCGGCTGCGCTCCGGGACGCCGGGCCCGGCCGGCCCCTCCCGGCGCGCGCGGCCCGACCGGATCGACCGGCTCGACCCCGACCTGCTCCAGGAGATCATCGAGCACACCACCGGCTACTGCGTCGACCAGGCCCACCGGATCGTCGACCCGGCGCACGCCGCCCGCCTGCACATCCCGACGCCGATCGACCTCTACGGCGGGAGTTCCGGGCTCGGGCTGGAACTCCTGCGCCACCCGCAGGCACGGGAGAGCGCGCAGGCCCTCGCGCGGTGGACCGCCCGGCAGTCCAGGACGCTGACCCCGGCCTTCTACTCCGGCCGCACCGGCGTCGAGCTGTTCATGGCGGAGGCCGGCACGCCCGCCGACCCGGCCCCGGACGGCCCGCCGCCCGAGGTCGCCGCACTGCCCGGTCCGCGGCCCGACGGCGGAGCACCGGAGGCGGATCTGATCGAGGGCGCCGCCGGGATCGGTCTGGGCCGGCTGCTGCTCGCCCGGCACGCGCGCGCGAGCGGTCGGCCCCGGCTCGCCGAGCACCATCTCGCGATCGCCGCCGGGTGCGAACGGATGCTCGCCTCCGGCGCGGCCGGCCTCACCGCGACCGGCGCCGACACCGTCGGCAGCGCCGCGCTGCGCGAAGGACTCGCCCACGGCGCGGCAGGGGTGGCGTACTTCCTGCTCGAACACGGCGGTGCCACCGGCGACCCGGCCACGATCGAGCGCGCCACGGCGGCCTGCGGACGGCTCGCCGCCGTCACCCCCGGCCTCGTCACGGCGGCCGAACGGCCCGGCGCCACCCGGCGGTACGGGTCGTGGTGCCGGGGCCTGGCCGGCATCGGGGCCGTCCTGGTCCGCTCCGCGGCGCTGCTCGGCGAACCCGAACACCTGCGGCTGGCACAGCGGGCCGCCCGGACCTGCGCCGCGCTGGCGCCGCGGATGCCGCTGGTGACGCAGTGCTGCGGGCTGGCCGGGGTCGGCGAACTGCTGGTGGACGTGGCGGCCGCGGGCGGGCCCGGGGCCGAGGAGTTCCGGACCGCCGCCGAGACCACCGCCCTGATCATCCTCGCCCGCAGCGGCGGCCCCCGCGCCCGCCCCACCTTCCCCGACCCCGGCCTCACCGGCCCCGCCGCCACCTGGGCCGGCGGCTCCGCCGGCGTCCTCGCCTTCCTCCGCCGCCTCCACGACCCCACCGGCCCCCGCCTCGGCTTCCCCACCACCCCGGTCCCCGCCACCACCGGGTGACACCCGCCTCCGTGGCGGTGACCGGACGGCCTCGCGCGTCCTTGTCGCGCCTTTCCTCAGGGCGTACAGTTTCTTGTACCTACCGGAGGAGTCGAGTCATGAAGACGATGACCTACTCGGAGTCCCGCGCGCGCTACGCCGAGGTGCTCAACGCGGTCACCGACGATCGCGAGGAGATAGTGATCACCCGCGCCGGCCACGAGCCGGTGGTCATCGTCTCCCTGGAGGACTACCAGTCCCTCAAGGAGACCGCCTACCTGCTCCGCAGCCCGGCCAACGCCCGTCGCCTGCTGGCGTCCATCGACGAGCTGGAGAACGGCGGCGGGACGGTACGGGAGCTGGCACCGGAGTGAAGATCACTTTCGCCTCCCGAGCCTGGGAGGACTACCTCTGGTGGCAGCTCCAGGACCGCAGGACGCTCAAGCGGATCAACACGCTCATCGCGGATGTCGCACGCAACGGCAACGAGGGGATCGGCAAGCCGGAGCCGCTCAAACACGGCTTCCAGGGCTACTGGTCACGTCGGATCAATGACGAACACCGCCTGATCCACAAGGTCACCGACGACGCCATCCTGATCGCGCAGTGCCGCTACCACTACGAGAGTTGAGCCCCTACCCTCGACCGATGGAGAAGATCACTACGCGACCGACGGCGGCCGCCACCCCGTCGGGCCCCGCGCTCGTCCTGCGCCCCTGGGGCCCAGCGGACGCCGCCGACCTGGTCGGGCTGGCGCGGGACGAAGCGCTGCGCCGGTGGACGAGCTTCGCCGTGCACGACGAGGCGAGCGCGGCCCGGTGGATCGAGGAGCAGCAGCGCGGCCAGGAGGCCGGGGACCGGCTCGCCTTCGCCGTCCTCATGTCCGAACCCGCGGGCGGCGAGGGCAGGTTGGCGGGCCACGTGGTGCTCAAGGGCGCCGTGCCGGGCGCCTCGTCCGCGGAGGTCGGCTACTGGACCGCGCCGCACGCCCGCGGCCTGGGCGTGGCACCCCGGGCGCTCGACGCCCTGACGGACTGGGCCTTCGACCTCTTCCCCGGCGCCGGGCCGACGAGCCTCGAACTCGTACACCAGGTCGACAACACCGCGTCCTGCCGCGTCGCACAGAAGTGCCGGTACGAGCTGAGCGCCGTGCTGCCGTCCGCCCCACCCGCCCACCCCCGCACCGGCCACCTGCACATCCGCCCGCGCAACCACTGACCCCGAAGGCCCGCCCCGCTGCATCTCGGGTCGAGCAGCCTCCGCCGTCAGTAGTGGTAGCGCGCCGCCAGGACGACGATCTCCCGGTCCGTGACCAGGCAGACAAGCCGGTGCTCGTCGTCGATGCGGCGGGACCACGCGCCGGGCAGGTAGTACTTCAGCGGCTCCGGCTTGCCGATCCCGGTGAACGGGTCGCGCAGGACGTCCTCGATGAGCTTGTTGATCCGCGCGAGCGTCTTGCGATCGTTCTTGAGCCAGGAGGTGTAGTCCTCCCAGCCCTGTTCCTCGAAGACGAGCCTCACTCGACACCCCGCCCGGCATCGGCCGAGTCGGGGTCGATGAGCGTGCGCTCGGAAAGCCCTGTGCCGTTCAGCGCATTGTCGTACGCCTTGAGCAGGCGCCGCGCGTTCGCCGGCGACCGCAGGAGGTACGAGCCCTCCCGCAGGGCGGCGTAGTCCTCGGCGGACACGAGCACGGCGTTCCCGTGCTTGGACACGATCTCGATGGCGTCGTGATCCTCGTTGACCTTCTTGATCAACGGGAAGAGATCCCTGCGCGCCTCGCTCGCGGTGATGGACACGGCACGTACCCCCTTCGGCAAGTGGTACCGAATAACGTACCACCCAAGGCAGACCCTCGGGCGTCGTCCCGCACGGGAACGGGGAGAGGGCCGGACTCCGCGGAGTCCGGCCCTCTCGCAGCACCACGCGATCAGACGTTGAAGCGGAACTCCACCACGTCGCCGTCCTGCATGACGTACTCCTTGCCCTCGATGCGGGCCTTGCCCTTGGCGCGGGCCTCGGCGATGGAGCCGGTCTCGACCAGGTCGTCGAAGGAGATGACCTCCGCCTTGATGAAGCCCTTCTGGAAGTCGGTGTGGATGACTCCGGCGGCCTCGGGGGCGGTGGCGCCCTTCTTGATGGTCCAGGCCCGGGTCTCCTTGGGGCCGGCGGTGAGGTAGCTCTGCAGGCCGAGGGTCTCGTAGCCGACGCGGCCGAGGGTGGCCATGCCGGTCTCCTCCTGGCCCATGGACTGGAGGAGTTCGAGCGCCTCGTCCTCGTCCATGCCGATCAGTTCGGACTCGATCTTGGCGTTGAGGAAGATCGCCTCGGCCGGGGCGACCAGCGCGCGCTGCTCGTCCTTGAAGGCCTCGTCGGTCAGCTCGTCCTCGTCGACGTTGAAGACGTAGAGGAACGGCTTGGTGGTGAGCAGGTGCAGCTCCCGCACCGAGGAGGCGTCGAAGCCGACCTCGAACAGGGTCTTGCCGGACTCCAGGACCTTCTGGGCCGCCTCGGCCGCCGCCAGGGTGGCCGCCGACTCCTTCTTCAGGCGGGACTCCTTCTGGAGGCGGGGCAGCACCTTCTCGATCGACTGGAGGTCGGCGAGGATCAGCTCGGTGTTGATGGTCTCGATGTCGTCCTTCGGCGAGACCTTGCCGTCCACGTGCACCACGTCCGGGTCGACGAAGGCCCGGATGACCTGGCAGATCGCGTCGGACTCACGGATGTTGGCGAGGAACTTGTTGCCCAGGCCCTCACCGACGCTGGCGCCGCGGACGATGCCCGCGATGTCCACGAAGTCCACCGTCGCCGGCAGGATCCGCTGCGAGCCGAAGATCTCGGCGAGCTTGGCCAGCCGGGAGTCCGGGACACCGACCACGCCGACGTTGGGCTCGATGGTGGCGAACGGGTAGTTGGCCGCCAGCACGTCGTTCTTGGTCAGGGCGTTGAACAGGGTCGACTTGCCGACATTCGGCAGACCGACGATTCCGATCGTGAGCGACATGTAGCGATGTCCCGTGGGCTTGGAGGGAGGTGGAGCGGCACCGGTCCGGGCCGATCCCCCAGTCTACGGGGCGCGCTCAGGGCAGCTGGTCCGGCTCCGGCAACTCCGCGGGCGCACCGAGCGGCTCCAGGAACTCCAGCCGGTTGCCGAACGGGTCGGCCGAGTGGAACCGCCGGTAGCCGGGGAAGCCGTCGTCCCAGCCCACCGGGCTGCCGTACGCCGCCAGCCGCTCGGCCAGCCCGTCCAGCCCGCTGACCAGCAACGCCGGGTGCCCCTTCGCCGACGGCCGGTGCTCCGGGACGACCCCGAGGTGCACCTCCACGCCGCCGCCGCGGAACCAGCAGCCACCGCGCGCCGCCAGCACCGGCGGCTTCACCAGCTCCACCATCCCGAGCACCCCGGCCCAGAACTCCCGGCACCGCTGCTCCGCCCCCACCGGGACGTCCAGCTGCACGTGGTGCAGCCGCTCGAACACGAATCCGGCCATGGTCCACCCCCGTCGTACGCCCTGCGACCCTACGCCCGGCCCGGACACGGAGGAAGCATTCCGCGGGCATTACACAGTGTGGCGATGATCGGACCGTACGTTGGGCTGGTGGAGCAGAGCATCCGTACCCAGCCGCCAGGGCCGAGGCGGCGGCCGCCGACAGGTGCCGCCGCCGAGGCCGCCGTACCGGGGCAGTCCGCGCCCCCCGACACCCGGCTGCGGCCGGCCTCCGGGCCGCGGGCCGCGCCGAGGCTGCGCCTGCGGCTGCCGGCCGACCGCCGGCGCAGCGGGCGCCCGACCCGGCTGACCGCGATCGGGACCGGGGTGGTCGCCGTGCTGGCGACGCTGCTGGTGGCGGGGGCGGACCGGTTGCTGTTCGGCGGGCTCGGGGTGCTGTTCGGCCTCGGGTACCTGGCGATCTGCTTCCAGCTCGCGGTCCGCGTCCGGCTGTCGGACCTGCCGGCCGCCCCGATCAGCGGCCCGATCGCCTTCGCGGCGGCGCTGGTGCTCTGCCAGCCGAACGAGGTGCCCGGGATCACCGGCGAGGTGGTGGCGCTGGCCGGCGGGCTGGCGCTGCGGGCCGGCTGGCTGTTCGCCGGGACGGGGCTGGCGGTGCTGATCGTGGCGGCCCGGTTCCTCGCCCAGCGCCGGATCCGCCGGGCCCGCTGACCGGCCGGCTCCGCACCACGGCCGACGCCCCACCACGGCCGACGCCCCACCACGGCCGGCTCCGAACCGCGGCCGACGCACCCGCCCGATCCCGCGCCGCCGGCCCGACCCCGCAGCCCGGGCCGGGCCCCGGGGCCGGTGTCCGCCCGGCTCAGTGCGCCTCGGCCGCCGCCTGCGCCGCCATCGCCGCCCCGACGATGCCCGCGTCGTTGCGCAGCCGGGCCGGCACCACCTCGGCCCCGCGCTCGGTCAGCAGCGGCAGGAACTTCTCGTGCTTGCGGCTCACCCCGCCGCCGATGATGATCAGCTGCGGCGAGAACAGCCGCTCCACCATGCCGAGGTACTCGTCCACCCGCTCCGCCCAGTCGGGCCAGCTCAGGTCGTGGCGCTCCCGGGCCGCCGAGGACGCCCGGTGCTCGGCGTCCTTGCCGCGCAGCTCCAGGTGGCCGAGCTCGGTGTTGGGCACCAGGGTGCCGTCCACGAAGAGCGCGCTGCCGATCCCGGTGCCGAAGGTGAGCACCATGACCACGCCCCGGTGCGCCTGTCCGGCGCCGTGGGTGAGCTCGGCCAGCCCGGCGGCGTCGGCGTCGTTGATCACGGTGGCGGGCAGGTCGAGCGCGTCGCCGAACAGGCCCGCCGCGTCCACCCCGATCCAGCCCTTGTCCACATTGGCGGCGGTGCGGGTGTGGCCGTCCACCACCACGCCGGGGAAGGTGAGGCCGACCGGGCCCTGGTGGTCGAAGTGTCTGACCACCTCCTGGACGGCCGCCACCACCGACTCGGGCGAGGCGGGGTGCGGGGTGAGGACCTTGTGCCGCTCCTGGGCCAGCGCCCCGCGTTCCAGGTCGACCGGGGCACCCTTGATGCCCGATCCACCGATGTCCACACCGAATACCTTCGTCATCTGCCGCGACCTCCGTCATCCACAGCCTGTGCACAAACGTACGGGCGCAGGTCCGCCCCCGCCTGCTGATACCCCGGCCCGGACAGCACGATGCCCGGGACCCGACGGGCGGGCCCCGGGCATCGGAGCGGATCGGATCCTGCCGGCGGCAGGTCAGAGCTTGCCGGCGGCCTCGGCGCGCAGGTCGCGGCGGAGCTCCTTGGGCAGCGAGAACTGCAGGTGCTCCTCGGCGGTCTTGACGGTCTCCACGTCGGCGTAGCCGCGCTCGGCCAGGAAGGTGAGCACGCCCTCGACCAGGATCTCGGGCACCGAGGCGCCGCTGGTCAGGCCGACCGTGGTGACGCCCTCCAGCCAGGCCTCGTCGATCTCGTCGGCGAAGTCGACCAGGTGAGCGGCCTTGGCGCCGTACTCGAGGCCGACCTCGACCAGGCGCACGGAGTTGGAGGAGTTCTTGGAGCCGACCACGATCAGCAGGTCGGTGTCGGGGGCGATCTGCTTGACCACCACCTGGCGGTTCTGGGTGGCGTAGCAGATGTCGTCGCTGGGCGGGGAGACCAGCAGCGGGAAGCGCTTCTTGAGCTCGCCGACGGTGGCCATGGTCTCGTCCACCGAAAGGGTGGTCTGGGAGAGCCAGACGACCTTGGACTCGTCGCGGACCCGGACGTTGGCGACGTCCTCGGCGCCGTCCACCAGGTGGATCCGCTCCGGGGCCTCGCCCATGGTGCCGACGACCTCTTCGTGGCCCTCGTGGCCGACCAGCAGGATGTCGTAGTCCTCGTCGGCGAAGCGGACGGCTTCCTTGTGCACCTTGGTCACCAGCGGGCAGGTGGCGTCGATGGTGGCGAGCTTGCCGGCCTTGGCCTCGTCGTGGACGGCCGGCGCGACGCCGTGGGCCGAGAAGACCACGATCGAGCCCTCCGGCACCTCCTCCGTCTCGTCGACGAAGATCGCGCCCTGCTTCTCCAGGGTCTGCACGACGAACTTGTTGTGGACGATCTGCTTGCGGACGTAGATCGGGGCCCCGTACTGCTCCAGGGCCTTCTCCACGGCGATCACGGCGCGGTCGACGCCCGCGCAGTAGCCCCGGGGGGCGGCGAGCAGGACACGGCGCTGAGCAGTGGTGGACATGGCTCCATCGTACGGGCGATGCCGGGGCGGCCCCACGCGCGTGGCCGGTCGGGCGGCGAACGGCACGGGTGATCAAATGGGTGGGGTGAACGAGCAACTCCGGTCGGGTGCGCTGCGGCGCAGCCTCGGCCTGCGGGATCTGGTGGTCTACGGGTTGCTGTTCATCGCCCCGATGGCCCCGGTCGGGGTGTTCGGCGTGCTGGACGCGAAGAGCCGCGGCGCGGTCGCCGCGGTGTACCTGGTGGCGACCGTGGCGATGGGTTTCACGGCGCTGTCGTACGCCCAGATGGTGCGGGCGGTGCCGCGGGCCGGGTCGGTGTTCGCGTACGCGCGGGCCGGGCTGGGCGAGGGCGCCGGGTTCGTCGCCGGGTGGATGGCGATGCTGGACTACCTGCTGATCCCGGCGGTGGCGTACCTGTTCTCCGGGATCGCGCTGAACGCGCTGGTGCCCGGCGTGTCGCGGTGGGTGTGGACGGCGCTGGCGGTGCTGGTCACCACGGGGCTCAACCTGGCCGGGGTGCGGACCGCGGCGGCGGTGGGGTTCGCGGTGCTGGCGCTGGAGGTCGCGGTACTGGCGGTGTTCACGGTGGCGGCGACGGTGGAGCTGGTGCGGCACGGGGCGGTGCGGGACTGGTGGTCGCCGCTGGCCGCGGTGGGCGGCTTCTCGCTGTCCGCGGTGCTGTCGGCGGTCTCCGTGGCGGTGCTGTCCTTCCTGGGCTTCGACGCGATCGCCTCGTTCGTGGAGGAGGCGGTCGGGGCCTCGGCGGCGGTGGCGCGGGCGGTGCTGTGGTGCCTGGCGCTGGCCGGCCTGCTGTTCGTGGCGCAGACCTACCTGGCGGCGCTGCTGGAGCCGCTGACCCCGCAGCAGCTGGCGGCCGATCCGGCCGCGCAGGGTTCGGCCTTCTACGACACCGTGGACGCGGCGATCGGGCACTGGTTGCGCACCCTGGTCGCACTCTCCAAGGCGATCGGCGCCGCGTTCGCCGCGCTGGCGGGGCAGGCGGCGGCGGGCCGGCTGGTGTTCGCGATGGCGCGGGAGGGACGGCTGCCCCGGGCGCTCGCCGCGGTGGAGCCACGCTCGGGGGTGCCCGGCCGGGCCCTGCTCACGACGGCGCTGATCACGCTGGTGGCGGCGGTCTGGGCGGCCCGCCGGGACGACGGCCTGGACCAGCTGACCTCGGTGGTGAACGTCGGGGCGCTGACCGCGTTCGTCCTGCTGCACGCCTCGGTGATCGGCTGGTACGTGGTGCGGCGGCGCTCCCGGGACCTGCTGCGGCACCTGGTGGTGCCGGTGCTCGGGATCGCGGTGCTGGTGGCGGTGGTCCGGTCGGCCTCGCACCCGGCGCAGCTGGTGGGGGCGGTGTGGCTGGCGGTGGGCCTGGTGGTGCTGGCGGTGCAGGGGGTGGCTGCAGGTAACCGGTGAGGCGGGTCGGTGCCGTCCGGGCCAGTCGGCGGGCGGCGCTGCGGGCCGGCGGTTCTGTGGGTGCGCGGCGCTAGCCTCGTGGGTATGGCCAACTCCAGCTCCCCCGAAGCGCCGATCCCGGTCGGCAAGGTCTCCGCGCTGATCGGCGGCTGGATCGACCGGCTCGGCGAGGTATGGGTCGAGGGGCAGATTGCGCAGCTCAACCGGCGGCCGGGGGCCGGGATGGTGTTCCTGACGCTGCGTGACCCGGACCGCGACGTGTCGCTCACCGTCACCTGCTTCCGCTCGGTCTTCGACCAGGTGGCCGAGGTGGTGCAGGAGGGCTCCCGGGTGCTGGTGCACGCCAAGGCCGAGTGGTACACCGCGCGCGGGTCGCTGTCGCTGCGGGCCTCCGAGATCCGGATGATCGGACTGGGCGAACTGCTCGCCCGGCTGGAGCAGTTGAAGAAGCGGCTGGCCGGCGAGGGGCTGTTCGCGGCCGACCGCAAGCGGCCGCTGCCGTTCCTGCCGCACCGGATCGGGCTGGTCACCGGGCGCGGTTCGGCCGCCGAGCGGGACGTCCTGGAGGTGGCCCGGCGGCGCTGGCCGGCGGTCCGCTTCGAGGTGCGCAACGTGCTGGTTCAGGGGCCCAGCGCGGCCGGGCAGGTGGCCGCGGCCGTCCGCGAGCTGGACGCGCTGGCCGAGGTGGACGTGATCGTGGTCGCTCGCGGCGGCGGCAGCGTCGAGGACCTGCTGCCGTTCTCGGACGAGGAGCTGATCCGCACCGTGGCGGCAGCCCGTACGCCGGTGGTGAGCGCGATCGGCCACGAACCGGACCAGCCGCTGCTGGACTTCGTCGCCGACCTGCGGGCCGCCACCCCGACCGACGCCGCCAAGCGGGTGGTGCCGGACGTCGGCGAGGAGCTGGCCCGGGTGCACCAGCTGCGCGACCGGGCCCGGCGGCACATCACCGCCCGGGTCGAACGGGAGCAGGCCGGCCTGGAGGGGGTGCGCAGCCGTCCGGTGCTGGCCGCGCCGCACCGGCTGGTGGAGGGCCCGGCGGCGGAGGTGACGGCGTTGCTGGAGCGCTCGCGGCGGGTGCTCGGGCACCGGCTCGACCACGCCCAGACGGATCTGGGGCACACCTTGGCCCGGGTGGTGGCGCTGTCGCCGCTGGCCACCCTGGAGCGCGGGTACGCGGTGCTGCAGCGCGCGGACGGCACGGTGGTGACGGATCCGGCGCAGGTGGCGGCGGGTGAGCGGCTGCACGCCCGGGTGGCGGCGGGCGGCTTCGGGGTCGCCGTCGAGGAGGACTGACCCGGGCGCGGGCGGCCCCGGCCAGTACGCCGTTGGTCTGTCGGCGGCAGGCCCTACGCTGGCGCCATGGCAGATCAGCAGAGCACGGTCGGCGCCGACGACAGCCTGGGCTACGAGCAGGCGCGGGACGCGCTGCTGGAGGTGGTGCGCCGGCTGGAGGGCGGCGGCATCCCGCTGGAGGAGTCGCTGGCCCTGTGGGAGCGCGGCGAGGAGCTGGCCAAGGTCTGCCAGCGCTGGCTGGACGGGGCCCGGGCGCGGCTGGACGCGGCGCTGGCGGTCGAGGAGGGTCCGGGCGACCAGGGGTAGCCCGGGGGACGTGACCCGGATCACAGTACGGCGGAGGAATTGTTTAAGATTCACAGACTGTTGTGGACTACCGGATCGGCGGATTCCGCCGAGACGCTTCCCCCCGTAGTCCCCCCGTGACAAGGTGACCCGCAATGACTCTGGCTCTCGACGCCGCCGCCCAGGACCTGCTGTTCCGTGAGGCCCGCACCGCCAACACCTTCACCGACGAGCCGGTCAGCGACGAGCAGGTCCAGGCCATCTACGACCTGGTCAAGTACGCCCCGACGGCGATGAACCAGCAGCCGCTGCGGATCACCCTGGTGCGCAGCCCCGAGGCCCGCGAGCGCCTGGTCAACCTGATGTCGGACGGCAACAAGGCCAAGACCGCCGCCGCCCCGCTGGTCGCCATCCTGGCCCAGGACAACGAGTTCCACCACGAGCTCCCCACCCTGTTCCCGCACTTCCCGCAGGCCAAGGACGTCGTCTTCGCCGAGCGCCCGGCCCGTGAGGCCTCCGCCGCGATGAACGCCACCCTGCAGGCGGCCTACTTCATCATCGGCGTCCGCGCCGCCGGCCTGGCCGCGGGCCCGATGCTCGGCTACGACGCCGAGGGCATCAACAAGGAGTTCTTCGCGGACGGCGAGCACTCGGTCGTCACCGTGATCAACATCGGCAAGCCGGGCGCGGACGCCTGGTACCCGCGCTCCCCGCGCCTGGCGTACGACGAGGTCGTCACCACCGTCTGAGCAACGGCACGCACGAAGGGCCCCCGGCTTCCGGGGGCCCTTTCTGCTGATCCCCTGCGGCGGGGAGCCCCCCGGGGGCGCGGGGAACCGTGAGCCACAGGGAACGCAGGGTCCGCGCGGGTGACCACCGAGACCTCGGCCGCGGGCCGGATTCCTGCCGGACTCGCGCAGTTCCCCGCGCCCCTGGGGGTGAGCCTCGTGCTGTCGGAGGTGAGCCCTGGGCCCCTGGGAGTGAACGCCGGGCTCAGTGGAGGGACTGGGCGAGTTCGGTGAGTTCGGCGTAGGAGGCGCTGCCGGCGACCACGGTGGTGGCGGTGCCGTCCTGGCGGGTCAGGCCGCGGTAGCGGTCGCCCTGGTACCGCTCCCAGTCCTGGCCGGCGACCGGGGCACTGCCGTCCGCCGCGCCGCCGGGCACCACGGCGGAGAGCACGTCCGCCTTGGCGCCGTTGCTCTGCTCGATCGCCGCGTACTCGCCGGAGGGGGTGACGAAGCCCAGGTGCCAGACGTTGTGGCCGTTCTTGTCCTTGCGGTACTCGACCGAGGTGGCGCGCCAGCGGTCCGGCAGCCCCTGCGGGCCGAGCACCGGGTACGGCGCCGCGCGCTTCGCCGAGGCCAGCGCCGTGCGGTACTCCACCGCGTGCACCCCGTCGCCCGCCGAGTGCGGTACGAACAGGTACCCCACGGCCACCACGCCACCGACGGCCAGCATCGACAGGACCATGTCCCGCACCGACTGCCGGCTTCTCATGCTGCTCTTGCCTGCCACCCCCTCATGGTGACCCATCGCGGGCGCACCACCGTCACCCGGGGTCCCCGTGAGCCCTTGCGGCGCCCGTAGTCGCAGGTGGGCGAGGAGTGCGCCACAGACACCCGTCCGGGGGGCAGATACGATCGCACCACCCTCACCACGGCGTTCGACGCAGGCAGTAGTCGAGCGCTCACTGGCCGTCGCGTACAGAGAGGTAACGACGATGACCACGCAGTTCTCGCACAACCTGCCCAGCGCCCTGGAGGTGGCCCCCGAGGCTCCCGACCGGAACCTCGCGCTGGAGCTCGTCCGGGTCACCGAGGCGGCCGCCATGGCGGCGGGCCGCTGGGTCGGCCGGGGCGACAAGAACGGCGCCGACGGCGCGGCCGTCAAGGCCATGCGCACCCTCGTCTCGACCGTCTCGATGAACGGCGTCGTCGTCATCGGGGAGGGCGAGAAGGACGAGGCCCCGATGCTCTTCAACGGCGAGCGGGTCGGCGACGGCACCGGCGCCGAGTGCGACGTCGCGGTCGACCCGGTGGACGGCACGACGCTGACCGCCAAGGGCATGGGCAACGCGGTGGCGGTGCTGGCGGTGGCCGACCGCGGCACCATGTTCGACCCCAGCGCGGTGTTCTACATGGACAAGCTGGTCGCCGGCCCCGAGGCCGCCGACTTCGTCGACATCACCGCCCCGGCGGCGGTGAACATCCGCCGGGTCGCCAAGGCCAAGGGCAGCGCCGTCGAGGACGTCACCGTGGTGGTCCTGGACCGTCCGCGCCACGACGGCCTGGTCCGGGAGATCCGCGAGGCGGGCGCCCGGATCAAGTTCATCTCGGACGGCGACGTGGCCGGCGCGATCATGGCCGCCCGCGAGGGCACCGGCGTCGACCTGCTGATGGGCATCGGCGGCACCCCCGAGGGCATCATCGCGGCCTGCGCCATGAAGTGCATGGGCGGTGTCATCCAGGGCCGGCTGTGGCCCAAGGACGAGGCCGAGCGGCGCAAGGCCCTGGAGGCCGGCCACGACCTGGACCGGGTGCTCAGCACCGACGACCTGGTCAGCGGCGAGAACGTGTTCTTCGTCGCCACCGGCATCACCGACGGCGAGCTGCTGCGCGGTGTCCACTACCGCCAGGAGACCGCCACCACCAGCTCGCTGGTGATGCGCTCCAAGAGCGGCACGATCCGCCAGATCGACTCCACCCACAAGCTCTCCAAGCTGCGGGCGTACAGCGCGATCGACTTCGACCGGGCCAACTGACGGCTCCCGGCGCACGGCTGCGGCGGCCTCCCGGTCATCCGGGGGGCCGCCGCGGTCGCGTTCAGCCGGCTATCCGGCGCTCCACCCCGACCCGGCGCACCTCGCGCAGCTCGCCGTCCCGGCGCCGGCGGCGGCTCAGCACGACCCGGCGCTCGGCCGCCGTCAGCCCGCCCCACACCCCGTACGGCTCGGGCTGGGCCAGCGCGTGCTCCCGGCACTCCAGCAGCACCGGGCAGCGGGCGCAGACCCGCTTCGCCTGCTCCTCCCGGGCCAGCCGGGCGGCCGTCGGCTCCTTGGAGGGGGCGAAGAACAGCCCCGCCTCGTCGCTGCGGCAGGCCGCACCGGTGTGCCAGGGATTGTCGTCCAGGTGACCGTGCTGCTGCGCCGCCGCACCCGACGGACTGCGGCGGGCGGCGACGGCACCGGGGGCACTGGACTCGATCGGATGCAGCACGGCGTACTCCTGACCAGGCTCAAGACTCGGGGGGAAGGCTCGCGCCCCTGACCGGCTGCCCCGCGCTCACCCCGCCTCGGCATCGGCACGCCGACGCCCGGGATCACAGCCTCACAGGAACGATGATGCGAGAGGAACTACCCCGCCACCGCCCGATTCATGCACACCGCACGCAACCGACCACGGACTGCACTCGGCACAACGCCCGGTGCCATCCGGCCAGTTGACGCCGAGTGCGGCCCGCGGGAGCGGCCGCCGTCAGCCGTCCAGCTGCTTGCGCACCCACTCCTTGAGCTTCTTGCCGCGGCGCGGCCGCGCCTCGCAACCGCCGAACACCGCCGCGCCCTTCACCCGCACCACCGGGGCGTACGGGTCGGCCGAGGTCTGCTCCTTGACGTCGAAGCCGCCGAAGATGCCGACCCCGCCGCCGTGCAGGCTGACGTTCTCCGGCACCTTGATGTCCACCCCGCCGAAGATCGCGGTGACCTCGATCACCACCTCCGGGGACTCGAAGACCGCGTCGGTCAGGTCGATGTCCACCCCGCCGAACACGGCCACGGCGCGCAGCTGCGAGCCGACCCGCCAGCGGCCCTTGCGGCTGGCCCCACCGAAGATCGCCACCATCGAGGGCGACTCCGTACGGGCCGGCGCCTGCGGGGCGCGGGCCGGCCGGGGGGCGCCGAGCGGGGCCTTGTCCATCGAGATCCGCCCGTGCGCCGGCAGATCCCTGGTCAGCGGGACCAGCTCGCCGAAGGTCTTGGCGCTGTACGCCGCCTCGATCCGCTCGGAGTGCTCCTCCACGGAGAGCCGGCCCTCCGCGTAGGCGTCCCGGAGCAGCTCGGCGACCCGCTCGCGGTCGGCGTCCGAGGCCCGGAGCTCGGCCTCCGCGACCGGAGCGGCGTCGGGGCGGGCCGCGGGCGTCGCCCCGGCCTTCGTCATGGGTACGGGCTCGTGCCCCTGGGCGTCCTGCGACGGCGAGTTGTCCACGGGGAAAGACTAGCCACTGCGACCGCCCCCGAACGAGAGTTTCATTCGGTCCGCGTGACTCCGGTCACGCAGGCTGACCTTCGCTCCGGCCTCCCCGGCGCGGCGCCTACCCTGGAGGGTGCTTCGTCGACGCAGCCGAAAGACTTGAGGACCTCCCCATGGCCGCCACGCCAGAGTTCGCCTACCGTGACCTGCTCCCGATCGGTGCCGACCCCACGCCGTACCGCAAGATCACCTCGGAGGGCGTCTCCACCTTCGAGGCGGACGGGCGCACCTTCCTGAAGGTCGAGCCGGAGGCCCTGCGTCGGCTGACCGCCGAGGCCATGCACGACATCTCGCACTACCTGCGCCCGGCCCACCTGGCCCAGCTGCGCCGCATCCTGGACGACCCGGAGGCCAGCCCGAACGACCGCTTCGTGGCGCTGGACCTGCTGAAGAACGTCAACATCTCGGCCGGCGGCATCCTGCCGATGTGCCAGGACACCGGCACCGCCATCGTGATGGGCAAGCGCGGCCAGAACGTGCTGACCGAGGGCGGCGACGAGGCCGCCATCGCGCGCGGCGTCTTCGACGCGTACACCAAGCTCAACCTGCGGTACTCGCAGATGGCGCCGGTCACCATGTGGGACGAGAAGAACACCGGCAACAACCTGCCGGCCCAGATCGAGCTGTACGCCACCGACGGCGGCGCCTACAAGTTCCTGTTCATGGCCAAGGGCGGCGGCAGCGCCAACAAGTCGTACCTGTACCAGGAGACCAAGGCGATCCTCAACGAGGACTCGATGCTGGCCTTCCTGGAGCAGAAGATCCGCTCGCTGGGCACCGCGGCCTGCCCGCCGTACCACCTGGCGATCGTGGTCGGCGGCACCAGCGCCGAGTTCGCCCTGAAGACCGCCAAGTACGCCTCCGCGCACTACCTGGACGAGCTGCCCACCTCGGGCGACGCCGCCACCGGGCACGGCTTCCGCGACCTGGAGCTGGAGGCCAAGGTCACCGAGCTGACCCAGAAGATCGGCATCGGCGCGCAGTTCGGCGGCAAGTACTTCTGCCACGACGTGCGGGTGATCCGGCTGCCGCGGCACGGCGCCTCGCTGCCGGTCGCGATGGCCGTCTCCTGCTCGGCCGACCGCCAGGCGCTCGGCAAGATCACCGCCGAGGGGATCTTCCTGGAGCAGCTGGAGACCGACCCGGCCAAGTACCTGCCGGACACCACCGACGAGCACCTCGACGACGAGGTGGTCCGGGTGGACCTGAACCAGCCGATGTCCGAGATCCGGGCCCAGCTGTCCAAGTACCCGGTCAAGACCCGGCTCTCGCTCAGCGGCACCCTGGTGGTGGCCCGCGACATCGCCCACGCCAAGATCAAGGAGCGGCTGGACCGCGGCGAGGGCATGCCCCAGTACCTGAAGGACCACCCGGTCTACTACGCGGGCCCCGCCAAGACCCCCGAGGGCTACGCCTCCGGCTCCTTCGGCCCCACCACCGCCGGGCGGATGGACTCGTACGTCGACCAGTTCCAGGCGGCCGGCGGCTCGATGGTCATGCTCGCCAAGGGCAACCGCTCCAAGCAGGTCACCAAGGCCTGCGCCGAGCACGGCGGCTTCTACCTCGGCTCGATCGGCGGCCCGGCGGCCCGGCTCGCCCAGGACTGCATCAAGAAGGTCGAGGTGCTGGAGTACGCCGAGCTCGGGATGGAGGCGGTCTGGCGGATCGAGGTCGAGGACTTCCCGGCCTTCGTGGTCGTCGACGACAAGGGCAACGACTTCTTCGCGGAGGTCACGGACGGGCCGCTGATCACCAGCGTGCGCATCCGCTCCGCGGAGTAGCAGGCACAGTCGCTCCGCGGAGCAGCAGGCACCGTCGCTCCGCGGAGCAACGAACAGAGCCGCTCCGCGGAGTGAGCGGAGCAGCAGGCGGCCGAGACGGACCGATCCCTGCCGGATGGTCGGCAGGGATCGGGTTTCGGCCGAACCGTGACCTGGTCACGGTCGGGTCGGGGGCGGCTCAGGGGTGGTTGGTGATGCTGCCGAGCGGCTCGAAGACCTCGCCCGGCCCCTTCTTGTCCACGGCCGGAACGACGGCCGGCTCGCCTGCGGGCTCCTCGTCGAGTCCCTCCAGGACGTCGAGGATCGGCTGGGCGTCCACGGCAGGCAGGATGTGCTCGGAGGGTGAGGTCTCGGCGACTGCCGGGGCGGTGGCCGTGGTCTCGTTGTCAGCCATGGGAATGACCGCCTTTCAGGTTTTGGGTTCTCCTCGTCCCGACCTCGGCGGCCAGGGCGCCCGGACAGTATCCTAGGGGCCGTTAAATGTCCTATAAACACTCCGAAGCCTGTCCTCTTCTCCAACGTTTGCGCGCTTCGCCTTAGGCTGGCGCCTCACCGTTGACCGGCGAGCAGCATGCTCCGGGACAGCATCGGCAAGGCCATCGGGGGAATTCATGGAGCATCAGGAGAGGCCGCACGCCCACGCGTTGCGCTTCCAGGTGCTCGGTCCGGTCCAGGCGTGGCGGGACGACGTGCCGCTCTCGCTCGGGTCGCCGCAGCAGCAAGCGGTACTGGTCGCCCTGCTCCTCAGCAACGGCAGGCCGGTCACCACCCAGGAACTGGTGGACGGCCTATGGGGTGATCGCCCCCCGCCGCAGGCCGTGGCCGCGCTGCGCACCTACATCTCACGTCTTCGCAACGTCATCGAGCCCCACCGCGAGGTCCGCAGACCGGCGGAGATCCTGGTCTCGGTGAGCGACGGATACGCACTGCGGATTCAGCCGAAATCATTCGATCTACCGATATTTGACGGCATGTTCGCGGATGCCACGGCGGCCCGCGCGGCCGGGCAGTTTCGCAGTTCGCACAGCCTGCTGGTCTCCGCACTCGCACTCTGGAGCGGACGCCCGCTCGCGGGTATACCGGGACAATTCGCCGAGGCCCAGCGGAGCCGGTTGGGCGAACGCCGGGTGACCGCCGAGGAGGAGCGCTACGCCGCGGCGCTCGAGGTCGGTCTGCACGCGGAAGTGGTCGCCGAGCTCAGCTCCCTCGCCGCCGAGCACCCCCTGCGGGAACGGCTGCGGGAGCTGTTGATGCTCGCGCTCTACCGGTGCGGCCGCCAGGCGGAGTCGCTCGGCGTCTACGCGGACACCCGCAAGCTGCTGATCGATGAACTCGGGGTCGAGCCCGGCTCCGGACTCGCCGGGATGCAGGCCCGGATCCTGGCCGCCGACCCGGCACTGATGCCGACCGCCCTCGCCGAGCCGAGGTACGAGCCGGACGAGAGCTCCACCTTCACCCCGCCGGCCCAACTCCCGGCCGACGTATCGGACTTCAGCGGTAGGTCCGAATTGGTCGACGAGCTCCAGGACGTCCTGAGCAGCGGGTCGGGCCAGGCCGTGGTGGTCACCTCGCTGGCCGGCATCGGCGGGGTCGGCAAGACCACGCTGGCGGTCCACGTCGCGCACCGGCTGCGCACCGAGTTCCCGGACGGCCAGCTCTACGTGGACCTGCGCGGCACCGGCGCCGCGCCGGCCGACCCGGCCGCGGTGCTCGGCGACTTCCTCTACGCGCTCGGCGCCGCCGAGGCACCGGACTCGCTCGACCAGCGCGCCGCCATGTACCGGTCGCTGCTCGCGGAGCGGCGGATGCTCATCCTGCTCGACAACGCCCGGGACGCGCTCCAGCTCAGCCCGCTCATCCCGGGGGTGTCCGGCAGTGCCGTGCTGGTCACCAGCCGCTCGCGGCTGGCCGGGATCCCCGGTGCCCACCTGGTGGATGTCGAGGAGCTGTCCCCGGCCGAGGCGCTCGCGCTGTTCTCCGCCATCGTGGGCGAGCGACGGGTGGCCGCCGAGCCCGAGGCGGCGCTCGCCGTCGTCACCGCGTGCGGCTTCCTGCCGCTCGCCGTGCGGATCGCCGCGGCCCGTCTGGCCAGCCGTCCGCGGTGGAGCGTGTCGGACCTCGCACGGCGGTTAGCGGACCAGCGGCGTCGTCTCCACGAGCTGCAGCTGGGGAACCTCGCGGTGGAGACCACCATCGGCCTCGGCTACGGGCAGCTGCGGACCGAGGAGGCCCGGGCGTTCCGCCTGCTCTCCCTGGTCGACGCGCCGGACCTGCCGCTCCCCGCGGTCGCCGCCCTGCTCGGTACCGACGAGCAGCGGGCCGAGAGCGTGGCGGAGGCGCTGGTCGAGGCCAACATGCTGGAGTGCTTCACGCCCGGTCGCTACCGGTACCACGATCTGCTCCGGCTCTTCGCCCAGCGCCAGAACGAGCTCACCGGCGGCGACCAACAGGCCGCGCTGGTCAGGCTGCTGGACCTGGTGCTCGCCACGCTGCGCAACGCCGCCCACGCCATCGAGCCGGACGACCTGCTCCCGGAGCCCCTGCACCCGAGCAGCTCGAACGGGCTGCGCTTCGAGGACAGCCGGGCCGCCCAGACCTGGCTGCGGGCCGAGGTCTCCCTGGTGCTGAGTGCGGTGGAGGCCGCCGTGCAGGACCAGCGCGAGCTGCTCCGCCCCGCGGTCGACCTCCTCCTCGTACTCAACACCTTGGTCGAGGACCCGACGTACGGTCAGCGGATCCGGGTGGCGCTCAGGACCGCCGACGAGAACCCGGGCTCCAAGCAGGACACCGGGGTGCTGGCCCGGATCCGTTTCGCCCAGGGCTTCCTCCAGCACGTGGCCGGCGAGTTCCAGCACGCGGAGGGTTCGCTGCGGGAGAGCCTGGAGCTGCTGCCCGCGGACGACACCACGCAGCTCAGGAGTTCGGTCGCCAACCTGCTCGCGGTGGTGCTGAGCCTGGGCGACCGCTCCGCCGAGGCGTTGCCGTTCTTCGAGCAGGCGCACGCGATCAGCCGCCGGCTGGGCGCCGCGATCGGCGAGGCACGGCTGCTGGGCAACATCGCCCGGGCCCAGCTCGGCCTCGGCCGGCACGAGGCGGCGGTCCTGTCCGCCCGGACCGCCGTCGAGGCCGCCCGCACGTCCGGCAACGCCCCCTGCCTGGCGGACACCCTCTATCAGCTGGGCGTGGTGCTGAGGTCGACCGGATCACCGGGGGAGGCCGCCGAACACCTCCGCGAGGCGCACCAGCTCTACCAGGCCCAGCAGCACCGGATCTGGGAGGCGTACTCACTCGCCCGGCTCGCGGCCTGCCTGATCGGTGACGCGCAGTACCCGGAGGCCGCGGAGGCCGCCGAGGAGTCGCTGTCCATCGCGCAGGAGATCGATGCCGCGTACTGCCAGGGCCTCGCCAACGCGGCCCTGGGCGAGGCGCTCCTGAAGCTCGGTCAGCCCGCGCGTGGGCTGGCGTGTCTTCAGGAGGCGCACTCGGTCTTCACGCGGCTCGGTGTGCCCGAGGCTCTCCCCGTGCAGAGCCTCATCGACGCGCAGCAGCACACCGAGCCCTTCCCACCCCCCGCGCCGTGACCCGTCCCCCGGCGGGTCGTCCCCCCAGCGTCCGCGTTCCCGCAGCCCCCCGGCTGCGGGAACGCTCGGCGCTTCCCCGGCGCTGCACCGAACTCTGCCAGGGCTCGATTGACATTCGATAAACGGCCGGGCACCCCGGCGTCCTCGCAGGTCAGCGGGGGCGGCGCGCGCGCCATGCGGCGTGCGGGCCACTGTCGCACCACCCCGCCCCGCACCCGAATGCTTCCGGCACCGGGGCGAATTCACCCTACCGGCCACGAGTTGGCCAAAAAGGGACCCCATGGCGCAGTGATCACGCATATTCTCGAAGGCCGGTGCACACACCGCCGGTCCGCGCGCGGGCCGGTACGAAGCTGTGGAGACGGGGAGCGTGACGGCCGCCGGGGGCAGGGCAGTCGGCCGGTCGGCGGCCAGGGTGGAAAGGTGCCTTGCGAATCGTGACGACCGGACAGATATCCGACCCCGCCCAGGGCCACGGCCCCTCCGCCACCACCCCTGAGGCCCGCGCGCACGCGCGAATGTGCCGCCGCCGCGCCGAACGCGCGCTGCAGGCGCTGGCCTTCGACTCGATCGGCGCCCGCTACAACGAGGCGTTCCCGGCCAAATCGGGCCAGCTGGAGTGCGGCGAGTGGCTGCTGCGCGAGCTGGAGCCCGGCGCCCGGGTGCTGGACATCGGCTGCGGCACCGGCGAGCCGCCCCTGCGCCAACTGGCCGACGGCGGGCTGGACGTGACCGCGGCCGACCTCTCGGACGGCATGCTGGGGCTGGCCCGCCGGGCCGTGCCGCAGGCCTCGTTCCACCGGATCGACCTGTACGACCTGGCCACCCCGCAGGCCGTCCGGGCCTGGGGCGTGCCGGAGCTGGGCCCCGCCGCGGCCGGGAGCTTCGCCGCGGCCACCGCGTTCTTCTCGCTGATCCTGCTCCCGCAGAACGAGATCCCGCCGGTGCTCGGCCGGATCCGCGACCTGCTCCGTCCCGGCGGGCTGCTGGCGCTCGGCATGGTGGAGGCGGACCTGGACCACGTCCCGCTCCCGTTCCTCGGTCACGAGCTGCGGATCAGCGGTTACCTGCGGGAGGAACTCGCCCGCACCCTGGCGGGGGCCGGCTTCTCGGTGGAGTCCGGTTCCGGCCACCCGTACGCGCCGGCCAGCACCACCCTGCCCCCCGAGGAACAGCTGTTCCTGCGGTGCCGGCGAGTCAGCTGACCAGTCCCTCCTCCTCGACACCTCCAGAACGGGCGGCCCGTGCGCGACCAACTCACCCCCAGGGCGGCGCAGCCGCCGGCCGTTCCCGTCCAGCGGCACCCACCACCACCCGAACACCCGGACGGGGCACCCGAACCCCCGCAGGGCCCGCCCGAACCCGTACCGGGCCGGGCCGCCGACGGACCGGGCCCGGACAGCACGGACGGCACGGACACCACGGACGGCGCGGGCGGGGCCGACCGGCTGCGGCTGGCCGAGCGGCTCGCCTACCTGGACGGCGCGGCCCGCCGGATCAACAGCTCGCTCGACCTGCCGGCCACCCTGCGCGACCTGGGCCGGGTGCTGGTGCCCGCGCTGGCGGACGCGGCCGTGGTGCTGCTCCGCGATCCGCTGCCCGACGTGGAGCGCGACCCCGGGGCGCCCGCCGCGCTGCTCGTCCACCACACCGCCGGCACCCGGCTCGGCCGCGGCGGCGGCCCCCGCCCGGTCGGCCCGCACGGCCCGCTCGCGCGGGCGCTGGCCCGCCCCGCGACCGCCGGCCCGGTGGTGCTCACCGGTCCGGACCCGGCCCGCCGGCACCCGCTGCTGGCCGAACTGGTCGGCGCCCGGGCGCTCGGCCGGCTGCGGCCCGGTACGGCGCTGCTGGCCCTGCCGCTGCGCGGCCGCCGGGCCGTCCTCGGCATGCTGCTGCTGATCCGCCGCCCGGTGGACGACGAACCGGCCCGCTACGACGCCGCCGACACCGCCACCGCGAGCCATCTCGCCACCCAGGCCGGGATCGCCGTGGACACCGCCCTGCGGTACTCCCGGGAGTGGGAGATCGCCGACGAGCTGCAGCGCTCGATGCTGCCGACCCACCTGCCCCAGCCGCACGGGGTCCGGCTGGCGCACCGCTACCTGCCCGGCGAGAGCGGCGCCCAGGTCGGCGGCGACTGGTACGACTCGATCCCGCTGCCCGGCAACCGGGTGGCGCTGATCGTCGGCGACGTGATGGGCCACTCGCTCACCTCCGCGGCGATCATGGGCCAGCTGCGCACCAGCGCCCAGACCCTGGCCGGCCTCGACCTGCCGCCGCACGAGGTGCTGTACCACCTCGACGAGCAGGCCCAGCGGCTCGGCCACGAACAGCACCTGGCCACCTGCGTGTACGCGGTCTACGACCCGATCGCCAACCGGGTGGTGCTGGCCAACGCCGGCCACGTGCCGCCGGTGCTGGTCCAGCCGGACGGCCGCAGCGAGCTGCTGGACCTGCCCGCCGGGGCGCCGATCGGCGTCGGCGGGGTGGACTTCTCCTCGGTGGAGCTGCCCGCACCGCCCGGCTCGGCCCTGCTGCTGTTCACCGACGGTCTGGTGGAGACCCGGCGGCGCCCGCTGACCACCGGCCTGGAGCTGCTGCGCAGCCGGCTCGCCGGCGCCCACCGGCACTCCCCCGAGCACCTCTGCCAGGAGGCCCTGCGGATCCTGCCGGCCGGCGACCGCGGCGACGACATCGCGCTGCTCGCGGCCGCCTTCGACGGCATCCCGGCCGAGGACGTGGCCTACTGGTTCCTCCAGCCGCGCCACGAGACGCCCAGCCGGGCCCGCCGGCTGGCCTCGCACGCGCTGCGGCGGTGGGGGCTGGAGGGGCTGGCGGAGAGCACCGAACTGATGGTCAGCGAGCTGGTGACCAACGCGATCCAGCACGCCACCCGACCGGTCACGCTCCGGCTGGTGCGCACCTCGCTGCTGCGGTGCGAGGTCGGCGACGACAACGCCGCGCTGCCGCGCCCGCGCCGGGCCGGGCCCCAGGACGAGCGCGGGCGCGGGCTGCAGATCGTGGCCCGGTGCGCGGACCGCTGGGGCGCGACCCGGCTGGGCGCCGGGAAGGTCGTCTGGTTCGAGCAGCGGCTGCCGTAGCCGGGGCCACCCCGCGACCGGGCAGGCTCTCGGGGCTCGCGGGGGGCGTGCGGCCCCCGCACGCGCCGGGGCGGGCAGGCGCGAAGCGGTACGACGGGGTGGTGCGCTGACGGTGTGTCCGCGACCCTCCGCCATCCGGCGCCCCCGGCGCGCGTTTCCTGGCCGGCGCGGTGCAGATTCCGCCCCGAGGGGTATTGACCAGGTACCGATCCGGTACGAACCGACGCCCGTGCACCGCCCCGCCCCGGTGCACCGGCGGGCGACGTGGAGCCCCGAGCACTGGAGCCAGCGTGAGCCGTGCAGCCGACGCATCCGACGGGGCCGGCTCCGGCGAGCCGCCCGCCCCCTGCCCCCACCTCCCCCGCCCGGCGCATCACCCGTGCCCCGAGCACGCCGGGTGCGCCGTGCCCCCCGGGCCGGCGCCGCACCACCCCCCGGCCGACCACCACGAGCACCACGACCACGGCGGTCACCACGAGTACCACGACCATCACGAGCATCACGAGCACGCCGGTCACCACGAGCACGGCGAGCGGGCCGACGCCGACGCCGCGCACGTGGCCGTCCACCTCGGTCTCACCACCGGTCTGAGCATCGAGGCCGAGATGCACACCGCCGCCCCGACCGGGCCGCTGCTGCCGGCGGCCTTCGCCGTCCTGGTGGTGAGCCTCGCGCACCTGTGCCTCGGGGTGGGGATGGCCGCGGCCGCCGTCTGGGCCGGCGCCCCGGACTACCTCTGCCTGCTGGCCGGCGCGGCCGGGCTGGGTGCGGCGTGGCTGCTCACCCGCAACACCCTGCGGGCGGCCGGGACGGTCCCGATGCCGCCCGCCCCGGTGGAGCCACCGGCGGCCACGCCGGCGGAACCGGAGGACGGTCGGGGTTCAGCCGAACTCCCTTGATACCTTCGCCAGTTGCTCCAGCGCGAGCAACACCTCCGGCCCGAGCACGGCCGCGGCCAGCTCCGGGCGGTGCCGCAGCCGCAGCACCGCCCGGAGCACATCGGCGTTGTGGAGCAGCCGCAGCGCGTCCAGGTACTCCCCGGCCTGGGCCGCGGCGCCCGCCAGGTGGCTGCGGTGCCAGCCCTGGACCACCGCCTTGACCACCGTGAACATCATCCGCCGGCCGCGCACCAGCTCCGCCCGGGCATTCAGCGCGAACACGTCGATGGTCGCCTCGCCCTTCGCGGTCAGCGGGTCGTACGCGCCGGACTCCAGGTAGAGCAGCAGGTGGTCGGCCGGGTCCTCGCGGGACGGGTCGACCAGCAGGTGGTCACCGGTGACCGGGTCGCAGGGGAAGCGGTCGCGCTTGTGGTTGCTGTTGCAGTGGGCGCAGGCGAGCAGGTGGTTCTGCCAGTCGAAGGTGCGCAGCGGGGCCCGGGCGATCGGCTCGAAGTGGTCGATGTCGGTGCCGAGGTTGTCCCCGCAGTACATGCACCGCTCCAGGCCCGGGGCCATCTGGCGGAGCATCAGCCGCAGCTGGGCCTTGGGCTGGCGGGCGCCCCGCCAGGCGGCGCGGCCGGTCGCGGTGCTCGGCCCGTTCGTGCGGATCGCCTCGGTGCGGCGGGTGAGTTCGGCCAGCAGTGCGGGGCGCAGCGGCGGCCGCTGGAGCGGGATCACCGGTCCCGGCCGAGCAGGCGGGCGGTGGCCTCGTCGGCCCGCGCGGTCAGCGAACTGTTGAGCTTGGCGCCGAGCTCCCGGTACTCGGCGAGTTCGGCGGCCGAGGCGTCCCCGGCGTAGAGCTTGCGCTCCAGGCGCACCAGCAGGCGGCGCTCGGCCTCCGCGTTCGCCGAGTAGGCGCTGGCGAGGCCGAACAGTTCGGAGAGCGCGGTGTCGTCGCCGCTGCCGTACAGGACCCGCTGGTGCAGGTCCTCGCCGAGCAGGCGCGGCGGGACGGCCTCCTCCTCGGGGCCGGCCAGCCGGATCAGCGCGCCGGGGTCGGCGGCCTGGCAGACGTACGGGCTGTGGGTCGCGACGATGAACTGGACCTGCGGGAAGTGCGTGGTGAGCCAGCCACCGACGCGCTGCTGCCAGGCCGGGTGCAGGTGGAGGTCGATGTCGTCGATCAGCACGGTGGCGCGGACCGGGAGGGTGGGGCGGCCGTCCACCACCTCCGGCCTGGTCCGGCGGGTGAGCGTGGCCAGGTCGGCGACCAGGGCGGCGAGGCGGGCGATGCCGTCGCCGAGTTCGGCGAGCGGCAGGGCGAGGCCGGCGCGGCGCACCCACGGGCCGTCGCGGTCGCCGGCGCCCGGCCCGTCGAGGTCGCCGGCACCCTGCCCGGCCGGCCCGGGGGGCTCCAGCCGCCAGCCGTCCGGCAACAGACCGTCCTCGACCAGCGCGGCGGCGGGTCCGTGGATGGTGGCGGGCGCCGGGCGGGCGCCGGGGCCGAAGTAGCGGTGCCGGGCGGAGAGCGGGCCGGTCCGTTCGGCCCTCGGCGCGGCGTCGCCGGTGCGGGTGATCCGCCAGGCCGCTCCCCCGTTCAGTTCCACCGCGCCGGCCGGGCTGCCGGCAGCCAGCCAGCGCTCCGCCGGCACCGCCGGGTGGGCACCCAGCGCGAGCGCGACGGCCTGCAGCAACGTGGTCTTGCCGGAGCCGTTGGGCCCGGCCAGGACCGTCCAGCCGGCCGCGGTGCCGTCCGGCCGGGCGAGATCGAGGTCGACCTCGCGCGGACCGTTGAAGCACTTCAGGCCGGACACCTTGATCCGGGAGACGTCCACGGCACCCCCTCAGGCTCGAACCACCGTTCCAGGTATGCCCGGTGGATCACTCCACGATGCGCACCGGGAGCTCCCGCAACACCTCGCGCAGCTCGTCGGCGAAACGGTCGTACTCGGCGGAGCGGGCCGATCCGGCCCGGGTGGCCAGGCCGATCCGCCGGCCGGGCGCCGGGGCGGCGAAGCGGACGGCGGCGAGCCGGTCGGTGCGGCCCGCCTCCACGTCCAGGGCGGTGGCGGGCAGCAGGGTGACCCCGAGGCCGCCGGCCACCAGCTGCACCAGGGTGGAGAGACCGGCGGCCCGGGTGGAGCCGCCCCGGGGGTCGGCGCCGATCTCCCGGCAGATGTCGAGCGCCTGGTCGCGCAGGCAGTGGCCCTCCTCCAGCAGCAGCACGTCCAGGTCCAGCAGCACGTCCCGGGGGACGTCCGCCCGCCCGGCCAGCTCGTGGTCGGGCGGGGTGACCAGCACGAAGTCCTCGTCGAAGAGCGGGATGTCCCTGGTCGCCGCCGAACCGCCGGCGGGCAGCGCCAGCAGCAGCAGGTCCAGCCGGCCGGCGGCCAGCCCCTCCAGCAGTGCGGGGGTGCGCTCCTCGTGGACGTGCAGCTCCAGATCCGGGTAGCGGTCGCGGACCAGCCGGAGCACCACCGGCAGCAGGTAGGGGGCGACGGTCGGGATCACCCCGAGCTGGAGGGGTCCGGTGAACGGGCGGCGGGCCGCCTCCACCTCCTCGGTCAGCGCGTGCAGCGAGGACAGCACCCGGCGCGCGTGCCCCGCGACGCGCTCCCCCAGCGGGGTGATGATGACCTTCCGTGTCGTACGCTCCACCAGCTGCGCCCCGAGCGCCTCCTCCAGCGCGGCCACCGCCCCGGACAGCGCGGGCTGGCTGGCGCCGATCGCCGCCGCGGCGTCCCGGAAGTGCCGGTGCTCGGCCACCGCCAGGAAGGACCGCAGCTGCGCGACGGTGGGGGCGCGGGGCGGGCGCGCTGTGGCGGTCGACACACCGGCGTCAGGTTTACGGGAGCGGTCCGTGCGGTTGGCGGGGCGTTGAGTACTGATAGCTCTCTCCGATCAGATGCATCGAGTGTAGCTATTTCCCTGATCAGTGCCCGCTGTGTAACCCTGGATCTCGTCCGAATCCGTCGAATCATAGGCAGATCGGACGAAATTCCCTCGATTTCTCACACCAGGAGAAGTGAACGTGCTCACGATCGGTGACAAGTTCCCGGAGTTCGACCTCAAGGCCTGCGTGGACCTCGACGCCGCGAGCGCCTTCGCCGACATCGACCACAAGACCTACGAGGGCAAGTGGAAGATCGTCTTCTTCTGGCCGATGGACTTCACGTTCGTCTGCCCGACCGAGATCGCCGCGTTCGGCAAGCTGAACGAGGAGTTCGCCGACCGTGACGCGCAGATCCTCGGCGTCTCCGGCGACTCGGAGTTCGTCCACCACGCCTGGCGCAAGGACCACAAGGACCTGCGCGACCTGCCCTTCCCGATGCTCGCCGACATCAAGCACGAGCTGATGCAGGCCTGTGGCGTCGAGGCCGAGGACGGCACCGCCCAGCGCGCCGTCTTCATCGTGGACCCGAACAACGAGATCCAGTTCGTCATGGTGACCGCCGGCTCCGTCGGCCGTAACCCCAAGGAGGTCCTGCGGGTGCTGGACGCCCTGCAGACCGACGAGCTGTGCCCCTGCAACTGGACCAAGGGCGAGGACACCCTCGACGCCCAGGCCCTGCTGGCCGGCTGACCCATGGCCCTCGACGAACTGAAGGCCGCCCTCCCGGACTACGCCAAGGACCTCAAGCTCAACCTGAGCGCGGTCATCGGCAACTCCGACCTCCCCGCCCAGCAGCTCTGGGGCACGGTGCTGGCCTGCGCGATGGCCACCCGCTCCCCCGCCGTGCTGCGCGAGCTGGAGCCCGAGGCCAAGGCGAACCTCAAGCCGGAGGCGTACAACGCCGCCAAGGGCGCCGCCGCCGTCATGGGGATGAACAACGTCTACTACCGGACGCTGCACCTGCTCTCCGACAAGGAGTACAGCAGCATGCGGGCCGGCCTGCGGATGAACATCATCGGCACCCCGGGCGTCGAGAAGGCCGACTTCGAGCTGTGGTGCTTCGCGGTCTCCGCGATCAACGGCTGCGGCCAGTGCCTCGACTCGCACGAGGCCGTGCTGCGCAAGGCCGGTGTCGAGCGCGAGGTCGTCCAGGCCTCGATGAAGATCGCCGCGGTGCTGCAGGCGGTGGCCGCGACCCTCGACTCCGAGGCCGTGCTCGCCGCACTCTGAGCCACCCCGGCTCGCACCAGCTCGTACGACCGAGGGGCCCTGCCGGACGGCAGGGCCCCTCGGTCGTACCCGGACGGTGACGCCGGGACGGCGCCGCTCGGACAGTGACGCGCGGACGGTGACGCTCAGACGGTGGCGGCGGACGGGTCGGCCGCGGCGGCGCGCTCGGCCTCCGCCGCCTCGCGGGCGGCCTCCAGCGCCACGAAGACCTCCAGGCCCGCCGCGTTGCGCCGGCGCAGGTGCCCGACCACGGTGTTGGTGACGGCGATCAGCGGCACCGCCACGATCGCCCCCGCGATCCCGCCGACGATCGAGCCGGCCGCGACCCCGAGCACCACGCCCAGGGGGTGGACCCGGACCGCCCGGCCGAGGATCAGCGGCTGCAGCACGTGTCCCTCGATCTGCTGCACCGCGACCAGCACCACCAGCACCATCAGCGCGGTGAACGGATTGACCGTCACCATCGCGATCAGCACCGCGATCGTCCCGGTGACCAGCGCGCCGACCAGCGGCACGAAGGCGCCCAGGAAGATGATCACGGCCAGCGGCATCGCCAGCGGCACGCCCAGCAGCTGGATCCCGATGCCGATGCAGAGCGCGTCGATGAAGGCCACGAAGACCGTGCCGCGCACGTACGCGGTCAGCGTGGCCCAGGCCTTCGGGCCGGCCCCCGCCATCGCGTACCGGGACCGGCTGGGCAGGCCGCGCAGCGCCCAGCCCCAGATCCGGGCGCCGTCGTAGAGCAGGAAGAAGGTGGTGAAGGCCGCCAGCACCACCCCGGTCAGCACCTCGACCGCGATGGTGACGCCGGTGAAGCCGGCCGAGGTGATCTGCTCCGAGTTGGTGCCGATCGCGGTGGAGATCTGCCGGGCGAAGTCCTCGATCTGCTGCTGGGTCAGGTGCAGGGGGCCGTCCACCAGCCAGTCCCGGAGCTGGTTGACGCCGGCCTGGACCTTGCCGGTCACCGACTCCAGATTGGTGCTCACCTGCCAGACCACGAACCAGCCGACCAGGCCGATGCCGGCCAGCCCGCTGAGGAAGGTGCCGGCCGCCGCGAGCGAGCGCGGCACCCCGTGCCGCCGCAGCCAGGAGACCGTGGGCTCCAGCAGCGCCGAGATCAGCAGCGCGGCGAGCACCGCGAAGGCGACCAGCCGCAGCATGTCGACCACCCGGAACAGCACGTACAGCGCCACCCCGAGCAGCAGCAGCCGCCAGGTCGACTCGGCGGCCACCCGCAGACCCCACGGCACCGCCTCGACGGGGGTCGCAGGCCGGCCCGGCGGGAAGGCGCGGACCTGGGCGGACCTGGACACCGGCCCGGCCGGACGGGGCGCCGGGATGCGCCCGCCGTCCTCGGTCGCCGGTTCGGCCGCGGCCGCATCGACCGCGGGGTCGGCCGGCGCCAGCACGTGGTGGGCCGGCTCCAGCGTCCGCAGCTCGCCGAGCGCGGCCGCCGCCACCAGGGCGGCCTCGGCGGCGGCCTCGGCCGCGGCGGCCCGGCGCCGGCGCTCGACCGCCGCCAGCACGCCGGCGGTCACCGCGCCGGCCTTGGCCAGCGCCTTCCACGCCTTCGAGTCCCGCGCCATCCGTGCTCCCCTGTTCCCCGCTCGGTCACCGCACCGCAGGTCCGGCCACGGGCGTCCGGGACGACGCTACCCGGCCGGGGCGCCGGTGGTGCGCGGGGCCCGGATTACGTTCCGGTCGGACGCCCCCTCGAAACCGGCTCGAACAGGTACGAACTGTCTGGTTTCATACCAAGCAGACGGGGGAGGAGACCGAATAACCACGACCAACTGTCCGCGGACCGGCCGGGGCCGGAGACACCAGGACCCTCTCCGTGCTCCCCGCGTCCGCACCAGGACCGCACCGCCCGCGAGCGCACTGGTCAGCGCCGCCCGGGCGGCGCGGCCCGCCTTCGAGCCGCGGCCCCGCGGCACGGCGAGAGCCCCCGACCGTCTCCGGTCGGGGGCTCTCGAGGTACGCGGGCCGGCAGGGGTGCCGGCGGAGCGACTAGTACCAGTGGTGCGACTGCCAGAACGACCAGGCGCCGCAGGGGCTGCCGTAGCGGTCGTTCATGTAGTTCAGGCCCCACTTGATCTGGGTCGCGGGGTTGGTGCGCCAGTCGGCGCCCGCCGAGGCCATCTTCGACCCGGGCAGCGCCTGGACCAGGCCGTACGCGCCGGAGGAAGCATTGGTGGCGGTGTAGTTCCAGCCGCTCTCGCGCTTCACGATCTGGCTGAAGCACTGGAACTGCGCGTCGTCGCCGATGATCTGGAGCGCCATGTCCTGGACGGAGCCCGGGCTGACGGCGGCCAGCGCAGTGCGTGCCTTGTCGCGGTTGGCGGCCTCTTCGTCCGCCTTGCGCTTGGCGTCGGCGGCATCGGCGGCGGCCTTGGCGGCCTTCTCCGCGTCGGCCTTGGCCTGCGCGTCGGCAGCGGCCTTCTGGCGCGCGGCCTCCTCGGCGGCCTTCTTGGCCGCGGCGTCGGCCGACACCTGCTGGGCGGTCGCCTGGCGGCCGAAGTTGTCGCTGACGGTCTGCGCCTGGTCACCCGAGGGAATGTCGGCGAGCAGCGTGGCGCTCGCGACATCGACCGTCGTGACGGCCTTGCCCTCGCTGCCAGAGGCCGCGCCGACGACGGCACCGACTGCGGTGACCGCGGTGGCGGAGGCCACGGCGACTCCCCGGACCGAGATCCGAGTCACATGGTTTCCTTCCAGCGTCGCCCGCGCGTGACCGTGCGGACGCAATCTGCCCCTTGGCGCTGGCCTCCACCCCTGCTCTGGTCACGGGAGGCACTGGCCCGGCGCCGGCCCGAGAAGCTCGGAACGACGAACAGATCGGGCGGCGTACGACTCATCGGTGTTCAGTTTTCCGCTCGACAACCGGAGTTGCCGAACGCGTTCGGGCCGTACGCGGGGCCTGACAGAACCCTCACCATGCCGCACCGGGCCGCGTCTACGCAATTCCCGTCTGCGTGGCGCATCTCACAATCTTGGCGGCGGCCGGTTTGGCCGATCGATGGACAAGGGGCAGTCAGATGTGGTGGCGGACAAGGGGCCTGCCGCTCGGCGGCAGGCCCCTTCATGGCGGATTGTCCGATTTCATCCAGGCGACTTGCCCGCGCCCGGGACGCCCGCGGGGGCGCCCGGTCGGCTCACGGCTGGACGTCCTCCAGCATCTCGGTGACCAGCGCGGCGATCGGCGAACGCTCGGATCTGGTCAACGTGATGTGTGCGAACAGCGGGTGGCCCTTCAGCTTCTCGACCACCGCGACCACGCCGTCGTACCGGCCCACCCGGAGGTTGTCGCGCTGGGCGACGTCGTGGGTGAGCACCACCCGGGAGCCCTGGCCGATCCGGGAGAGCACCGTCAGCAGCACGTTGCGCTCCAGGGACTGGGCCTCGTCCACGATCACGAAGGCGTCGTGCAGGGAGCGCCCGCGGATGTGGGTCAGCGGCAGCACCTCCAGCATGCCCCGGGCGATCACCTCCTCGATCACGTCCGGGGTCGTGACGGCGGAGAGGGTGTCGAAGACCGCCTGCGCCCAGGGGCTCATCTTCTCCGCCTCGGAGCCGGGCAGGTACCCGAGCTCCTGGCCACCGACGGCGTACAGCGGGCGGAACACCATCACCTTGCGGTGCTGCTGACGCTCCAGCACCGCCTCCAGCCCGGCGCACAGCGCCAGCGCGGACTTGCCGGTACCGGCCCGGCCGCCCATCGAGACGATGCCGACCTCCTGGTCGAGCAGGACGTCCAGGGCGATCCGCTGCTCGGCGCTGCGGCCGCGCAGGCCGAACGCCTCGCGGTCGCCGCGCACCAGCCGCACCCGCCCGTCCTGGGTCACCCGGCCGAGCGCGCGCCCGCGCTCGGAGGTCAGCACCAGACCGGTGTGCACCGGGAGCGCCTCCGCCCCCTCGACCTCGACCGCGACGTCGTGGCCCGCGCCGAACAGCGCGTCCACCTGGTCGCCGGAGACCTGGAGCTCGGCCATCCCCGTCCACCCGGACGTGATCGCCAGCTCGGCCCGGTACTCCTCGGCGAGCAGGCCCACCGAGGACGCCTTGATCCGCAGCGGCAGGTCCTTGGAGACGACGGTGACGTCGTACCCCTCCGCCTGGAGGTTGCGGGCCACGGCCAGGATCCGGGTGTCGGCCTCGCCGCCGCCCGCCCGGTAGCCCGCGGGGAGGATCGACGGGTCCGAGTGGTTCAGCTCGACCCGGATGCTGCCGCCGAGCTCCCCGACCGGGATCGGCTCGTCGAGGCGCCCGAAGCGCACCCGGAAGTCGTCCAGCAGGCGCAGCGCCTGACGGGCGAAGTAGCCCAGCTCGGGGTGGTGCCGCTTGGCCTCCAGCTCGGTGACCACCACCACCGGGAGCACGACCTCGTGCTCCTCGAAGCGCGTCATGGCGAGGGGGTCTGCCAGGAGCACGCTGGTGTCGAGTACGTACGTCCGCCGGTCTGGTGTCCGGCGGCTCTTGGAACTGACCACTAGGCCTCCAGAGCGGATGACCCAGCGTCACCCGCGGCTCACCGGTCCCCGCGACCCCGGTGGCCGGGGTACCGGTCTTGACTGGTTCTATTCCCAGGGTCGGCGTGTCGCATGCCCGCCGGAAGGAACGGCGGGATCACAAATGATGAACGTTTGCCGTGCTGGCCTGCGGGTATTCAGATTGACCGGCTGTCAGGGACCCCCGGTCGGACGTATCCGACCGACCGCCGCAGGGGCCGCCGGAGGCGGTTGCGGGCCGACCGGAAGCCGCCGCGGGACGGCCCGAGCGGCGGCGCCCGGGGTGCGCCCGGGCCGCCCGGTCAGAGCCCGAGCCGCCGGTTCCGCAGCTGGTAGTCACGCAGCGCCCGCAGGAAGTCGACCTTGCGGAACGCCGGCCAGTAGGCCTCGCAGAAGTAGAACTCGCTGTGCGCGCTCTGCCAGAGCAGGAAGCCGGACAGGCGCTGCTCGCCCGAGGTGCGGATGATCAGGTCCGGGTCGGGCTGGCCGGTGGTGTAGAGGTGCTCGGCGATGTGCTCGACGGAGAGGATCTCGGCCAGCTCCTCGATCGAGGTGCCGCGGCCGGCGTGGTCCTGGAGCAGCGAGCGGACCGCGTCGGCGATCTCGTGCCGGCCGCCGTAGCCGACCGCCACGTTGACCGTGACGCCGTGGACGTGCGCGGTGGCCTGGGCGGCCTGCTTGAGGGTGTCCGCGGTGTGCTGCGGCAGCAGGTCGAGCGCGCCGACCGGGTTGACCTTCCAGCGGCCGTCGGCGGCGAGCCGGCGGACGGTGTCCTCGATGATCCCGAGCAGCGGCACCAGTTCGTCGGCCGGCCGGGAGAGGTTGTCGGTGGAGAGCATCCAGAGGGTGACCACCTGGACGTGGGTCTCGCCGCACCAGCCGAGGAACTCGCTGATCTTGTCGGCGCCGCGCTGGTGGCCGTCGGCCGTGGTCCCGCCGGTCGCCTTCGCCCAGCGGCGGTTGCCGTCGAGGATCACGCCGATGTGGTTCGGGGTGGTGGCGAGGTGCACCTCGACCCGGCGCCCGTACAGCCGGTACGCGTTGTCCAACAGGGTGCGTAGCCCTGGCGTGCGCTCGACCACGTCGCGCAGACCCATGTCGTACTGCCCCTCCGAGCTCATGACCCCCGGGTGCGAAATCCCCCGCGCAGCCTACTCCGGTGCCGTGCGCCGGAGTAAAGCCGCAGGTACCGAAGGTGTCACGAGCACGTCCCGGAACGGTTCGGATGCGTTTGGTCACGCTCACGTCAAGGTCGGACACGGAAAGGTGTCCGCTTCCTTAAACGACCCCTAAGCCTGCCGCCGGGTCCTTGACGCCCGGCATTGGTCTAGTCCAGCTTGTGACCCAGGACACGGCGGACCCCACCCGCCGTCCCCCACAGCACCTCTGCGGACCTTCCCTCCCCCACGCGGAGCCGCCGCGACCCCCACCGCGGCGGCTCCCCCTCCTCCCCCAGGAGTTCGCACATGGCCCGTACGCTGCAGCAGCCGTCCCACCGGCGCCGGCGCACCTCCGTCCCCACCGCCCTCGCCGCGGGCGCCACCGCACTCGCCCTCGCCGGTACCGGCATGGCCCTGTTCGCCGGCGGTGCCAGCGCGGCGGTGGGCAACCTGGTGGGCAACAGCGGCTTCGAGTCCGGCCTGTCCGGCTGGACCTGCGTCGGCACCGCCCAGGCCGGCGCCCCCGCGCACGCCGGCAGCGCCGCGCTGCGGGCCACGCCGAGCGCCTCGGACACCGCCGAGTGCCGCCAGACCGTCAGCGTGCTCCCCAACTCCAGCTACACGCTGGCCGGCTGGGTCCAGGGCCCGTACGTCTACCTGGGTGCCAGCGGGACGGGCGGCGCCGACCCGAGCACCTGGTCCAGCCAGAGCGACTGGAACCAGCTCAGCTCGACCTTCACCACCGGGGCGAGCACCACCAGCATCACCGTCTACGTGCACGGCTGGTACGGCCAGGGCGGTTACGGCGCGGACGACATCACCCTGACCGGTCCGGGCGGCACCTCCTCGCCCTCGCCCTCGGCGTCCTCCTCGGCCCCCGCCTCGCCGTCCCCGTCGGCGTCCAGCTCCGCCCCGGCCTCGCCCTCGCCGTCGGCCAGCAGCAGCCCGCCGTCCTCGCCGTCGCCGTCCCCGACCTCCACCGGCCCCACCACCGGTCTGCCCAAGCACGCGCTGACCGGCTACTGGCAGAACTTCGACAACGGCGCCACCGTCCAGCGGCTGCGCGACGTGCAGAGCGCGTACGACATCATCGCGGTCTCCTTCGCCGACGCCACCACGACGCCGGGCGGCATCAGCTTCACCCTGGACCCGGCGCTGGCCGGCAAGCTCGGGGGCTACAGCGCCGCCGACTTCAAGGCCGACATCGCGACCAAGCACGCGGCCGGCAAGAAGGTCGTGCTGTCGATCGGCGGCCAGAACGGCACCATCACGGTGAACAACGCCACGGCGGCCGCCAACTTCGCCAACTCCGCCTACGCGCTGATCCAGCAGTACGGCTTCGACGGCGTGGACATCGACCTGGAGAACGGCGTCGACCCCACCTACATGGCGCAGTCGCTGCACACCCTGCAGAGCAAGGTCGGCTCCGGCTTCATCCTCACCATGGCGCCCGAGACCATCGGGATGTACTCGACCTCCGGCAACTACTTCCAGCTCGCGCTGAACACCAAGGACATCCTGACCGTCGTCAACACCCAGTTCTACAACTCGGGCGGCATGAACGGCTGCGACGGCAAGGTCTACACCCAGGGCACCGTCGACTTCATCACCGCCCAGGTCTGCACCCACATCCAGGGCGGCCTGCGCCCGGACCAGGTCGGCATCGGCGTCCCGGCCTCCAGCCGCGCGGCGGGCGGCGGCTACGTCAACTCGACCGTGGTCAACAACGCGCTGGACTGCCTGGCCGCCGGCACCCACTGCGGCAGCTTCGTCCCGCCGGCCAAGTGGCCGACCATCCGCGGTGCGATGACCTGGTCGACCAACTGGGACGCCGCCAACGGCAACGACTTCTCCACCAACGTGGGTGCGCACGCCCACGCCATGCCGTAACTCCCCCCGGCGCGCCTCCCCTCGAGGGTGGGGCGGACCGCGCCGCACCGGAGCCCGCCCGAAGCCGCGACCCCGGCCCCGGGCGGGCTCCGGCCGTTGCGCGCCCGGAGCGACAACGCCGCGCCGACAACGCCCGCGCCGCCCGGTCCGACGGACCGGGCGGCGCGGGGCGGGGCCGACTACTGGGTGACGGTGGGGAGCTTGGCGGTGAGCGCGGTCGGGACGGTGACCACGTCGGAGAAGCTGTACTTGCCGGGGCCGAACTGGTCGGCGGTCATCGCCTTCTTGCTGCCGCCGTTGGTGACCATCCAGACGGTGTTGCTGTCGGGCGACACCAGCATGGTGCCGTCGCTCGGGGCCGGCTTGGCCATGGCGCCGTGCAGCCAGGTGCCGGGGACGCCCATCAGCGACTGCTTGTCGTAGCCGAGACCGGTGAAGTCGGCGTAGCTCAGCGGGATCGCCGCGCCGCCCACCATGACGGCGACGGTCGGGTCGGCGCCGGTGACCTCCTTGACCACGGTGCCGTTCTTCAGCGGCTTGGCGACGGTGCCCTGCAGCCAGGTCTCCGGGACACCCATCAGGGTCTGCGTGTTGTAGCCGTCGGCGGTCCACTCGGCACCGGTGATCGGCAGCGCCGAGCCGTTGATCATCACGTAGACCGAGGAGTCGGTGCCGCCCTGGCCCTTGACCAGCAGGCCGGCGGGCAGCGTCCCCTGCTTGGCCGAGGCCAGCCAGCCGCCGGGGACGGCCAGGTCGGGACGGACGTTGTAGCCGTCCGCGTTCCACTCCGCGCCGGAGATCGGCAGCGCCACGCCGCCGACCACCACGAAGCGGTCCGCGCCGCCCGCCTCGTCGTGCACCACCGTGCCGGCCGGCAGCGAGTTCTGCCGGGCGTTCTGCAGCCAGGCGGTCGGGACGCCCATGTCCGGGCGGGTGTTGTAGCCGTTCGCGTTCCACTCGGAGCCGGCGATCGGCAGGGCCGCGCCGCCGACGATCAGGAAGCGGTCCGCGCCACCGGCCATGTCGTGCACCACGGTGCCGTCGGCCGGCGCGGTCGGCAGGGCGTTGAACCCGGCCTCGTCGACGGTGACCACCTTGCTCAGGTCGTACCCGTCGGGGGCGACGTCGGACCCGGCCACCGACAGGCCGGCCCCACCGATCATGACCTTGACCGTCGGGCTGTTGGCGGACTTGACCAGCGTCCCGCTGGGGAGACCGGACGGGTTCGGGTACGACTGGGAGCCGGACGAGTCGACGATCCGGTTGTAGCGGAAGCCGACGTAGTTGGCGGAGTTGAGGTAGCCGCGGCTGTAGGTCTTCTTGGCGGCGTTGGTGCCCCAGGTCGACTCGGTGTAGATGTTCGCGGAGGTGTGGGCGCCGTCGACCCAGCCGGCGAAGAGGATCACGTGGGTGTCGAACTCGCCGGTGGAGGGGTTGTAGCGGTCGAGCGCGTCGCCCGGCTTGAGCTCGTCGAAGCTGCCGAGCCGGGTGGAGACGCCCGGCAGCGTCCAGGTGGTCTCGCTGCGGCCGAGGTGCCAGGACATCGAGACGTAGCCGGAGCAGTCCGAGCGGTACGAGCCGTTGCTGTCCACCCACGGGTGGCCGCCGTCCTGGCTGTACGGAACGCCCTCGTCGACCCAGGACTGGGCGCGGGCCAGCACCTCGGTACGGGAGATCTGCCCGTTGACGGCGGAGCTGCCGACGGCGTGGGCCGCGGTGCTCGCGGCGAGCGAGCCGGTGAGGGCGGAGGTGGCGATGGCGGCGGCGAGGACGAGGCGGGAAACGCGGACGGACTTGGCGGACATGGCTGGTCTCCTGGGCGTGGGCATGCGGAAGGAAGGTCGGGTGCAGCGACGGGCTGCGGAGGTTCGGTGGCGCGCTGTCGGCGGACGGCTGCCCTGCAGGAGCAGCGGTCGGGTGCCGGACGGTCCGCACGGGGCAGGGCCGGGCGCGACGAGGTCGGGGCGGTGGCCCGGGCGGGATGTGCGAGAAGCGGTACGGCGGCGGGTCGGAGCGCGGTGCGCGGCGGGTCGGAGCCCGGCAGGTCAGTGCGCGGTGCGCGGCCCGGGTGCCGGGGGCAGCAGGTCCGCCGCCGGCGGCAGGTACCGGCGTTGCAGCAACGGCGAGGCGCGGTGGCTGCGGTGGAGGAGTTCGGCGGCCTGGCGTTCGGCGCCGGGGGCGGGTTCACCGGTGGGGCGGAGGAAGAGCAGCAGGTCGACCCGTTCCGGTGTGATCCGGCTGCTGGCGTGCTCCAGCCGGTCCTCGGGGGTGGCGTGCACCCACAGGACGTCCACCACCTCGGCCCCTTCGTTCGGGCCCGGCTCCGCTTCGACCGTCGGGCTACGGCGGGTCAGCGAGGTGTAGACGATGTCCATCCCGGCTCAGCCCCACTCGGCGCTGGCCACGGTGACGGTGCCGGCGGAGGGGCTGTCGATGGCTGCGGCAGCGGCGGCGGGCAGGACGGCGGCGACGAGGGCGACGACGGCGACCGCGGCGGTCTTGGCGAGGCGGGTGCGGATCATGGTGGTGGGTCCTGTTCCGGAGAAGGGTCGGCTGGGCTGTCCTGTACCGGTCGTGCGCCCCGCGGTGGCGCTTCGTCCGGTGCCTTTCGGGCTGTTCCCTGCTGGCAATGAACAGCTTCGTCGCTGATCAACCCCACCGGAAGGTCTTCCCGGCGTCCCGAACCGGCCTGTCCGCTTGCGGACACCCGGGCATGCTCACGTCACTCAAGGGGGGCCGCGAAAGCCCTCGTTCCACTCTTCGCGGGGGCGCCGGCCGGGCCTTCGCACTTCCCCGTCGGCCGGTGTCCCGCAGTGTCCCTTGTGCCCGATATTTGATCTTGATGGCCGGGGCGGGCGACTGCGATCATGACCCGGTGAGCAGCGGCGGGGGAGCCGCGCCACCACACGGGGGAGAGAGACGATGCTGGAAGCACTCGGGCTGAGTACCACGTCAGGGGCCGTTTACCAGGCGATGCTGGACCATCCGGGCCACGGCGTCGACCAGCTCGCCGAGCACTGCGGCCTGACCGCGAGCCAGGTCCACGACAGCCTGGACGACCTGGCGGCGCTGATGCTGGTGCGCGCCTCCAGCGAGCACCCCGGGCGGATGCGCGCCGTCACCCCCGAGATCGGTCTCACCGACATGCTGGCCAGGCAGGAGGCCGACCTCGCCGCCCGCCAGGCCCAGCTCGCCGCCTCCCGCGCCACCGTCACCCGGCTGGTCGCCGAACGGGCCGACATCCGCACCGACCACGGCGAGCGCCTCTGGGGCATGGACGCCATCCAGGGCCGGCTGGAACAGATGGGCCGGTCCGCGACCGCCGAGTGCCTGGGCGTCCACCCGGGCGCCACCGCCCGCGTCGAGGACCTCGCCGCCGCACGGGACGTCAACTCCGGGATCCTGGGGCGCGGTGTCAGCATCCGGACGCTCTACCAGGACGCGGTCCGCAACGACCCCGGCCGCACCGCCTTCGCCCACTGGCTGCTCAGCAGCGGCGGCGAGGTGCGCACCGCCCCGGTGATACCCCAGCGCCTGGTCGTCTTCGACCGCGCCCAGGCCATGGTGCCGATCGACCCGACCGACACCCGCAAGGGCGCACTGCACGTCACCGAGCCCGGCATCGTCAGCGCGCTCGTGGACCTGTTCGAGCAGGCCTGGGCCACCGCCGTCCCGCTCGGCGCGACCCGTGCCGAGGACCCGGTCACCGGCCTCGCCGACGTCGAGCGCGAGCTGCTGCGCCTGCTGGGCACCGGCCTGACCGACGACGCCGCCGGCCAGCGCCTGAGCCTGTCCGCCCGCACCGTGCGGCGCCACATGGCCTCGATCATGGAGCGGCTCAACGCCAGCAGCCGGTTCGAGGCCGGCATCAAGGCCGCCCAGAAGGGCTGGCTCTAGCGACTGCCCGGCACCGGACGGGGCGGTGCGCTGCCCGAAGGACCACGAGGGGACACCTTGATCTCGGACTACCAGCAGCACCTGCGAGAGCGCTTCCTGTCCGTCCCCGAGACTCCGCCGCCCGCTCCCTGGCGTCCCGTCCTGGACCGGCGAACTCCGGTGGGCGGACTGCTCGGGATCGGATTCGCCGTCGCACCCGACAACGGCAACGACCTCGTCATGGTGGTCTCCGTCGACGGCCACGGGCTCTTCGACGCCGTCAGCGGAGAAAAGATCGCCCGGAACCGGGATCCCGACCCCGACGACAGCACCCCGGACGCGGTGCCGGACCTCTCCTGCCCCGGGCTCGGCCCCGTCGCCGCGACGCGGGTACGGATCGCGGGACTGCACGGAGGGGGCCTGCACACCACCACCCTCGACGGCTGGACCCTGGAGGTCATCAGCCCCGAGTGGCCGAACCACCGCGTTCTGCTGTCCACCGACGGTGGGATGCCGCACGCGGGCCCGTACGCCGACCGCTGGTGGCACATCTTCGACTCCGACCGCTCCGAGTTGCGGGCCGCCGGCTTCTCACCGTCGGGGCGCACTCTCGCCGTCGCCACCAGCAGCGACCTCACGCTCTGGACCCGCTGAACAGGGCTGCCGGGCCCGTGTTCACGCAGGACTCAGGCGAGCAGCAGGGCCAGGAGGGCGCCGGCGATCATGAACGGGCCGAAGGCGATGGACGCCTTGCGGCCGGCGCGCCCGGCCAGCAGGAGGAGAACCGCGTAGCCGCCGCCGAGCAGGAACGCCAGCACGGTGCCCTGGAACACGGCCGTCCAGCTGTGCCAGGCCAGCACGCTGCCCAGGGCCAGGGCCAGCTTCGCGTCGCCCAGGCCCATCGAGGCCGGGCTGGCCAGGGCGGAGCCGAAGTAGACGGCGGCAAGGGCGAGTCCGCCGAGCAGGGCCCGGATCCACGGGCCCCAGCCCTGGCCGTCCGCGGCGGCGGCGAGGGCCAGCAGCACCAGGGTCAGCAGGTGGGCGGGGAGGGTCAGCAGGTCGGGCAACCGGTGCACGGCCAGGTCGACCAGGGCCAGCGCGGTGCAGAGGGTGAACAGGGTCGCCGTCGTGAGCAGCTCCCAGCCCGAGCCGGCCGTCAGGGCGAGGCAGCCGACCACCGCCGCGGTCACCAGCTCCGGGACGAGCGGTGGGCTGCCGAGCCGCGCGGCGCACCCCGGGCAGCGGTACGGCAGCACGGCCGCCGCGGCGAACCGGCGCGCGGGCAGCACCCGGCGGGCGCAGGCCGGGCAGGAGTGCCGCCCGGGTTCGCCGTCGGCGACCGACAGGTGGAAGACCAGCCCGCGCTGGCCGGCGCCGAGCAGGGCCCCGACGGCCGCCATGGCGATGGTCCAGGGAAGTGTCATCAGGATCCCCCTCGGTGAACGGCCCGGCCGGCCGAACCGGCGGCGCCGGGCCCGTCGGCCCGGGGCCCCTCCCGATCCGGCCGGGCCCGAGCCTACGGCCGTCGCCGCACCCCGGGCGGGTGATCTGTGGCCCATCCCACGTGATGATCCGCATGCCACCGCCGTAAAGTAGTCGGGTATGCAGGTCATCCAGTCCAGCAAGCTCGCCAATGTCTGCTACGACATCCGCGGTCCGGTGCTCGACGAGGCGATGCGGCTGGAGGACCAGGGCCACCGCATCCTCAAGCTGAACACCGGGAACCCGGCCGCCTTCGGCTTCGAGGCGCCGCCGGAGATCCTCCAGGACATCCTGAAGAACCTCGCCGGCGCGCACGGCTACGGCGACTCCAAGGGGCTGCTCTCCGCCCGCCGCGCGGTGGTGATGCACTACGAGGAGCGCGGCCTGCACGGCCTCGGTGTGGAGGACGTCTTCCTGGGCAACGGCGTCTCGGAGCTGATCCAGCTTGCGATGACCGCACTGCTGGACGACGGCGACGAGGTGCTGGTCCCCGCGCCGGACTACCCGCTGTGGACGGCCTCGGTCAGCCTGGCCGGCGGCACCGCGGTGCACTACCGGTGCGACGAGCAGTCCGAGTGGTACCCGGACCTGGCGGACATCGAGGCCAAGGTCACCGACCGGACCCGGGCCATCGTGGTGATCAACCCCAACAACCCGACCGGCGCGGTCTACCCCCGCGAGGTGCTGGAGGGGATCGTCGAGATCGCCCGCCGGCACCAGCTGGTGGTCTACGCGGACGAGATCTACGACAAGATCCTCTACGACGACGCCGAGCACGTGCCGCTGGCCACGCTCGCGCCGGACCTCTTCTGCGTCACCTTCAACGGCATGTCCAAGGCCTACCGGGTGGCCGGCTTCCGCTCCGGCTGGATGGTGCTGTCCGGCGACCGGCACCGGGCCCGCAGCTACATCGAGGGGCTGACCGTGCTCGCCTCGATGCGCCTGTGCGCCAACATGCCGGCGCAGCACGCGGTGGCGGCGGCGCTCGGCGGCCGGCAGTCGGTCAAGGACCTGCTGCTGCCGGGCGGGCGGCTGCTGGAGTCGCGGGACGCGGCGTACCGGCTGCTGAACGAGATCCCGGGCGTCAGCTGCGTGAAGCCGAAGGGCGCGCTGTACGCGTTCCCACGGCTGGACCCGCAGGTGTACAAGATCAAGGACGATGCGCAGATGGTGCTGGACCTGCTGCGCTCGCAGCGGATCCTGATCGTCCAGGGCACCGGCTTCAACTGGCCGGAGCCGGACCACTTCCGGCTGGTCACGCTGCCCCGCCCGGAGGAGATCACCGACGCGGTCACCCGGATCGGCGACTTCCTCGGCGGGTACGTCCAGCCGTAGCCGCCGGCAGTCGTGTTCGTGCGCCACGAGCACCGCCGCCCCCGGTCAGGACGGGGGCGGCGGAGGCTCGGGTACGGGCCGGTCAGCCCAGGCGCTTGACCAGCGCGCGGTACTCGTCCCACAGCTCGGTCGGCGTGTGCTCGCCGAACAGCTCCAGGTGGGACGGGATGAGCGCGGCCTCCTGGCGCCAGATGTCGGCGTCCACGGAGAACAGCAGGTCGAGGTCGGCCGGCGCGATGTCCAGGCCGTCCAGGTCGAAGCCCTCGACGGTCGGCAGCACGCCGATCGGGGTCTCCACGCCCTCACCCGCACCGTCGAGGCGCTCGACGATCCACTTGAGCACCCGGCTGTTCTCGCCGAAGCCCGGCCAGATGAAGTCCCCGGCCGCGTTCTTGCGGAACCAGTTGACGTAGAAGATCTTCGGCAGCTTGCCGGCGTCGGCCTGCGCGCCCAGCTTCAGCCAGTGGCCGAAGTAGTCGCCCATGTTGTAGCCGCAGAACGGCAGCATCGCGAACGGGTCGCGGCGCAGCTCGCCGACGGTGCCCTCGGCGGCGGCGGTCTTCTCGGAGGCGACGTTGGCGCCCAGGAAGACGCCGTGCTGCCAGTCGAAGGACTCGGTCACCAGCGGGACGGCGCTGGCGCGCCGGCCGCCGAACAGGATCGCCGAGATCGGCACGCCCGCCGGGTCCTCCCACTCCGGGGCGATGGTCGGGCACTGCGAGGCCGGCACCGCGAACCGCGCGTTCGGGTGGGCGGCGGGGGTGCCGGACTCCGGGGTCCAGTCGTTGCCGCGCCAGTCGGTCAGGTGCGCCGGCGGCTCCTCGGTGAGGCCCTCCCACCAGACGTCACCGTCGTCGGTGAGCGCGACGTTGGTGAAGACGGTGTTGCCCCAGAGGGTCTCGATCGCGTTGGCGTTGGTGTCCACGCCGGTGCCGGGGGCGACGCCGAAGAAGCCGGCCTCCGGGTTGATGGCGTAGAGCCGGCCGTCGGCGCCGAACCGCATCCAGGCGATGTCGTCGCCGATGGTCTCGACCTTCCAGCCCGGGATGGTCGGCTGGAGCATCGCCAGGTTGGTCTTGCCGCAGGCGGACGGGAAGGCGGCGGCGACGTACTTGGCCTCGCCGGCCGGCGGGGTGAGCTTGAGGACGAGCATGTGCTCGGCCAGCCAGCCCTCGTCGCGGGCCATGGTGGAGGCGATCCGCAGCGCGTAGCACTTCTTGCCGAGCAGGGCGTTGCCGCCGTAGCCGGAGCCGAAGGACCAGATCTCGCGGGTCTCCGGGAAGTGCGAGATGTACTTGGTGGTGTTGCACGGCCAGGCGACGTCGGCCTCGCCCTCGGCCAGCGGCGCGCCGACGGTGTGCACGGCCTTGACGAAGTCGCCGTCCTCACCGAGCTGGTCGATCACGGCCTGGCCCATACGGGTCATCACGCGCATCGAGACGGCGACGTAGGCGGAGTCGGTGATCTCGACGCCGTACGCGGCGAGCGGGGAGCCGACCGGGCCCATCGAGAACGGCACGACGTACATCGTGCGGCCCTTCATCGCGCCCTTGAACAGCCCGTTCGCGCCCGAGAAGACCTCCCGCATCTCGGCGGGGGCCTTCCAGTTGTTCGTCGGGCCGGCGTCCTTCTCCTGCTCGGAGCAGATGTAGGTGCGGTCCTCGACCCGGGCCACGTCCGTGGGGTCCGAGGCGGCGTAGTAGGAGTTCGGGCGCTTCTCGGCGTTGAGCTTCTTGAAGGTGCCCTGGGCGACCAGCAGCTCGGCGAGGCGGAGGTACTCCTCCTCGGAACCGTCGCACCACTCGACGCGGTCGGGCTGGGTCAGCTCCGCGATCTCGCTCACCCAGGCCAGCAGACGCTTGTGGCGGGTGGGCGCGGATGCGCTGAGAGCAGAGTTCTCGTACGACACGATCGCTCCGTTTCACACCATCTCGGCCAGGAGACGGCATCGCGGGGGTTGAGGGTGGTAGCAGCGTAGCTCCGCCAGACACCCCCATTTGGGGCAGAACGGAGTGATCGAGCCAATTCTTAGTACATTATGTCCATCTACTTGGAAGTAACAAGGCGTTCTCGGCCACCTCGGAGGCCCGCATCGCGGAGGCCGAACACTCCAGAACGTCCAAAAGTGAGGATCACCACTTCCTACGGACTAGTAACCTACGGTGCCGTAAGTAGGATGACGCCCATGACAGTGGAGGAGCCCATGACGGCGGACCAGGCCGATGCGAGCGTGGTCGAGCTGCTCAAACCGAAGTGGCGCGGCTGGCTGCACGCCGGGATGTTCCCGGCCTCGCTGGCGGCCGGCATCGTGCTGATCTGCCTCGCCGACTCCACCGCCGCCCGGGTGGCCTGCACGGTCTACGCGGTGAGCGCCTGGATGCTGTTCGGCGTGAGCGCGGTCTACCACCGCTTCGACTGGGGCCCGCGCGGCGACGCCGTGCTGCGCCGGCTGGACCACGCGAACATCTTCCTGATCATCGCGGGCACCTACACCCCGTTCACCATCCTGCTGCTGCACGGCACCGCCCAGCAGGTGCTGCTCTGGCTGGTCTGGGGCGGCGCGCTGGCCGGGATCGGCTTCCGGGTGTTCTGGGTCGGCGCTCCGCGCTGGCTGTACACCCCGTGCTACGTGGCGCTCGGCTGGGCGGCGGTGTTCTTCCTGCCGGACTTCCTGCACAACGGCGGCGCGGCCGTGCTCACCCTGATCGTGGTCGGCGGGGTGCTCTACACCCTCGGCGGCCTGGTGTACGGGCTCAAGCGACCCGACCCGTCACCGCGCTGGTTCGGCTTCCACGAGGTCTTCCACGCCTTCACCCTCGGCGCGTTCATCGTGCAGTACGTGGGGATCTCACTGGTCGCGTACAGCGCGGCCCGCTGACACCCGCGCGTCCAGCCGTTCCCGGGCCCGACGGCAGCGCTCGCAGTGCGCCGCCTCGGGCCCTTCGCCTGCCGTGCGCACCCGCGCCTTGGCGCGGAACCGCACCGCCACGTGCGCCATCACCAGCAGCACCTCGACCGCGGACACCCCCCACACCAGCCGGGCCCCACCGAGCAGGTAGCCGACCACCACCGCGAGCCCGGCGACCACCGCCAGCACCGTGCCCCAGAACTGCGTACGCCTGATCGCCATCGGCACCTCTCCGCCGTATGACCGTGGACCGGACATTCTCCCCACCCAAGGTGACACCCGCACCACGCTCCGGGGCGAACGGGGGATCAACGCTGCATCAATTAAATGTGCGGGAGCAGGACGGCGCGCGGGAGCGGCCCGGCGCAACCGCACGCCGGGCCGCTCCCTCACCGCTCCCTCACCCCCTTCCGGGGACCGTCACCACCCGGCGGCGGACGGCGAGGGCGAGCCCGGCCAGCACGGTCGCGCCGAGCGCCGCCCCGCCGGTCAGCAGCGGCAGCCGGCCGGCCGCCGGGGCCGCGGGCGCCGCGGGCACGGGCGGGGCTTGGTCGAAACCGCCGCCGGTGCCGGTCCGGTCGTAGGCGCTGCCGGGCAGCTTGTCGCCGTACCGCTGGTGCACCAGTTGCCGGTAGGCGGCCAGGCTCACCCCCTGCGCACCCACCGAGCGGCGGGCGTCCTCGTCGAGCGGCAGCACCCGGCCGTCGCGCAGCACGTACCAGGCGTCCAGCTGCGGTTCGCGGAAGGCGGTGCCACCGCCGGTGGCGGCCGCCGCGGCCGGATAGTCGGTCTCGTCGCCGCCGGTGGCGATGTTCACCACCCGCCAGCCGCCGCCCTGGCGCACGGTCCAGACCGAGGCGCTCTGCCCGTCGGCGGCGACCGCCCGGCTGGCGACGAAGTCGGCCGAGGCCACCGGGGCACCGGCCGTCCCGGCCACGAAGCCGGGGTCGAGGGTGAACACGGTCGCGCTCTCGCCGGTCAGCCGCGGCGCGGCGAGCGCGGCGGCCCGCGCCTCGTCCGCCGCGCCGGACTCCGCGCGCCCGGTGGGCGGGACGCCCTTGCGGGCGAAGAAGTGCCCCAGCTGGTCGAGCACGGCCGGGGCCGAGGCGGCGGCCCAGGCGGCCGCCAGGTCGGCGGGCGCCACCGGCGCCGGGAGGGGCGCGGGGTCGGCCGCCCGGGCGAGCGGGGCGGCCGCGAGCAGCAGGCCCGCCGTGACGACGGCGCAGGACGCGGCCCGCCGCAGGATGTTCCGGTTGTCGGTCATGGCCGTCTCCTCACGCGCCGATCCGGTACAGGGAGTGGGTCCAGGAGAACGAGCTGTTGCTGACGTAGTACCAGTAGTCCGCCCAGTTGTAGCGGGAGTTGGACGGCCACGGGTCGCCCCAGTAGACCCAGTTGCTGGAGACGTCGTAGCCGTAGATCAGCTGCATGTGGCCGCCGCCGGAGCTCCACTCGATCCGGGTCTCGATCGGCCGGTCGGCGTCGATCTCGCTCTGGACCGTGCTGTAGCGCAGGTAACCCGTCACGTACGAGCCCGGGTTGATGCCGATCCAGTTCAACGCGGTCTGCACGTTGCCCAGGGTGGCCTGGTTGTTCGGGCAGGTCGAGTTGATCGACCGGTTGAACGCGGCGTTGCAGAACTGGTTCTGGGTGTAGCTGTAGCCGAAGTACGCGGCCACCGTGTTGCCGCTGCCGGCCCAGCACCAGTTGCTTTGCTGCTGTTGCTGCATGGTGATGTTGAGCTTGCGCCAGGTGGCGCTCAGGCCGGCCGCGGCCGGGTGGGCCTGGGCGGGGTGCGCCTGGGCGGGGTGGACCTGGAGGGGCAGGTCCTGGGCGGGCGGGGGCTGGAGGGTCAGGGACTGGGCGGGCTGGGCCTGGGCGGCGGCGGCCGGGGTGGTCGCGGCCACCGTCAGGGCCGGGGCCAGGACGCCGAGCGCGAGCGCGGCGACCGCACGGCGCAGACGTGTCCGGGGTGTTGGCATGGGGGATTTCCTCCTTGCGGCTACGCAGGAGTGGGGATGTGGGGGTTGCCGCGTCCGGACGCGATGGGAGAGAGCATCGGCCCGTTGACGCCTCATGGTCAACGGGCCCGGAGAGCAGGAGTGCGGCCGTGTGAACGGCGCTGTCGGGGTGTGAACCGCACCGCCCCGACCAGCGGCGATGACCGGGTCCGGTGACAACTCGGGCCCCAGGTGTGAATATTCACGCTCAGTCCGGGAGGCCCCCATGCACCAGACCGTCAGACCCGAGCTCGCCGCGGCCCTGCGCACCGGCCCGTTCCACCTGGCCCTGCGGACCGCGATCGCCGCCCGGGGACTGGCCCTGCACCGGGTGCGCCAGCACCTCGCGCAGCACGGCGTCCAGGTCGGGGTGACCAGCCTGAGCTACTGGCAGCAGGGCCACCGGCGGCCGGAGCGGCCCGAGTCGCTGCGCGCGGTGCAGGCCCTGGAGCAGGTGCTGGACCTCCCCGCGCACTCGCTCACCCGGCTGCTCGGCCCCCGGCAGAGCGGCGAGCCGGTGCCGGCCGGGCCGCCCACCCGGCCGTACCGGGACCTGATCGGGCCGGCCGAGGCGGTCGACGGCCTGCTCGAAACCATCGCCGGTCCGCCCGGCACCGGCCTGCACACCGTCACCCACATCGAGCGGATCAGCATCGGCGCCGACCGCCGGCAGCTGCGGCGCAGCTCCCAGCACGTGCTGCGGGCGCACCGCGACGGCATCGACCGCTACCTGGCGATCTACCAGGGCGACCCGGGCTGCGACATCACCCGGGTCGCCCTGCGCGCGGAGGAGAACTGCCGGCCGGGCCGGATCCGGCGGGACCCGACCGCCGGCCTGCTGGTCGCCGAGCTGCTGCTGGACCGGCGGCTGCGGACCGGTGACACCCATCTGCTCGGCTACGGCTTCGAGGACGCGCCGGGCCCGGAGCCCAGCAGCGAGTACGTCCGCGGCTTCAACGCCGGCGCCGGCCAGTACGTCCTGCAGGTCGCCTTCCACCCGGAGGCGCTGCCGGTGCGCTGCCACCGCTTCAGCAGCCGCACCCCGGGCGGGCGGGCGTACGAGACGGAGGAGCTGACCGTGGACGGGCACCACCGGGTCCACCTGGTGGCCGGCGGGGTGCCGCCCTGCCTGCTCGGCATCCGCTGGGACTGGGAGTAGGGGCGCCGCGAAGGCGGACGGGGGCGCGGCGTCAGCCCAGGTCGACCACCAGGCAGTCCTCGACGGCCCGGAAGCCGATCCGGTGGTAGAGCGCGTTGCTGGTCGGGTTGGCGAGGTCGGTGAAGAGGACCAGCTCGGCCGCCCCCGCGGCGCGCGCCCACGCCGAGCCGGCCGCCACCAGTGCGCCCGCGTAGCCCCGGCCGCGCAGGTCGGTCGGGGTGTAGACCGGGCCGATCCGGGACGTCCCGGCGATCACCGGGCCGACGCCGATGAAGGAGACCGGGCGGCCGTCACCGTCCTCCCAGAGGTGCAGCGCGCCCTCGGCGGTACGCCGGTCGACCTGCCCGCCGAGGTCGGCCGGGAGCTGGACCGCGGCCTCCGCCCCGAACTCCCGGTACCAGCGCACCAGCAGTTCGCGGTCGGCGGCCACCGCGCGCCGGGCCCGGCCGGCGGGGGCGGGTTCGGGCGTCACCAGCTCGCCCAGCCGGTGCAGCCGCTCACGCGCGTGCACCGTGCCGGGGACGCCGACCAGCAGCTCCCAGGCCTCCACGAACGCGGCGGTGGCCACCGCCCCGCCGCTCACCCGGGCCGGCCGGGCGCCGCCGGCGTGCAGGGTCCGGGCCAGCTCGGCGCCGGCCGCGGCGGGCATCGGGCCGAGTCGCGGCCCGAACGGCGGCGTCCGCACGAACGCCCCTTCCACCGGCGCCGCCGGCCCGGTCCGCCACCAGCCGTACTGCGGCTCCTGGTCGCCGAAGGCGTGCGCGCCGTCGCGCCGGAGCCGGTCGCAGAGCGAGAGCAGCACGGTGTTCTCGGCCGGGCCGGCGTGCAGGAACTCCCGTGCCCGGGCCAGGAATTCGTCCAGCGAGTCGGTCAGTGTCCAGGTCATGGGACCGATCCTGCCGTGGGCCGCCGCCGGTCGCACCCGGCTTTCGGGTCGATCCGCGCGGCCCGGCGCGGCTCAGCCCGCGGTGCGGGCGCCCACCCGGTCGGCCAGCTCGGCCGGCTCCGCCGTCGGGGCGTCGCAGGTGAAGTGCCGGCAGACGTACGCGGCGGGCCGCCCGCCCAGCAGCGGGCGGTCGGCGAGCAGCGGGACCTCGGACGGGCCGGGCGCGCCTACCGCGACCACGGCGCCGGGGGCGGTGGCCAGCAGGGCGGTGCGGTGCAGGGCGGCGGTGGCGGGGTCGCCGGCCGGGCCGAGCACGGCGATCTCGCGCGGCCCGTCGAGCAGCGCCTCGGCCACCGCGAGGCCCCAGCCGATGAACCGGGGTGCCTTCGCCGCGAGCGCCCCGACGATGCCGAGCGCCCGCTCGGCGGCGGTGCGGTGCCGCTCGCTGCCGGTGTACGCGGCGTACGAGAGCAGCGCGCCGGCCGCGGCCGTCCAGCCGGAGGGGGTGGCGTTGTCGGTCGGGTCCTGCGGGCGGCGGATCAGCTGCTCGGCGTCGTCGGCGGTGTCGTAGAGCGCGCCCGAGCCGGCGTCCAGGAAGTGCATGAGCACGGTGTCCAGCAGGCCGCCGGCCAGGGCGAGCCAGGAGCCCTCGCCGGTGACGGCGTACAGCGCGAGGAAGCCCTCGGCGGTGTCGGCGTAGTCCTCCAGCACGCCCGCGTTGGCGCCGGGGCGGCCGTCCCGGGAGGTGCGCAGCAGCCGGCCCTCGGGGGTGAGGTGGACGGCGAGCAGCAGGTCGGCGGCGCGCTCGGCGGCCTCGACCAGGTCGGGACGGTCCAGCAGCGCGCCGGTCTCGGCGAGGGCGGCGATGGCCAGGCCGTTCCAGGCGGCGACCACCTTGTCGTCGCGGGCGGGCGCGGGGCGCTCGGCGCGGGCGGCCAGCAGCCGGGTGCGGATCCGCTCGAAGGCCTCGGGGTCGGCGGGGTCGCGCAGCAGCTGGAGCACCGAGCTGCCGTGCTCGAAGGTGCCGGTGACCTCGAAGAGTTCGACGGCGAGCGCGCCGTCCTCGGGGCCGAGCACGGCGGTCAGCTGCTCGGGCGTCCAGGCGTAGTAGGCGCCCTCGGCGGACCGGCCGGTGGCCGGGTCGAGCGAGTCGGCGTCCAGCGCGGAGGCGAACGCGCCCTCGGGGGTTCGCAGTTCGCGCAGCAGGAAGTCGGCGGTGGCGAGTGCGGTGCGGCGGGCCTGCTCGCCTCCGGTGGTGCGCCACAGGTGCAGGTAGGCGCGCAGCAGCAGGGCGTTGTCGTAGAGCATCTTCTCGAAGTGGGGGACCACCCACTGCGCGTCCACCGAGTAGCGGGCGAAGCCGCCGCCGAGCTGGTCGTTGAGGCCGCCGCGGGCCATCGCCCCGCAGGTGCGCTCCGCCATCTCCAGCGCGGCCTCGGAGCCGGTCCTGGCGTGGTGGCGGAGCAGGAACTCGATCACCATGGCCGGCGGGAACTTGGGGGCGCCGCCGAAGCCGCCGCGCTTGTCGTCGAAGGTGCGGCCGAGTCCGGCGAGGGCCTGGTGCAGGTCGGCCTCGGCGGGCGGGTGGTGGGCGGCGGCGCCGTACACCGAGGCGCGCTCGGCGAGTTCGGCCCGGATCCGGGCCGCGACCTCACCGACCTCCTCGCGGCGGTCGCGCCAGGCGGCGGTGACGCCCTCCAGCACCTGCCGGAAGCCCGGCATGCCGTGCCGGGGCTCGGGCGGGAAGTAGGTCCCGAAGTAGAACGGCTCCTTGTCGGGCGTCAGGAAGACCGTCATCGGCCACCCACCCTGCCCGGTCGCCGCCTGCACGGCCTCCATGTACACCGCGTCCACGTCCGGCCGCTCCTCGCGGTCCACCTTCACGGCGACGTAGTGCTCGTTCGCGTACGCGGCGACGGCTTCGTCCTCGAAGGACTCGTGCGCCATCACGTGACACCAGTGACACGCCGCGTACCCGACGGACAGCAGCACCGGCACCCCGCGCCGCCGGGCCTCCTCGAAGGCCTCCGGCCCCCAAGGCCACCAGTCGACCGGGTTCTCGGCGTGCTGCAGCAGGTACGGCGAGGTCGCATCGGCAAGCCGGTTCATGTCCCTACTGTCCCACACAGCAAACCGCCGACCGGTCGGCCGGTGCTTCCCCTCCTGTGCTTCCCGGGGCTGTAAGCACACAGATCCCACCTGCCACATTCTCGACGCTCCCGCCACCAGCGCCCGGAGCCGGCCATCGCTGGAAACCCCGGCTCTGCTGAGATGGCATCCCTGGGAGTCTGGTCCGCAACGCTCTTCGAACAGCCTGCCGAGCTCATCCGCACATGACTACCGGTCTCCACGAGACCGCCATTTGTCCCTGCCACATATAGCCGTCCAGGAGGCCGACGATCCCGCGACGGGCCATCACCACGGCGCCTCGTTGCCCGCACCTGCGCACCTGAACGCCGAAGCCCTGGCCGCCGAGACACTTCGAGCTCGCCATGTCACCCGTCCGGGACACCCCTGCTTGAGCTTCCTCATCACACCTGTGCCGCCCATGTGGCCAGAGGGATCCTGCCGGCAGCCAATGTGGGTAACGACTGGAAGCGTCCTCGTCAACACTGCAGTCATCGCTGGGCTCGGAAAGTGGGGCTTTCCCGCGTAAAACCGCTCCTTGATCATGTGCCGACTCCGCGGCGATACTGCTCGCAGGCAATGCCGCGTCCGACGCGGTCCATGGCCGTATCGCCGCGCTCGCCGACGTTGCAGATCAGGCCCCGGGATCCGTCCATGGATCCAGCCCTACACCAACGAGCCGACCCCTCCCACGATCCGACCTATGCCGATGAGGGCTGTGCACACCACTCACTGGGCCGTGCATCCTCCGCACCGCTCGGCGGCCCCCGTCACCACGACTATGGACCAGTCAGGGATACAGCGAGCGATCCATCGAGCACACGCAGAACCTCAGCCACCGTCAGCTCGAAGCTTGCACGCCAAATCGGTCATCATGCGCATCACGATCAGACAAATCAGGGTGTCGATGAAATGTTTTACATCACTTCCGACAGTATTTGACCATCAGTGATGGCGGGCAAAAGGCCGATGCGACACTGGGTGCTATGACCAGCACTCAAGGGGCAACATCAATCCATGAAGTATCGATCTCATCACAGATCATCGAGATCTCACCCATCGCCGCCGCTGAGATGCTGACCCGAAATAGCGGGAACCGCCCTCTGGACAGGGGGAGAATCGCACTTCTCAGGGCGGCGATCCTGAGGGGAGAGTGGCTCGTCAGTCACCAGGGCATCGCTTTTGCAGGCGCCTGGCAGAACAGCCGCTTGCTGGACGGCCAGCACCGACTGGAGGCCATCCGGTTGTCGGGCCGCAGCGTGCCAGTCATTGTGTTCGAGAATGTTCCTGTCGAGACATTTTCGGTAATGGATACCGGTCGATCGCGGACAGCGTCGACAGTACTTGCGATGCAAAACGAACATGATTCATCACTGCTGGCTGCGGCGATCCGTCACATCCATCTCCTCCGCAGCATGCCCGATATGGAGTGGAAAGGCAGCTCTTCCCGACTCACCAACGCCCAGGTGCTCGCCTACCTGGCTTTGCATCGGGAAAGGCTGACCGAGGCATGCAGAGTCGCCCGCCGCATGAGTAATGAGCGGCTAATCATCCCTACCGCGGCAGCAGTCGGTTATTACACCACTCGAGAGGCGTCACCGGGCGTAGATCAGGAGTCCTGGGTGGAAGGTGTGACTACAGGCGCCAGCCTCTCCTCGGGGGACCCCCGGCTCGCTCTTCGAAACGCCCTGATCTCGCTGGGCACGGGCACGAGCGGCCGCCGACGCAGCGACTCCAGGGGACAGCTCGGCCTCTACTTGAAGGCATGGAATGCCTGGGTTCTCCAGAAGCCGGTCAAGCAGCTCCGCTTCCAGCGGGGCGAAAAGATGCCCAAGCCCGTGCAGGTGCTCCCGGAGGAGCCCGCCGCCCAATAGGCCTGTCCTAGAGGCGGTCCGCCGGCGCTTCCGGTGGACCGCTTCGGCGTATGGGACAGGCTGAAGGAACTCACATATGGGTCAGGCGAGGCTTCGATCGGTAGGCGCTTCAGCACACCCGCCCTGTCATCGGCGGGGAGTATCGACAACACCTTCGGCCCAGGTGATCGTAGTCGGCACGTCGAGCTCAGAGGCAGAGCACAGATTCAAGCTCCCCGCGACTACGGTCGCGGGTGGCATCAGCGGCACGAACGTCACAGCGACGCGCTCCCCCAACGTTCAGTCCCAGGGGCGCTCCTCGCTGTTTCCTTCCCCGCTATGCGGGCCTCACCTACGCAGAGCGCATTTGCCTACTGCGCCCGGGGGAAGGACATCGACCGAGACCGAAGTGCGCGACCGCAGTTCGAACCTGGTCTCACCGATCGGGATGCTAGGGAGCTGTTCCAAGCGTCAGCGGGTATCTGCGTCCGGCCGGGGCAGTTCGTCCATCAGCGAGGTTGATGGCAGCCTGCCCGCACCGTACTAATATTTGGGCCGCGACGTAGCCAGCGCTGGGTGGGTCAGGTGTGAACGATGATCTCCGTGGCGTAGGGATCAACCATCACATAGATCGGGTTACCCCAGCGGTTGCACTTCGCGCCGCGGTCGTCCAAACCCTTGCGCGCGAAGAAGATCTAGACCACTTCGGCGATCAGCAGCACGTCCTCAAGGCCGAAGCCCTCCCGCCCGTACCGGATATGGCGCTCCGGGCCGCGTGGGGTCCACCGCGACGACGCTCTGCTCGGGCAATGCGCACCTGGTTGTCGACCCACCGGCAACCCCGCGCGGCATGGCTTCTGGCAATCCCACGGCCATGATGGGCCGGGGGCGGAGGCCGTGCGCCGTGGGGCTGCTACTCCTTGGGAGTCTCGGGCTCCTCGACGAAGTCGATCTTCTTGAACCGGGTGTTCATCGACTTCAGCAGGAACCAGGTGGCCACGCCGAGGGCGGCGAAGACGACGAAGCCCAGCAGGCCGGGGGTCACCTTGGTCTCGTCCAGGGCGAGCCCGGTGGCGAGGTGGGTGAGGTTCATCGGGGTACTCATCTCTCCATGGTGACCCGGCCCTACACGGGCCGGGTCACCGGGGTGGTGCGTGTCGGGCGCCCGCGGCTACTTGCGCAGGCCGGCGAAGAGGTCGTCCTCGGGCAGGTCGGTGTCGATCCGCGACTTGGCGAGCTCGTAGTCCTCGGTCGGCCAGACCTCCCGCTGGACGTCCAGCGGGACGCGGAACCACGGGCCGTCCGGGTCGATCTGGGTGGCGTGCGCGATCAGCGCCTTGTCCCGGATCTCGAACCAGTCGTCGCACTTCACCCGGGTGGTGATCTCCCGCTCGGCGCGGCCGCTCTTCTCCCAGCCCTCGATCCACTCGCCGTACGGGGAGTCGATGCCGTGCTCGGTGAGGTAGGCGTGCAGGGCGCGGATCCGCCCCATCGGGAAGCCGTGGTTGTAGTACAGCTTCTGCGGCTGCCAGGGCTCACCCGCCTCCGGGTACGCCTCCGGGTCGCCGGCCGCCTCGAAGGCCACCATGGAGATCTTGTGGGTCATGATGTGGTCGGGGTGCGGGTAGCCGCCGTTCTCGTCGTACGTGGTGATCACGTGCGGGCGGAACTCGCGGATCAGCTTGACCAGCGCACCGGCCGCCTCATCCACGTCCTGGAGCGCGAAGCAGCCCTCCGGGAGCGGCGGCAGCGGGTCGCCCTCGGGCAGCCCGGAGTCGACGTAGCCCAGCCAGGCCTGGTCGACACCGAGGATCTCGCGGGCCGCGTCCATCTCCTTGCGGCGCACCTCGTGGATGTTCTCCTCGACCCACGCGTCCCCCTGGAGCTTGGGGTTGAGGATGGAACCGCGTTCCCCCCCGGTGCAGGTGGCGACCAGGACGTCCACCCCCTGGGACACGTACATGGCCATGGTCGCCGCGCCCTTGCTGGACTCGTCGTCCGGGTGCGCGTGTACCGCCATCAGTCGCAACTGCTCAGTCAACGCCTGGTTCCTTCCAGGTATGTCCGGTTCGTCGGGCGGCTCCCCCGCCGCCGTCGGCGCGGACCTGCCCCTCCTATAGTGACGGACTGGAGGGCCCGTCGATTCCCGCTGCCGACCTAGGGCCCCTCAGTGAAAGGACCGAGCCAACCATGGCCCCCAGTACCAGGACCACCCCGGGCGTCCCCGAGGGCCGCTACAGCCGCCGCACCGACCAGGAGGCGGACCGCAGGCTGCGGATCGCGGCGGTGGTCTGCGGTGCGCTGTTCCTGGGCCTGTTCGGCTGGCTGGGCGTCTCGTACCTGCTGCGCGAGACCACCATGAACGCCACCGTGCCGACCTTCGAGTCGGTCTCGGACAGCGAGCTGCAGCTCCAGCTGTCGGTGAGCAAGAGCGAGGGCACCGCGGGCTCGTGCACCGTCCGTTCGCAGGGGGCGGACGGCTCGGTGGTCGGCATGTCCGACTTCCCCGTGCCGGCGGCGGGCGACCGGTACAGCGCGGTGGTCACGCTGCGTACCACCGCCCGGGGGACCACCGCGGAGGTGCTCGGCTGCACGCCGGCGAAGTGAACGCGGCCGGTCGGGCGGTCTTTGCGCAACTCACCCGTTCGGGCGCATATTCGAGGAGCCGGGCGGGAACCAGACCGGGGAGCCCCGGTCATCCCGGCGCAACCGTGCGTTAACGCTCCGTCGATCGCCCTCCCACCGGGAGGCGGAAATTGTTAGGCTCGTGGTTTCGCCCCTTCCCGGCCGCCGGCTCGGAAGCGGGCGTTGCTTTGTAGTACGCCCGATATCGCCACCTGCTGACGAAAAACCCTCAGCACCGCCCAGCACCGACGAGGAGCACCTGTGACCCAGACCAGCGATGACGTGACCTGGCTCACTCAGGCCCATTACGACCAGCTCAAGACCGAGCTGGAGTACCTGACCGGCCCGTGGCGCGTCGAGATCGCCCAGAAGATCGAGGCGGCCCGCGAGGAAGGTGACCTCAAGGAGAACGCCGGTTACCACGCGGCCAAGGAGGAACAGGGCAAGACCGAGGCCCGGATCCGCCAGCTGACCCAGCTCCTGGAGCGCGCCAAGGTCGGCGAGGCCCCCGCCGACTCCGGCGTGGTGGCCCCCGGCATGCTGGTGACGGTCGCCTTCGACGGCGACCCGGACGACACCATGGAGTTCCTGCTGGCCTCCCGCGAGGTGACCGACGACGCGCTCGACGTCTACTCGCCGCAGTCCCCGCTCGGCCGCGGCATCAACGGCAAGAAGGTCGGCGCGGACGCCACCTACGAGCTGCCGAACGGCAAGAAGGCCACCGTGAAGATCCTGGAGGCCAAGCCGTACAACGGCTGACCGCAGCGACGCCGAAGCGGCCGCGACCCCGAGGGGTCACGGCCGCTTCGGCGTTCCACAGCAAGAGCTACCCGACCGCGGAGCGACCCCCGCTACCCGACCGCGGAGCGGTACTTGCGCACCGACAGCCACGAGAACACCGCCATGATCACCAGCGACCAGAGCACCGAGACCAGGATCGCGTTCTGCATCGGCCAGGCCGAGGGCGTCGGGCCGACCTGGTTGCCGAACAGCTCGCGGCAGGCCTGCACGGTGGCGCTGAACGGGTTCCAGTAGGCGATCGGCTGCAGCCAGCCCGGCATCGAGGAGACCGGCACGAAGGCGTTGGAGACGAACGTCAGCGGGAACAGCCAGATCAGACCGGCCGAGGTGGCCGCCTCGGGGCTGCGGACCGACAGGCCGATCAGCGCGCCGATCCAGGAGAACGAGTACCCGAGCAGGAGCAGCAGCCCGAACGCGGCCAGCGCCTTCGGGAAGCCCTCGTGGATCCGCCAGCCCACCAGCAGCGCCACCATGGCCAGCACCAGCAGGGTGAAGGCGGTCTGCACCAGGTCCGCCAGGGTACGGCCGACCAGCACCGCGGAGCGGGTCATCGGCAGCGAGCGGAAGCGGTCGACCAGGCCCTTGGTCATGTCCTCCGCGATGCCGGCCGAGGCGCCGGCCACCGCGAAGGTGACCGTCTGGGCGAAGATGCCGGCCATCAGGAACTGGGTGTACGTCGAGGAGCTGGCCGTGGTGCCGGGGATCTGGATCGCCCCGCCCATCACGTAGGAGAACAGCAGCACGAACATCACCGGCTGCATCAGCCCGAAGACCACGATCTCCGGGATGCGGGTCATCCGGCGCAGGTTGCGCTTGGCGACCACCCAGGAGTCGTGGGCCATGGCCGCGATGCCGCCGCGCTGACGGGGGACGGCGCCGCCGATGGCGTGCGAGGTGGCGGTGGTCATCTCAGGCGTCCTTCCCGTGGCTCTTGTGCCCCTTGGCGGGCCCCTCGGCGGGCTGCTCGGCGTCCTCGCCGCTCTCCCCGCCCTCGGTGACGTGGCCGGTCAGCGACAGGAACACGTCGTCCAGGGTGGGCCGGCGCAGCCCGATGTCGTCGATCTCGATCGACCGGGCGTCCAGCTCGCGGATCACGTCGGCGAGCACCTTGGCGCCGCCGCTGACCGGGACGGTGATCCTCCGGGTGTTCTTCTCCACCGCCGGGTCGCCCTTGGCGTACGGGGTCAGGGCGGCGACCGCCTCGGTGACGTCGGCGCGGTCGTGCACCACGACCTCGACCCGCTCGCCGCCGATCTGCGCCTTGAGCTCGTCCGCGGTGCCGCGGGCGATCACCTTGCCGTGGTCGACCACCGCGATGTCGTGCGCGAGGCGGTCGGCCTCCTCGAGGTACTGGGTGGTCAGCAGCAGCGTGGTGCCCTGCTCGACCAGGGTCTCGATGACCTCCCAGAGCGCCAGCCGGTTGCGCGGGTCGAGGCCGGTGGTCGGCTCGTCCAGGAACATCACCGGCGGGCGGACCACCAGGGCGGCGGCCAGGTCGAGCCGGCGCCGCATGCCGCCGGAGTAGGTCTTGGCCGTGCGGTCCATCGCCTCGCTGAGGTTGAACCACTCCAGCAGCTCCAGTGCGCGGGCCTTCGCGTCCCGCGGGGTCATCTGGTAGAGCTCGCCGACCATCTGGAGGTTCTCACGGCCGGTCAGGTACTCGTCGACGGCGGCGTACTGACCGGACAGGCCGATCAGGCTGCGCACCTTGTTGGGGTGCTTGAGCACGTCCACCCCGGCGACCGTGGCACGGCCGGAGTCGGGGCGGAGCAGGGTGGTCAGCACCCGCACCGTGGTGGTCTTGCCGGCGCCGTTCGGGCCGAGCAGTCCGAGCACGGTGCCCTCGGGCACGTCGAGGCTGACGCCGTCGAGCGCGCGGACGTCCCCGAAGGTCTTCACCAGGTTCTCGGCTTGGATGGCTGGCGCCATGAGCCTGCCTCATCTCCTGTTGCGGAATGACGGAGCGGAATGAGTGGGATGGAACGAGCGGGTGGAACGAGTGGCTGGAATGACTAGGTGGAATGGCTGAAATGTCCACTGTGTGGGGATTGCTACCCGGGCCGACCGATCGGCAAGCTCGCGATACATCGCGAGCTTGGCAGGTCGCGATATATCGCGTCAAGGTCCGGTCCTCCGGCCGTCCGGGTGGTGTCCCACCACGGCCGCCACAGCCTCCCAGGCACCACTGACAACGCCCGGCGCCCTACTGCGAGACCACGTACCCCTCCTCGCGCAGCTCGCCGAGGACGGCTGCGCAGTGCTCCGGGCCTTTGGTCTCCAGGTGCAGGTCCACCTCGACCTCGGTCAGCCCAAGCCGCGGGTCGATCCGCACGTGTGCCACGTCCAGCACGTTGGCGTCGACCCGGGTGAGCACGGCCAGCAGGTCCGCGAGCGCCCCCGGGCGGTCGGCCAGCCGGACCCGCAGCGACAGGTAGCGCCCGGCCGCCACCAGGCCGTACCGCAGCACCCGCTGCATCAGCTGCGGGTCGATGTTGCCCCCGGACAGCACCGCCACCACCGGGCCCTCGTACGCCCCGGGCTCCTCCAGCAGGGCCGCCACCGGGCTGACCCCGGCCGGCTCGACGACCAGTTTGAGCCGCTCCAGGCCGAGCAGCAGCGCCCGCGACAGCGACTCCTCGGAGACCGTGCGGATGCCGTCCGCCAGGGTGTTGATCACCTCGAACGGAATGTCGCCGGGCCGCCCCACCTGGATGCCGTCCGCCATGGTGGCGAACCGTTCCAGCGTGATCGGCCGGCCGGCCGCCAGCGAGGGCGGGTACGCGGCGGCCGCCGCCGCCTGCACCCCGACCACCCGCACGTCCGGCCGCAGCGGCTTCACCGCGGCCGCGATCCCGGCCAGCAGCCCGCCGCCGCCCACCCCGACCAGGATGGTGCGCACCTCGGGGCACTGCTCCAGGATCTCCAGGCCCACGGTGGCCTGGCCGGTCACCACGTCCCAGTGGTCGAAGGGGTGGATGAACACCGCGCCGGTCGCCTCCGCGTACCGCTGGGCCGCGTGCAGCGCCTCGTCCACCGTGGCGCCGTGCAGGCGCACCTCGGCGCCGTACCCGCGGGTCGCCGACACCTTGGGCAGCGGGGCCGCGAGCGGCATGAAGACCGTGGAGCGCACGCCCAGCAGGGCCGCCGCCAGCGCCACCCCCTGGGCGTGGTTGCCGGCGCTCGCCGCCACCACCCCGCCCGCCTTCTGCACCGGGGTCAGGCCGGCGATCCGCACGTACGCGCCGCGCAGCTTGAACGAGCCGGTGCGCTGGAGGTTCTCGCACTTGAGGTGGACCGGCGCGCCGACCAGCTCGGCCAGGTGCCGGCTGGTCTCCATCGGGGTGACGCGGGCGACCCCGGCCAGCATCTTCTGGGCGCCGCGGACATCGTCGATGGTGATCGGCCAACTGTGCATGCGGTCAGGGTACGGGCGCCGCCGGCCGGAAGCCGGGACGACGGCGCTGTTCCCGGGCCCGCCCGGCGCGCGTACGCTGCTGGTTCACGAGCCACCCTCACCGCACCCCGATCGTGAGCCGCGATGACGACCACCTCGCCCCAGGCCACCGGAAGCAACGACCCGCTCCACGCCCAACTCCAGTACCAGGTCGCGGTGTTCGCCCGCCGGATGGAGCAGGTCCGGGTCGGCGCCGTGGGCGCCCTGGACCGCGCCGGCTACCTGTTGCTGGACCACCTGCACCGGCACGGGCCGGCCAACGTCAAGTCGCTGGCCGAGGCGCTGGGCATTGACTCCTCCACGGTGACCCGGCAGGCCGCCCCGCTGGTGCGGGCCGACCTGGTCGGCCGGGTGCCCTACCCGGCCGACCGGCGCTCGGTCCACCTCGCGCTGACCCCGCTCGGCGGGCGCCGGCTGGCCGAGGTCCGGGCCGACCGGGAGGAGCTGATGCGCGCCCTGACGGCCGGCTGGCCCGCCGAGGAGCAGCACGCCTTCTGCATGCTGCTCGCCCGGTTCAACGACTCGCTGGAGTCGTACTGGACCGGCCGGCCGGAGTGAGCGGCCGTCAGGGCCGCCGCACCGTGGGCCGGAGCGGCCGTCAGGGCGCCTCGCCGTGAGCCGGCCGGCTCAGCCCAGCGCCCGCTGGAGGTCGGCCAGCAGGTCGTCGATCGACTCGATGCCCACCGAGACGCGGACCAGGTCCGCCGGGACCTCCAGGGCCGAACCGGCCACCGAGGCGTGGGTCATCCGGCCCGGGTGCTCGATCAGCGACTCGACGCCGCCGAGCGACTCGCCGAGGGTGAACAGCTCGGTCCGGTTGCAGACCTCGACCGCCGCCGCCTCGCCGCCGGCGACCCGGAACGACACCATGCCGCCGAACGCCTTCATCTGCTTGGCCGCGATGTCGTGGCCGGCGTGCTCGGGCAGGCCCGGGTACAGCACCTGGCTGACCTTCGGGTGGCCGCTCAGCAGCTCGACGATCTTCTCGGCGTTGGAGCAGTGCCGGTCCATCCGTACGCCCAGCGTCTTGATGCCGCGCAGCACCAGCCAGGCGTCGAACGGGCCGGAGACCGCGCCCATCGCGTTCTGGTGGTACGCCAGCTCCTCGCCCAGGCCCGCCTCGGCCGCGACCAGCGCGCCGCCGACCACGTCCGAGTGGCCGCCCATGTACTTGGTGGTGGAGTGGACCACCACGTCGGCGCCGAGCGCGATCGGCTGCTGCAGGTAGGGGCTGGCGAAGGTGTTGTCCACCACCAGGATGGCGCCCGCGCCGTGCGCGATCTCGGCCAGGCCGGCCAGGTCGGCGATGCCGAGCAGCGGGTTGGACGGGGTCTCCACCCACACCGCGCGGGTGGCCTGGCGCAGCTGCGCCCGGACGTCCGAGAGGTCCTGCATGTTGGCGACGGAGAACTCGACGCCCCAGCGGGTCAGCACCTTGGCGAACAGCCGGAAGGTGCCGCCGTAGGCGTCGTTGGGGATGACGATGTGGTCGCCGGGCTTGAGGACGGTGCGCAGCAGGGTGTCCTCGGCCGCGAGGCCGGAGGCGAAGGCGAGGCCGCGGCTGCCGCCCTCGAGCGCCGCGAGGCACTCCTCCAGCGCGGTCCTGGTCGGGTTGGCGGAGCGGCTGTACTCGTACCCGCCGCGCAGGCCGCCCACCCCGTCCTGCTTGTAGGTGGAGACCTGGTAGATCGGCGTGACGACGGCCCCGGTCTGGGGGTCTGCTTCCTGACCCGCATGGATGGCGAGGGTCTCGAAGCCCTGGGGAAGCTGGTGCTCGGTCATGGCACGAGCCTAGTGCGCGCCCGGCCGGGCGGGGCGGCCGAGCACGGGACCGTCGCGATTTACTCCCTGTCGGCCCGCCTGCCGCACCGCTACGATCACCACCCGTTGCCCATCGACCGCACCGGTCGTCGTCTTCTCGGGGGGGTGGACTCGCCATGGCCGCGGTCCAGCACGGCACCGGTCTGTCCGTTCCTGCGCGCGCCCTGCAGGCGGTCGCGCTGCTGGCGGGCTTCTACCTGCTCGCCGCCGCCGTCGTGCTCGGCCTGCTCGGTCTCGACGTCGCGCTCTACCTCGGGTCGGACCACCTGCGCGCGGCCCTGTTCAAGATCTGGGCGCTCACCGCCGTGGTGATCTACCCGGTGCTCCGGGTGGTCTTCCTGACCCGGCGCCCCAAGGGCGGCGAGGCGGGCGGGCTGCCCGTGACCCGGGCCGACCAGCCGGCGCTGTGGGCCCGGGTGGACCGGATCGCCGAACTGACCGGGGTCCGCGGGCCCGCCGAGCTGCGACTGACGGCCGAGGTGAACGCGGCCGTCCGGGAGGACACCCGGCTGCTCGGCCTGATCCCCGGCAAGCGGCACCTGGAGATCGGCGCACCGCTGCTGATCGGGCTCACCGAGGCGGAGCTGGACGCCGTGCTGGCGCACGAGTTCGGCCACTTCAGCCATCAGGACGTCCGGCTGGCCGGCGTCACCGTGGCGGGTCGCACCGCCATCCTGCACAGCATCGGCACCCTGCACGAGCGGGCCGACCGGTACCAGGCCGAGGAGGAGGCCGAGCAGCGGGCGCTGGCCGAGGACCGGCTGGCCCGCGGCCGGAAGCCGAAAGCGCAGGACGAGGCCACCGGCGGCGTCCAGCGGGTGCTGGCGCACATGTTCACCCTGTACGCGAAGCTCTTCTTCCGGGTCTCCGAGTCGGTCGGCCGTCGCCAGGAGTACGCCGCCGACCGGGCCGCCGCCGCGATCGCCGGCCGGGACGCGACCGCATCGGCGCTGCGGAAGATCCCCACCCTGGCCGCGGCCCAGAGCTTCTACCTGGACGCCTACGCCACCGTCGGCTGGGACGCCGGGCTGCTGCCCGTCCCCGGCCAGGTGTACGGCGGCCTCGCCCGGCTGCTGGCCGATCCGGCGCGGCGGGAGGAGCTGGCGGCGCTCGGCCTCGCCCTGCCCGAGCAGGCCGCCGACCCGTACGACTCGCACCCGCCGATCGCCCAGCGGGTCGCCGCGATCGAGGCACTGCCCGCCGACGGCCGCGCCGACGCCGGCGCGGGACCGGCGCTGGGACTGCTGGAGCGGCCGGAGCGGACGCTGGCCGCGCTGGAGAAGGCCACCCTGGTGCCCGAGGCCGCCGGCAAGCGCCGCCTCGACTGGCCCGAGCTGGTCGCCGAGAGCCACCTGGCGCAGGCCAAGGCGGCCGCGCAGCCGATCCTGCGCGCGCTGACCGGCTCCGGTCGGCCCGGGACGGTCGACGCCCTGCTGGACGCCGTCGACCGGGGCGAGGGCCCGGACCTCGCCGGCCGGCTGCCGGCCGATCCCGCCGCGCCCGCGGCGCCCGGCCGTGCGCTGCGCACCGCCACCGGGCGGCTGGTCGTGCTGGCGCTGGCCACGGCCGGACTGGCCCGCTGGGAGCTGTCCTGGTCGTCGGCGTCCGCGCTGGTGCTGCCGGAGGGGATGGCCGAGCGGTTCGACGCCGCGCTGGACGCGGTGGCCGCCGACGCCCCGGACACCGGCCCGCTGCGTGCCCTGCTCGCCGGGGCCGGTCTGCAGCCGGCCGCGGTCTGACGGCGACGGCGGCCCTGCCGGGGTCCCGCCGGCCGGTGCGCCCCGGGCCGGTCAGGCTCCCGGGGCGCCGTAGTGCCGGGCCTCGATGGCCCGGCCGCTGTCGGTGAACGCCTTCTCCAGCTTGTGCTTCCCGACCGTCCCGACGACGGCGCCGAGCAGGTGCCCCTTGACGTTCTTGCCCTCGCGGACCACGACGGCGTCGACCTCGGTGGTCCCGTCCGGCTTGCGGGTGAAGGTGTAGGTGTGGCCCGAGTGGCCGCCCCACACGTTGGAGTCGGTGGTGGTCATGACCACCCGGTCGGGGTCGGACCAGTCGTAGTGCAGGCGTTCCCAGACCCCGCCCGCGCCCTCGGTGACGTCCGCCTCGTGGTCCCCGCGCCGGTGCACCTTCAGGTACTTCTCGGAGCTGTTGCCGAAGAGTTCCGCGCGGCCCGGACCGAAGTCGGTGAGCCCGGCGACGAACTGCTCGGGGGTGGCGGTGGTCGTCTGGTGGAAGTGGATCGTGGACATGTGCGCTCCTCGGGACGCCCGCGGCCGGGGCCCGCCGGTGCGCGGTCCGGCCGGGGCAGGACTTCCTGTCAGCCTCCCTCCGCCCGGCGCCGCCCGCAACAGCCCCCCGCTTGCCCCGCACCGGGAGCCGACCTGCCCCGCGGGGCTCAGGCCGACTGCGCGGCGAGGGCCCGCAGCGCGGTGCGCTGGCTGTACGCGAGCAGCGTGACGGTGGCGCCGGCCAGCAGCAGGGCGAACGCCAGGTGGGCCACCGTGCCGGTGACCGCGAGCCCGGCGGCGGCGAGCAGGAGGTGGCTGCCGACCCGGAACACCAGCAGGCCGATGGCGATCCGCCGGGTGCCGCGGCCGCGCCAGAGCGCCTTGGCCAGCTTGAGCCGCTTGCGCATCATGGTCAGCGAGACGGCGAGGTTGACCACGAACAGCGCCACCAGCGCCGGCCAGACCGCCGGAACGGCCTTGATCAGGTCGAACGCGGCCGAGAGCACACCCTCGAAGGCGAAGAACCAGACCGGCAGCGCCAGTTCGGCGCCGTCCGCGACGGCCTGGTCGGCAACGGCCGGATGCGGTGCCTCGACGACGGCGTTCATGGTCTCCCCCGGTGGTGTGCGGCCGGCGGGTGCGCCGGCGGGATCCATCCTGGCGTCCGCCGCCGGGGCCCGGCAGGGCCGCAGCGCACGGGTCCGCCATGACGGATGTCATGCCGCCGGGCCGCGCCGCACCTCGTGCAGGAAGCAGCCGAACGCGAGCGCGCGCACGTGCACCACGGCCACCTCGGGGTCGGCCAGTTCCTCGGTCACCGCCTGCCGGACCTCGGCCGGTCCGGCCGCGCGCCCGCGCAGGATCCGGCCGCCGGCGTCGTAGCAGCGCACCACCCGGTCGCCCTGGTGCAGGTCGCGCGGCCAGTCCCCGGCCGGGCCCGGGCAGTCGCCGGCGTGCACGAAGACCGGTCCCTGCTCGTCGTACGGGCCCGGGTCGGTGCCGCTCGCCGCGGCCCACCGGCGCAGCGGCGCGTACGAGAGCAGCAGGATCTGCTCGCCGGGCCTGGCCCGGGTGAGGCAGCAGCGCAGCGGCGCGCCGCCGGCGGTGTCGGTGGAGCGGACCGGCGGCCGGCCGGCGTCGTCCAGGGTGCGCAGGGCGCGCAGCACCTCGGGGGCGATCGGGCGGACGTCCAGGGTGGGCGGCGAAACGGCCGGGGAGAGGGCCGGGGAGGAGGTCATGCCTCCACCCTGCCGGGCCGGCGGCCCGCGGTCCGGCGGGATTCGGACGTCACGTCACCCCGGGGCCGGCCGGCCGGAGGGCCACCGGAGGGTCAGACGGCGCTGCCGGCCTTCCACTGGGCCCAGGTCATGTTCCAGCCGTTCAGCCCGTTGGCCGGATCGACCGTCTTGTCACCGGAGTTGACCACCTCGACCACGTCGCCGATCAGCGAACCGGCGTAGAACTTGGCCGCGTTGGTGGTGGGGTCGGTGCCGCCCTGGACGTCCCGCAGCGAGATGCAGCCGTGGCTGGTGTTGGCGTGGCCGAACTGGGAGCCCGGCGACCAGTAGTTGCCGTGGATGAAGGTCCCCGAGGTGGTCAGGCGCTGGGCGTGCGGCACGTCCGGGATGTTGTACTCGTCGCCGAGCCCCACGGTGGCCGAGTCCATCTTGGTCTGCTGGAACTGCTCGGAGATGACCAGCTTGCCGCCCCAGGTGCGGTGCTCGGGGGAGCCGCCGATGATCGGGTAGGTGGCGGTCACCTTGCCGTCCGTGGTCACCGTGAGCATGTCCGAGGCGAGGTCGGCGACGCTGGTCTGGCTGCGGCCGATGGTGAAGGTGACGTCCTTGGACTGGGTGCCGAAGACGCCCTTGGCCCCCTCGACGTCCTTCAGCCGGAGGCTGAGCGTCACCTTGGTGCCCTTGGCCCAGTACTGCTGCGGCCGGAAGTCCAGCCGGGTGTCGGAGAACCAGTGGCCGACGATCTCCACCCCGGGCTCGGCGACCACGGTGATGGCCTCCTGGACGGCCGTGCGGTTGGTGATCACCTTGTTGAAGCGGATCGAGACCGGCATCCCGACCCCGACCGTGGAGCCGTCCTCGGGCGTGAAGTAGCCGACGAAGGTGCTGGCCGGGGTGGCGGTGGCGAAGCCGGTGTTGGCGACCGCCTCCAGGCCGTCCCGGTCGACGGCGGACACCGCGACCGTGTACCGGGTGCCGCTGCGCAGCTGGCCGGTCGAGGTCCAGGTGGTGCCGTCGGCGGAGGTCTGCCCGGGTATCTCGGTGCCCGCCAGGTCGGCCAGCTTGACCGAGGTCAGGGTGCCGCCGGTCACGGTGACCTTGACCGGCTGGTTGAACTCGGCGTCGGTGGTGCCGGTGACCGGGAACACGGTGATCTTCGCCACCGAGGTCTTCGGGCTCGGCGACCCGGTGTCGGCGACCGGTCCGCCCGAGGACCCCGCAGCGCCGCCGGAGGAGCCGGAGGAGCCGGAGGAGCCCTTGTCACCCGTGCAGGCCGCGACGAACAGCACCGGCGCGCCGAGCAGGCCGCCCAGGACGCCACGGCGGCTCCACCGGCCGCCGAGCGGGCGGTCCTGCTTCTCCGGTCCGGTCACTGGGCGCTCCCTGCTGCTCGGTATCAGGACATGACGGCTACAACCGACGCAAGGGGATCCGGTGCGGTTCCGTACGAAATGGTCGAGACCGTATGAGAGTACTCAACATCCCACCAGAACGGACAAACGAACGAAAAGCGGGGTAGCCCGGGAGTGCAGCCGATCGCACGGGCGCGCAAAAGCGCCGCCCGCCCCGGTGAACTCCGGGACGGGCGGCGGCAAGGGGAGAGGCCCGGACGGGCTACTCCACCTCGTGCTCCTCCCAGGTCTCGTCCTCCGGGTCGTAGTCGGTGATCGCCGACTCCCAGGTGGCCGAGGTCAGCTCGACGCCCGGCACCTCGCCGAGCAGCGCGACCGGGTCGACGAAGTGGGCGAGCGAACCCGACGGGTCCACCTCGATGGCGTCGACGGACTGGGCCCGCTCGTCGTCGTCGAGGTACTCGTCGCTGTCGACCTGGGCCAGTGCGGCGGCCTTCAGGGCCTGCTCATCGGTGATCTCCGCGATGAGCTCTATGGTGAGGCGGACGTAACGCGGCGTGTCCTGCCCGGAAAGATCAGTGCTGGTCATGCCTGCGAGCGTAGGCGAGCGGAGGGCCGCACGGAAACGGGGGCGGCGCCGGACGCACGGCGCGGGCCGCGGCCGGGGGCCGCCGTGCGACAGGGCCGGCCCCCGGAGTTCGGGAACCGGCCCTGCCACCCCCGCGGAGCTCCCCCACCCGGGAGCCCGCGGAGACGCGCCTGGCGGCGCGATGGGGTGGCGCGGGGGCCACCACACCCTGTGCCCCGGCCGGAGCCGGACAGGGGCGGGACGACGGCAGCCCCCGCGCACGGGACACGGTGGGCCGGGTCAGGGCCGACCGACGTGTCCGCGATGGCTGCGGCGCCGGGGAGCCGCTCCCGGACCTCCGCGGCCACCGTGCTCGGTGTCCCGCCGTCGACCACTACGTTGCCGCAGCCGTGTTAACCCCGTGCTGCGCGGACGTGACGTCGGTGTACCAACCGCCACGACCGGCCCGACCCCACCCGGCAGCCCGGCGCCCGACCCATCCGGCAGCCCGGCGACCCGACCCCACCCGGCGGCCGCGCGCCGCCTGCTGACCCCGGGTCAGTGACCGGCGCGGCTGGTCAGGTAGGACAGCAGGTCCTGCCGGGTGACGATGCCCTGCGGCTTGCCCTCGACCAGCACCACGGCCGCGTCGGCCTTCTCCAGCACGGCCATCAGGCTGGTCACCGACTCGCCGGAGCCGACCACCGGCAGCGGCTTGGACATCACCCTGTCCAGGGTGTCGGTGAGCTGGATGCGCTGGGCGAACAGGCCGTCCAGCAGCTCGCGCTCGACCACCGAGCCGACCACCTCGCCGGCCATGATGTCCGGGTGCCCGGCGCCGGCCGAGACCACCGGCATCTGGGAGACGCCGAAGTCGCGCAGCACCCGGACGGCCTCGGCGACCGTCTCGGTGGGGTGCATGTGGACGAACTGCGGGATGCCCTCGTGCTCGACGGCGTCCTTGCGGGCCAGCACCTCGCCGATGTGCGCCTCGTCGGCGGCGGTCGGCAGGAAGCCGTAGTCGGCCATCCAGTCGTCGTTGAAGATCTTCGACAGGTAGCCGCGGCCGCCGTCCGGCAGCAGCACGACGACCACGTCGTCCGGGCCGAGCCGGCGGGCCACCTCGAGCGCGGCCACCACGGCCATCCCGCAGGAACCGCCGACCAGCAGGCCCTCCTCCTTGGCCAGGCGGCGGGTCATCTGGAAGGAGTCCTTGTCGGAGACGGCGACGATCTCGTCCGCCACCTCGCGGTCGTAGGCGGTCGGCCAGAAGTCCTCGCCGACGCCCTCGACCAGGTACGGGCGGCCGGTGCCGCCGGAGTAGACCGAGCCCTCCGGGTCGGCGCCGATCACCTTGACGGCGCCCTCGGAGGCGTCCTTCAGGTAGCGGCCGGTGCCGGAGATGGTGCCGCCGGTGCCGACGCCGGCGACGAAGTGGGTGATCTTGCCGTCGGTCTGCTCCCACAGCTCCGGGCCGGTGGAGTGGTAGTGCGAGGCCGGGTTGTCCGGGTTGGAGTACTGGTCCGGCTTCCAGGCGTTCGGGGTCTCGCGGACCAGCCGGTCGGAGACGTTGTAGTACGAGTCCGGGTGCTCGGGCGCGACGGCGGTCGGACAGACCACCACCTCGGCGCCGTACGCCCGGAGCGTGTTGATCTTGTCGGTGGACACCTTGTCAGGGCAGACGAAGATGCACTTGTAGCCCTTCTGCTGGGCCACGATCGCCAGGCCCACGCCGGTGTTGCCCGAGGTGGGCTCGACGATGGTGCCACCGGGCTTGAGCGCGCCGGAGGCCTCCGCGGCCTCGATCATGCGCATCGCGATCCGGTCCTTCACGGAACCGCCGGGGTTGAAGTACTCGACCTTCGCCAGCACCGTGGCACTGATTCCGTCGGTGACCTTGTTGAGCTTGACGAGAGGTGTGTTGCCGACCAGATCAATGATCGAGTTGTGGTACCGCACGGGGATCCTCCCGGTCTGTGGCTTCTGTGACTGTGGGTACTGAAAGCCTATGGCCACGGATGGCCGATGGGCGCCGATAGCGCGCGGGTCCCCGCGGGTACCTAGGACTACGGAGCCGCCGCACGAGCCGGTGCGGGGCCTACGCACAAGGGGGTGCCGGATGCCAGGGGCACAGGCGTCGAGGGCCCGGGTGGCCCGCAGGATCGCGACCGCCGCGGCCTACGGCGGGGGCGGGCTGGGCCTGCTCGGGGTGGGGGTGGCCGGGCTGCTGCTGACCGAGAGCCGGATGGCGGTGCGCGCGATCGGCCTGCTGGACGGGGACGCGCCGCGGGCCGACGGGGTGTACGGGGAGGCGTTCCTGGAGCCCGGGGACGTCCGGCCGCCGCTGCGGCTGGTCTTCCTCGGCGACTCCACCGCCGCCGGGCTGGGCGTCACCCGCGGGCAGGAGACCCCCGGCGCCCTGCTGGCCTCGGGCCTCGCCTCGGTGGCCGAACGCCGGGTACGGCTGCGCAACGTGGCCCTGTCCGGCGCCCGCTCCTCGGACCTCGCCCGCCAGGTGGACCTGGCCCTGCCGTACCGGCCGCAGCTGGCCGTGATCATGATCGGCGCCAACGACGTGACCCGGCGCAGCCCCGCCTCCCAGTCGGTGCGCCAGCTCGCCGACGCGGTGCTGGCGCTGCGGGCCGCCGGCTGCGAGGTGGTGGTCGGCACCTGCCCGGATCTCGGCACCATCAAGCCGGTGCGGCCGCCGCTGCGCTGGGTGGCCCGGCGGGTCAGCCGGCAGCTGGCGGCCGCCCAGACCATCGCGGTGGTGGAGGCGGGCGGGCGGACGGTCTCGCTGGGCTCGCTGCTCGGCCCGGAGTTCGCCGCCCGGCCGGAGATGTTCGCGGCGGACCGCTACCACCCCTCCGCCCAGGGCTACGCGACGGCCGCGATGGCCCTGCTGCCCTCGCTCTGCGCCGCCATCGACCTCTGGCCGCAGGAGACCGGCCCGGCCGTGCCGGTGCAGGGCGACGCGGTGCTGCCGGTGGCCGTGGCGGCCGCCGCGGCGGCCGGGCAGTCCGGCACCGAGGTGGTCGCGGTCGGCCCCGAGGGCGCCCGGCGCTGGGCGCAGCTGCGGCACCGGCTGCGGCTCGGCCTGCCCGGGGCGGGCAGCGCCCCGCAGCCGGAATCCGCGTCGGCCAACTCACATCCGGGGGCGGGTGACGCCGGAGCTACTTAGCGGTAACTTTCCTTCGAGCGACCCCCGGGGCTCCGCCCTGCCCGGTCGGCGCTCACCCAGGACCCGCCAGCGAGGAGCCCGTCATGCCCGAAGCCGTCATCGTCAGCGCCGCCCGTTCGCCGATCGGCCGGGCCTTCAAGGGCTCGCTCAAGGACGTCCGGCCGGACGACCTGACCGCGCAGATCATCGGTGCCGCGCTCGCCAAGGTGCCCGAGCTGGACCCGCGGCAGATCGACGACCTGATGCTCGGCTGCGGCCTGCCCGGCGGCGAGCAGGGCCACAACCTGGCCCGGATCGTCGCGGTCCAGATGGGCATGGACTACCTCCCGGGCACCACCATCACCCGGTACTGCTCCTCCTCGCTGCAGACCACCCGGATGGCGCTGCACGCGATCAAGGCCGGCGAGGGCGACATCTTCGTCTCGGCCGGCGTCGAGACCGTCTCGCGCAGCGTCAACGGCACCTCGGACGGCATGCCGGGCACGCTCAACCCGCTCTTCGACGACGCGCTCGCCCGGACCGCCGAGCGGGCCGCCAACGGCGGCGGCGAGTGGCACGACCCGCGCGAGGACGGCCTGGTCCCGGACGCCTACATCGCGATGGGGCAGACCGCGGAGAACCTGGCGGCGCTCAAGGGCGTCACCCGGGCCGACCAGGACGCGTTCGGCGTCCGCTCGCAGAACCTGGCCGAGGCCGCCGTCAAGGCCGGCTTCTGGCAGCGCGAGATCACCCCGGTCACCACCCCGGACGGCACCGTGGTCTCGGCGGACGACGGCCCGCGCGCCGGCGTCACCCTGGAGGCCGTCTCCGGCCTCAAGCCGGTGTTCCGCCCCGACGGCACGGTGACCGCCGGTAACTGCTGCCCGCTGAACGACGGCGCCGCCGCCCTGGTGATCATGTCCGACACCAAGGCCCGCGAGCTCGGCATCACCCCGCTGGCCCGGGTGGTCTCCACCGGCGTCAGCGCGCTCTCCCCCGAGATCATGGGCTACGGCCCGGTCGAGGCCTCCCGGCAGGCGCTGAAGCGGGCCGGCCTGTCGATCGGCGACATCGACCTGGTCGAGATCAACGAGGCCTTCGCGGCCCAGGTCATCCCGTCCTACCGGGACCTGGGCATCGACCTGGACCGCCTCAACGTCAACGGCGGCGCGATCGCGGTCGGCCACCCCTTCGGCATGACCGGCGCCCGGATCACCACCACGCTGATCAACTCCCTGCAGTGGCACGACAAGCAGTTCGGCCTGGAGACCATGTGCGTGGGCGGCGGCCAGGGCATGGCGATGGTCATCGAGCGGCTCAGCTGACCCGTTCCGGACACCCGCGCCACCCGTTCGGACTCACCGTCCGTAATTGAGGGCCGGATCACACCTCGGGTGTGATCCGGCCCTTCTCGTTGTCCGTTCGGCCGGTTTGGTCGACACTCCGGAATCGGGCAACTGCACAGCGTAGAACGGTATTACCTAACAATTTGAGGACAAGGAGGAAAGTCACAGACAAATCAGACATCAGCCACTGCAGTATCGGGCTCCCATGCGGCAGTGTGGAGACGTAACCCCGTTCCACTCCTCGCAAGGAGTACGTTCCGTGAGCGCCGTCTACACCGTCCTGCTGCTGATCCTGATCTCCGTGTCGACCGCCGTCCTGTTCCAGCTGCGCCGCGTCGCACGGCGGTTGGACGGATCGGCCGCCCCCGCGACCACCGCCGGCCCGGCCCCGCTCGACGAGGCCGTCATACGCCGCGCCGTGACCGAGGCCCTCGCGGCCGACCGGGAGCGGGAGATCTCCGAGGCCCGGGCGTTCTGGGCCGAGCAGGAGGCCAGGGCGGCCGAGGACGCCCCGCTGTTCGACGCCCCCTTCACCACCGTCGGCGAGGAGTGGCCGCTGTTCTTCCCCCGGCCGACCGGTCCGGAGGAGGCCGCGGACACCACCGGCAACGCGGGCACCATGGACCCGGCCTTCGGCGAGGCGCTGCGCTCCGCGCTGGAGGACCTGATCAACGAGGGCGGCCCGGCCCAGGGCGGCGGCGGCCACCCCGCGATGCCGGCCCACCCCGGGCACGGCGGCGGCGCGGTGCACCCCGCCGACACCGGAGAGGCCCGCGCCCGGCGCGAGGCGGACCTGCTCGCCACCGGCCTGGAAGCCGGACTGCTGGACGCCGAGACCGAGCCCGTGCAGGCCCCGGACCCGCGCCGGCACCCCTCGCACCCCGACTTCATCCCCAGCCCGACGCCGTCCCGCGAGTGGACCGACGACCGGCTGGCCGCCCTGGCCGAGGAGCGGGTCGGCCTGACCGACGTCCGCCCGGGCCCGCTGGGCACCCTCGACGTCTACGCCTTCGCCGACGGCACCACGCTCTGCGTGGCCCCGGGCGACCGCGAGGCGGCGTACCGGCTGATCGACGCCGTCCGGGCCGGCGAGGACGTCCGGCTGCTCGGCGGCTCGCGCTTCTCCGGCTCGTACTCGCTGACCTTCTCCACCGACGACGACACCGTGTACGTGCTGGCCGACCGGGTGGTCGCCAGCATCTAGCAGCACAGCAAGACAGCAGCAACGGCCGGGCCGGCCGGACGCCACGGGGTTACGGCGTCCGGCCGGCCCTTCGCCGTGCCGACCTGGTGGCCCGGGCGCTCAGGCCACCAGGTCGGCCAGGGCCGACACCTGCGCCACGGCGGCGGCCAGCACCGCCTCGTCCCGCGTCGCGGCGGCCAGGTCGTGGCCGGCCACCGCCAGCTGGTCGCCGACCGCGAAGTCCCCGGCGTCCGGGAACTCCCGCGCCGGCTCGCCCGCCAGCTCCAGGGCGGTGGCGGCCAGGCGCCGGGCCAGCTCCAGCGCGGCGGCGGCCCGCGAAGGATGGCCGGGGACGGCGCCGCGCAGCCGGCTCTGCGGCATCGAACGGAACCGGTCCGCCAGCCGGTCGACGGCGGCGGTCAGGGTGAGGGCTTCGGACATGCAGCGAGGCTACCCGGACACGCCGCGGGCCCCGGGAGCAGACTCCCGGGGCCCGGACGGCGATGCGGCTTCGACTAGTCGTCGCCGCGCAGGATGGCGATCAGCCGGAGCATCTCCAGGTAGATCCAGACCAGCGAGAGGGTCAGCCCGAAGGCGGCCCGCCAGGCCTCCTGCTGCGGGGCGCCGCCGCGGATGCCGGTCTCGATCTCGTTGAAGTCCAGGGCCAGGAAGAAGGCGCCGAGCGCGATCCCGATCAGGCCCACCACGATGCCCAGCGGGCCGGAGCGCAGGCCGAGGTCGGCCCCCAGCATCCAGGCCACCAGGTTGATCGTCATGAGGATCACGAAGCCCATGGCCATCGCGATGCCGATCCGGGCGAAGCGCGGGGTGACCCTGATCCGGCCGCTCCGGTAGGCGATGAGCATCGCGGCGAAGACCGCCGCCGTGCCCAGCACCGCCTGGATGACGATGCCGTCCCACATGGTCTCGAAGGCCTTGGAGACCACGCCGAGCGCGAAGCCCTCCAGCGCCGCGTAGGTCAGGATCAGCGGCGGGCTGACGCTGCGCTTGAAGGTGATCACCAGGCCGACCACGAAGGCGACCAGCGAGGCGCCGATCGCCAGGCCGAAGTTGCCCACCGGGACGGTGAACCAGGCCAGCGCGCCGGCGGCGACCAGCATCAGCAGGGTGAGCGCCGTCCGCGCGACCACGTCGTCCATGGTCATCCGGCCGGTGTCCAGCGGGCCGGCCGCGGGCGCCTGGTAGAGCTGGACCAGTTGCTCGTCGGTGAGCTGGCCGCCGTGGGACTGCCGGCCGTACGGGTTGTTGGCGTAGGGGCCGGCGGCATAGGGGTTGTCGGCGTGCCCGTCGGCGGCGCCGGGCTGCTGTCCGGTGGTGAAACCGGCGTAGCCGGTGTCGCGGGTGAAGGACCCCTCCCGCGAGAAGACCGGATTGCTGCTTCTCATGCTCATTCCCTCCGGGGGGTGGCACGGCACCACCCACCACCGCACAAGAGTAATGTCTTGGCAAAGGGATGCGCGTACGCCGCGAGGATGATCTCTCGCGGTGCGGGGACGGCGGAGCTGGTGCCCGGAGCCGGACTCGAACCGGCACGGCCTTCCGGCCAAGCAGTTTTAAGCTGCCCGTGTCTGCGTTCCACCACCCGGGCGTGAACCGCTCCCGCCCCTCGTCGGGCCACGCCCTGAGCCTAGTCGCCCGACTCCCCGTTTCGCATGTTCCCGGCCCCGGAAGTTGTCATGCTTCCTTGCCATCTGACGAACCGTTCGCGATCCGGCCAGCCGAAGCACTGTTATCGGCCACCGGTGCCGACCTCAGGGGTGGTGTCATACCGCAGGAGGAGGGTGACGGTCCGGTGTACACCCAGCGGTGGTGGGTCCAACCGTCCGCCGGAGCGACGGAATGGGGCCCGGGTCCGGCGGAGCATGGAGTACCGGTCGGGTCAGCTTCCCGGTCGCCGCCCGTCCCCTCCCGACAGGAGCCTTCCGTGAGCACCATGACCACCACCACCACCGCCGCCGCCCGGGCGGTGGGCCTGAACAAGGTCTACGGCGACGGCGAGACCCGCGTGGTGGCGCTGGACGAGGTCAGCGTGGCCTTCGGCCAGGGGGAGTTCACCGCGATCATGGGCCCCTCGGGCTCCGGCAAGTCGACCCTGATGCACTGCATGGCCGGCCTGGACACGGTCTCCTCCGGCTCCGCCACCATCGGTGACGTCGAGCTGGTCGGGCTGAACGACCGGCGCCTGACCCAGCTGCGCCGCGACCGGATCGGCTTCGTCTTCCAGGCGTTCAACCTGCTGCCGACCCTGACGGCGCTGGAGAACATCACCCTCCCGATGGACATCGCCGGCCGCAAGCCCGACCAGCAGTGGCTGGACCGGGTGGTCGAGACGGTCGGCCTCTCCGGCCGCCTCAGCCACCGCCCGAGCCAGCTCTCCGGCGGTCAGCAGCAGCGCGTCGCCTGCGCCCGCGCGCTGGCCTCCAGGCCCGACATCGTCTTCGCCGACGAGCCCACCGGCAACCTCGACTCCCGCTCCGGCGCCGAGATCCTCTCGTTCCTGCGCAACTCCGTGCGCGAGCTCGGCCAGACCGTCGTCATGGTCACCCACGACCCGGTCGCCGCCTCGTACGCCGACCGCGTGATCTTCCTCGCCGACGGCCGCATCGTCGACGAACTCGCCCACCCCACCGCCGACACCGTCCTGGACCGGATGCGCCGGTTCGACGCCAAGGGCCGCACCAGCTGACCCTCCGGCACCGGCCCATCACCACCGGCCGATCCGCACCGCCGCCCCACCGACACCGGCCCTGGGACTTGTCCGAGGCCGCCCACCGACCCCAGGACGCGACACCCACCATGTACCGCACCGCACTGCGCAACGTGCTGGCCCACAAGGGCCGACTGCTGATGACCGCGCTCGCCATCATGCTCGGCACCGCGTTCGTCGCCGGCACCATGGTCTTCTCCGACACGCTCGGCCAGGCCATGAAGAACAGCTACTCGAAGAGCTACTCCGACGTCTCGGTGCTGGTGTCCGACCGGGCGGCCGGCGCCTCGCTCCGGGCCGACCAGCGCGGCGACGACGCCGCGCCGACCCTCACCGACGCCACCGTGAAGGAGCTCGGCGCGCTGCCGGGCGTCCAGCAGTCCCGCGGCGTGGTCTCCGGCTTCACCGGCGTGGCGGACAAGAAGGGGAACCTGATCGGCCAGCCCTGGAGCGCCCAGGGGGCCAACTTCGTGCCCGGCGCGAACGGCCAGGACCCGCGCTACCCGCTGGTCGAGGGCCGCGGCCCGAAGACCGGCAGCGAGATCGCGCTGGACCGCACCACCGCGGACGGCAACGGCTTCAAGGTCGGCGACACCGTCCGGATCGCCGGTAACGGCCCCGTCGTCAACGCCACCCTCACCGGCGTCGTCACCACCGACGACCCGACCGTCACCTCCGGCGGCACGCTGGTCCTGATGGACACCGCCACCGCCCAGCAGACCCTGCTGACCCCCGGCCGCTACAACAGCGTGGTGCTGACCGCGCAGCCGGGCACCGCCGAGTCGGCGCTGCTCGCCGCCGTGCAGGCCAAGCTCCCCCAGGACGGCTTCGAGGTCCAGACCGGCAAGCAGCTGACGGACGAGCAGACCACCAACATCGCCGCCACCACCAGCACCATGAAGACCATGCTGCTGATCTTCGCCGCGATCTCGCTCTTCGTCGGCATCTTCATCATCGCCAACACCTTCAGCATGCTGATCGCCCAGCGCATCAAGGAGCTCGCCCTGCTGCGCGCGGTCGGCGCGGCCCGCGGCCAGGTCACCGGCTCGGTGCTGGTCGAGGCGCTGCTGATCGGGGCGAGCGCGTCGGTCGCCGGCCTGCTGGTCGGCGTCGGGATCGGCGCCGGGATGCAGGCGCTGATCGCCGCGATCAGCCCGGGGATGCCCACCGGGCCGCTGGTGATAGCCCCGGCCACCGTGATCACCTCGCTGACGGTCGGCATCCTGGTCACCGTGCTCTCCGCGGTGCTGCCCGCGATCCGGGCCTCCCGGATCCCCCCGGTCGCCGCGATGAGCAGCGGTGACCAGCCGACCACCCAGAAGGGCCTGATCGTCCGCAACACGATCGGCTCGCTGGTGACGGCCGGTGGTCTGGCGCTGATCCTGGCCGGCGCCTCCGCCGCCGACTCGGGCGGCCGGACGCTGATCGAGGGCGGCGCACCGCTCACCCTGATCGGCATCTTCGTCCTGCTGCCGCTGCTCTCCCGCCCGGTGATCGCCCTGGTGGGCCCGCTGCTCGCCAAGCTGGCCGGCACCCCCGGCAAGCTGGCCCGGCGCAACGCCGTGCGCAACCCGCGCCGGACGGCCGCCACCGCCGCCGCCCTCACCATCGGTCTGACCCTGGTCAGCACGATGACGGTGCTCGGCGCCTCGGTGAACGACGTGGTCGCCCGGACGGTCACCGGCACCATGCAGGCCGACTACAACGTGGCCATGGCCACCCACGACGACCTGTCCCCCGAGGTGGCCAAGGCGATCGCCAAGGCTCCCGGGGTGGCCGCCTCCAGCCCGGTCTCCAACGCCTACTGGTCCTTCGGCGGCCGGCACCAGGCGGTCAACGGCTTCGACGCGGACGCCTTCGACCAGGTGATCCACCCGACCATGACGAGCGGCTCGACCGACGCCATCAAGCACGGCCAGGCGCTGATCGACACCGAGATGGCGAAGAGCTCGGGCGCCTCGGTGGGCTCCGCCCTCCAGGTGACGTACGCCGACGAGACCACCGGCACCGTCACGGTCGGCGGGGTGTTCCAGCGGACCGAGATGCTCGCCCCGGTGGTGCTGGCCAACTCCGAGGTGCTGGGCCACACCGTCCAGCCGTACGTGAACGAGATCCTGGTCAAGGGCAAGGACGGCGCCACCCCCGCGCTCAAGCAGGCGATCAAGGACGCCACCGGCAGCAACCCGGTGATCCAGGTCAAGAGCAAGCAGGACATGCGGGACGAGTCCAGCCGCGCGATCTCCTTCGCGCTCAACATGATGTACGGCCTGCTGGGCATGTCGGTGGTGGTCGCGGTGCTGGGCGTGGTCAACACCCTGGCGATGTCGGTGTTCGAGCGGAAGCGGGAGATCGGCATGCTGCGGGCGATCGGCCTGGACCGGCGCGGGATCAAGCGGATGGTCCGGCTGGAGTCGGTGGTCATCTCGCTGTTCGGCGCGGTGATCGGGGTCGGGCTCGGCTGCTTCCTGGCCTGGGCCACCAACCGGACCCTGGCGAGCGACCTGCCCGGCCTGGTCACCGTGATCCCCTACGGCAGGATGCTGCTCTTCCTGGTCCTGGCCGGCCTGGTCGGCATGTTCGCCGCCATCTGGCCGGCCCGCCGGGCCGCCAAGCTCGACATCCTGACCAGCATCAAGACGGACTGACCGCACGGGGGTGCGCGCCGCCCGGCGCGCACCCCCGGTCCGGTTACGCGGGAAGGCCCCCGGCCGACCCCCCACGGAGGGTGGGGGTCGGCCGGGGGCCTTCTGCGGTTCCACTTCTTCGGACTTCTGTACTCCGCCCGGTCGCACTGCCGGCTGAGCACCACGGAGGTCGTGGTCCGGCGACACTGCCGGGCGGAGAGCCTCCGACTCGTACCCGGGCGTCAAGGCGCCCGGATCTGGTCGCTTACTTGCTGGCCGCGAGCTCCTTCTCGGCCGGAGCGGCCTGCGCGACGATCTTCGGCGCCGGAGCGGCGGCCTCCTGGAACGCCACGAACGGCTTCTCCATCTCGGCGAGGCCCACGGTCTCGCGCTTGAGGAACATCGCCAGCGTCCAGTCGGTGAAGACCCGGATCTTGCGGTTCATGGTCGGCACCCGGCTGCCGTGGTACAGGCGGTGGAACCACCAGGCCGGACGGCCCTTCAGCTTGTACTTGCCGAAGAGGATCGCCACGCCCTTGTGCAGGCCGAGACCGGCGACCGCACCGAGGTTCTTGTGCTTGTACTCGGCCTGCGGGAAGCCGCGCATGCCGGAGATGACGTTGTCACCGAGCACGATGGCCTGACGGACCGCGTGCTGGGCGTTCGGCGGGCACCAGGCACCCTCGCCGGCGGCGAGGTCCGGCACCTGGGCGTTGTCGCCGGCCGACCAGACGTAGTCGAAGCCCTTGACCTGGAGGGTCGGGGCGGTGTCCACGTGGCCGCGCGGGCCCAGCGGCAGGCCGAAGTTGGCCAGCACCGGGTTCGGCTTCACGCCGGCCGTCCACACGATGGTGGAGGCGTCCGCCTCGACGCCGTTCTTCAGCACCACGTGCTGGTCGACGCAGGAGTCCATCGAGGTCTCGATGTAGATCTCGATGTTGCGCTCTTCGAGCTTCTCCTTGGTCCACAGACCGAGGTCCGGGCCCATCTCGGGGAGGATCCGGTTGGCCGCCTCGACGAGGATGAAACGCATGTCCTCGCGGCTGACGGTCTTGTAGATCTTCGCCGCGTCGCGGGCCATGTCCTCGACCTCGGCGATGGTCTCGACGCCGGCGAAGCCGCCGCCGATCACCACGAAGGTCAGGGCCTTGCGGCGGACCGCCTCGTCCGTGGTGGACTCGGCCTTGTCCAGCTGCGCCATGACGTGGTTGCGGAGGCTGATCGCCTCCTCGACCGTCTTCATGCCGATGCCGTGCTCGGCCAGACCCGGGATCGGGAAGGTGCGCGAGACCGAGCCGGTCGCGACGACCAGGTACTCGAAGGGCAGCTCGTACGGGTCGCCGGCCGCGGGCTGGATGGTGGCGACCTTGCGGGCGTGGTCCACACCGGTGACCGCACCGGTGAGCACCTCCGCCTTCTTCAGGGCGCTGCGCAGCGGGGCGACGAGGTTGCGAGGCGCGACGTTGCCGCCGGCCGCCTCGGGAAGGAAGGGCAGGTACGTCATGTACGGCCGCGGGTCCACGACCGTGACGGTCGCTTCGCCATAACGCATCTTCTTGAGGATGCGCATCGCGGCATACAGGCCGACGTAACCACCGCCGACAATGAGGATGCGAGGACGCTCCGTGGTGCTCATATCCGAAAGTATCCACCCCCGCCCCGAGCGCCCTTCGTGAGGCCCGTCACAACCCCCTGGACACCCTCTGCTACACTGCGCGGCCACATCGACGGCCCCGGAGGGGCACCGGGCGGCCCCGCCGGCCCGGTGCGTGGCGGCCCTCCGACGGCGGCCCCGCTGAGCAGCAACGATCCGGGCGGGAGCCGGGTTCCCGCGCACCGTTTCGATTCCACCGCCGATCCGGAGGCCCTGCCTGGGATCCGCTGGAGGATCCGGCGATCACGCCTTCGGTCCCGCATATCGGACGGAGCGGGCCAGGAGGTGCGTCGATTGGCCGGATCGTCATGTGAAGAAATTCACGAACTTTCTCGCGACACGCCATCCGGACCGCGGCCCCGGGGCGGCGGATGCCGTCCCGGGGCCGTTCCGGTAAGGGGTGAGTGCGCTCAGGAGGCCATACTCCAGGCGATCCCGTCCAGGATGTCGTGCTCGCTGACCACCAGCTCCGCGGCGCCGGTGCGCTCCATGATCTCCAGCAGCACCAGGGCGCCGGCCGCGATCACGTCCACCCGGCCCGGGTGCATCACCGGGATCGCGGCGCGCTCGGCGTGGGTGGAGCTGAGCAGCCGGCCGGTCACCTCGCGCACCTGGTCCAGGGTGAGCCGGCTGTGGTGGATCCGCGCGGAGTCGTACTCGGGCAGCTCCAGCACGATGCCGGCCACCGTGGTGACGGTGCCGGCGACGCCGACCAGGGTGGCGGCGGCGTCCAGCGGGACGCTCTCGGCGGCCTGGTCCAGCGCTGCCTTGATGTCCGCCTTGGCCCGGGAGATCTGACCGAGCGTCGGCAGCTCGGCGGGGGCGAAGTGCCGCTCGGTCATCCGGACGCAGCCGATGTTCACCGAGCGGGCCGCCTGCACGTCCTCGGCGCCCAGCACGAACTCGGTGGAGCCGCCGCCCAGGTCGAAGACCAGGTAGGGGGCGGGCAGGTCGGAGCCGGCGAGCTCCTTGGTGGCGCCCAGGAAGGACAGGTGCGCCTCCTCCTCGCCGGTGATCACCTCCGGCTCGACGCCCAGGATCTCCCGGACGCCCTTGGTGAACTCCTCGGCGTTCTCGGCGTCCCGGGAGGCGCTGGTGGCGGTCAGCCGGATCCGGTCCGGGGTGACGCCGTGCCCGGTGATCAGGGCCGCGTACTCGCGGCAGGCCGCGAAGGTGCGCTCCAGCGCCTCGGGGGCCAGCCGGCCGGTGCTGTCCACGCCCTGGCCGAGCCGGTTGATCACCATCCGGCGGTCCAGGTCGGTGATCGCACCGGTCGCGGGGTCGAGGTCCGCGATCAGCAGCCGGATGGAGTTGGTGCCGCAGTCGATGGCGGCGACCCTGCTGAGCGTCACTGGTCCTCCTGCTCGGCCCGGGCGCGCTTGGCGGCACGCTCGGCGGCCTTCTGCTCCTTGGCCGCGATCACGGCCTCGTCGTCCTGCGCGGCCGCCCGCTGCTCGGCGACCCGGGCGGCGCTCGCCTCGACCTCGGCCGGGGAGACGCAGGGGCCCTTGGCCCACCAGTCCTCCAGCATGCCGATCGCCTCGTCGCCCAGCGGGTTGACGCCGGGGCCGGCCGCCAGCGAGTGGCCGACCAGCACGTGCAGGCACTTCACCCGGTCCGGCATGCCGCCCGCGCTCGGGAAGCCCTCCAGCACCTCGATGGCGTCCCGGCGCGCGATGTAGTCCTCGTGCGCCGTGCGGTAGTCGGCGGCCAGCTCCGGGTCCTCGGCCAGCCGCGCCGTCTGGTCCTTCATCACCCCGTCCGCCTCCAGGGTGCCGATCAGCGAGGCCGCCTTGGGGCAGGTCAGGTAGTACAGGGTCGGGAACGGCGTGCCGTCCGGCAGCCGGGGCGCGGTCTCCACGACGTCCGGGTTGCCGCACGGGCAGCGGTGGGCGACCCCGCGCAGGCCGCGCGGAACGCGGCCGAGCTGGGCCGCGATGGCGGCGACGTCGGAGTCGGCGACGGGGGTGTGCTCAGTGGTCATCAGCGGTCTGTCTTCAGTGAGGGGCGGGGGTGAGGGGGTGTGCTTCGGCGACGGGCGCGGCCGGCGGCGGGGCGGCGTCGGCCAGGTCGACCGACTCCCAGAAACCGGCGTACCACGGCTTGCCGGCCTGCGTCTGGGCGGCGGGCGCCGCACCGGTCGAGGACGACCTGACGGTCGCCGAGGGCGACGGGTCCACCGACACGAACGGCGTCTCGCCCGGCAGCGCGTAGTGCAGCCGTTCGCGGGCCTGCGCCTTCACGTACTCCGGGTCCTGCCAGCGGGCCCGGTCGCGGGTGAGCTGGTCGACCTGCTGGCGGACCTGCTCGGCGCGGGCCCGCTGCTCGGCGAGCTCGGCGCGCTGCGCGATGAACTGCCGCGCGGGGTAGGCGAGTATCGCCACCAGCGAGCACAGGACGAGCACGAGGACGGTGGCCCGGCTGGTGAACCGCGGCCGTGCCGCCAGCCCCGGAATCCTCCACCTGGCCATCTCGTACCCCTCCTGCGAACACTGGTGCCCCGGCCCCCACCCTACGGGGTGAGGACCGGGGCCCAGGTGCACCGGCCGTGTGTCAGCCGGTCTTGTCGCTCAGCTGCCTAGCGGCTGCTCACTCGGCGGCGCGGAAGCGGGGGAACGCCCCGCGGCCCGCGTACTCGGCGGCGTCGTCGAGGATCTCCTCGATGCGCAGCAGCTGGTTGTACTTGGCGACGCGCTCGGAGCGGGCCGGGGCGCCGGTCTTGATCTGGCCGCAGTTGGTGGCGACGGCGAGGTCGGCGATGGTGACGTCCTCGGTCTCGCCCGAGCGGTGCGACATCATGCAGCGGTAGCCGTTGCGCTGGGCCAGCTCGACGGCGTCCAGGGTCTCGGTCAGCGAGCCGATCTGGTTGACCTTGACCAGCAGCGCGTTGGCGGTGCCGGACTCGATGCCGCGGCGCAGGCGCTCCGGGTTGGTGACGAACAGGTCGTCACCGACCAGCTGGACCTTGTCGCCGAGGCGCTCGGTCATGGCCTTCCAGCCGTCCCAGTCCGACTCGTCCAGCGGGTCCTCGATGGAGACCAGCGGGTAGGCGGCGACCAGCTCGGCGTAGTAGTCGATGAGCTCGGCGGAGGAGATCGCCTTGCCCTCGAACTGGTAGGTGCCGTCCTGGTGGAACTCGGAGGCGGCGACGTCCAGGGCCAGGGCGACGTCCTTGCCCGGGGTGTAGCCGGCCTTCTTGATCGCCTCGGTGATGAGGTCGAGCGCCTCGCGGTTGGAGTCCAGGTTCGGCGCGAAACCGCCCTCGTCGCCGAGGCCGGTGGACAGGCCGCGCTCCTTCAGCACGCCCTTGAGCGTGTGGTAGACCTCGACGCCCCAGCGGACGGCCTCGGAGAAGGACTCCGCACCGATCGGAGCGATCATGAACTCCTGGATGTCCACGTTGGAGTCCGCGTGCGAGCCGCCGTTGAGGATGTTCATCATCGGGACGGGCAGCACGTGCGCGTTGGGACCGCCGAGGTAGCGGAACAGCGGCAGGTCGGAGGCCTCGGAGGCGGCGTGCGCGACGGCGAGGGAGACGCCGAGGATCGCGTTGGCGCCCAGCGAGGACTTGTCCGGGGTGGCGTCCAGGTCGAGCATGGCCTGGTCGATCAGGCGCTGCTCGGTGGCGTCGTAGCCGACCAGCTCCGGGCCGATCTGCTCGATGACGGCCAGTACGGCCTTCTCGACGCCCTTGCCGAAGTAGCGGTTCTTGTCGCCGTCGCGCAGCTCGAGGGCCTCGAAGGCACCGGTGGAGGCGCCGGACGGGACGGCGGCACGGCCCGTGCTGCCGTCGTCGAGCCCGACCTCGACCTCGACCGTGGGGTTACCGCGCGAGTCGAGAATCTCACGGGCTACGACGACATCAATGGACGGCACGAGGCATCTCCTTGCGGAAGCGGGATGTGTTGTCGTTACGACCAGAGCCTAACCGCACCCGGCTGCCCGGCCGCGCAGACCTCGGCTCCGTCTCACCGTGTGACCCGGCTACTCGCCGGTAGTTCACCTGAATGCCCGCAAACCAGGCCGGTCCCGGGGGCGGCCGCCGGACCGGCCCGGCGCGCGGGCCGCCGGATCAGCCGAGGTGGAGCACCTGGCCCGGCTCGATCAGGTCCGGGTCGGTGCCGACCACCGAGCGGTTGGCCTGGTAGAGCCGCTCCCACCCGCCCTCGACGCGCTGCGCCTCGGCGATCGCCGACAGGGTGTCCCCCGGCGAGACGGTGTACGAGCCCTCGCCCGACGGCGCGGCGGCCGGCTCGGGGGCGGCCTGCGCCTCGGCGTCGCGCGGTCCGCGCGAGCCGTTCGCGCTGTTCCCGCCGTTCGAGCCGTTCGCGCCGGAGCGGCCCGGCGCCTCGTCCCGACCGGGACCGTCGGCGTCCACCCGGGCCGGTGAACCGCCCTTGGCGAGGCCGGCTCTGAGCGAGCAGACCGGCCAGGCGCCCGGGCCCTGTGCGGCCAGCACCCGCTCGGCGACGGTGATCTGCTGCGCCTTGGTGGCCTGGTGGGCCTGGCCCGCGTACTGGGTGCCGCCGAAGGAGCGCCAGGTGCTGGGGGTGAACTGCAGGCCGCCGTAGAAGCCGTTCCCGGTGTTGATGCCCCAGTTCCCGCCGCTCTCGCACTGGGCGACCTTCTCCCAGGTGGAGACGGGCGCGGCGGCGGCGACGCCGGCGGTGAGCAGCGGCAGCGCCAGCCCGGCGCCGGCGACGCCGGCGACGATGGCCTGCTCGGCCCGGGTCCAGCGGCGGTGACAGACCGTACCGGTGAAGAGCATGTGGTTCCCTCTCCGAACGCCTGCGAGGTGAGCTGTCGGGTTCGGACCGGGAGGTGGCCCGGCCGCTCGGCGGGTCACAGGGAGGACCTGTGCCCGCCGGCGGCTTCACCCCGAGCCGTCGGGGACGGCAACAAACCTGGGTCCCCCGCCCCTGTCCTTGGTCTGGTCGGTTTCCCGGGCACGGCGGACAGGATTCGGCGTACCGGGTCCGGGGCCCACGGCTGCGGGCTGCACGGAGGTTAGGCAGATCTGTCGGTCAATCACAAGCTCATATCGTGGGTATCACGAGGAAATTACGAACATCGCCAGATCGTTCACCAACCGTCTAGGTATGTCCAGGTTGATGACGTTTCGGACGGCGGCGCGACACGCACGTTCGACACGCCGTCAGAACGGGCCCCGGGCGTCCGGGCGGGTGATCAGGGACGCGGGGTGAAGGCCACCGGCAGTTCGCGCAGACCCCGCATGATCAGACCGCCGCGCCAGCGCAGCTCGGCCGGGTCCGCGGCGAGCGAGAGGTCCGGCAGCCGGGTGAGCAGGGTGGCGATCGCGAGCTGCCCCTCCAGCCGGGCCAGCGGGGCGCCGATGCAGTAGTGGATGCCGTGGCCGAAGCCGAGGTGCGGGTTGTCCCGGCGGGCGAGGTCGAGGGTGTTCTCGGCGGCGAACCGGGCCGGGTCGCGGTCGGCCGCGGCCAGCACCACCAGCACCGGGTCGCCCACCGGGATGTCCACCCCGCCGATGGTCAGCGGCCGGGTGGCGAAGCGCCAGGTGGCCAGCTCCACCGGCCCGTCGTAGCGCAGCAGCTCCTCCACCGCGGTGGCCAGCAGGGCGCGCTCGCCGCGGTGGACCGACTCCTGGAGCAGGGCCCGCTGCTCGGGGTGGCCGAGCAGCGCGTACAGGCCGTTGCCGATCAGGTTGACGGTGGTCTCGAAGCCGGCGAAGAGCAGGATGAAGGCCATCGCGGCGGCCTCGTTCTCGGTCAGGTGCTCGCCGTGGTCGCTGGCCCGGATCAGCCCGGAGATCAGGTCGTCGCCGAGGTCGGCGCGCTTGCGGTGGATCAGCTCCAGCAGGTACGTGCGCATCTTCTTGACCGCCCGGGCCACCCCGCCGCGCGGGCCGCCGCCGTGCCGGATCATCATGCCGGCCCAGTCCCGGAAGTCGTCCTGGTCCTCGGCGGGCACGCCGAGCAGGTCGCAGATCGCGTAGATGGGGAGCGGGAAGGCGAACTCGTGGATCAGGTCGGCCGAGCCGCGGGCCGCGAAGCCGTCGATCAGCCGGTCGGTGAGCTGCTGCACCCTGGGCTCGAACTCGGCGACCCGGCGCGGGGTGAAGGCCTTGGAGACCAGCCGGCGCAGCCGGGTGTGGTCCGGCGGGTCGATGTTGAGCAGGTGGGTCATCAGGTCGGCCTGGCGCTCCCCCGGGATGCCGACCCGGCCGCTGCGGTGCGCCTGCTCGCTGTGGTGCGCCGGGTTCTTGGAGAGCCGGCCGTCGGCCAGCGCCTGCCGGGCGTCGGCGTACCGGGTGACCAGCCAGGCGTCCACCCCGCTGGGGAGCGTGGTGCGGTGCACGGGGGCGTGCTCGCGCAGCCAGGCGTACGCGGGGTAGGGATCGGCGGCGAACTCCCACGTGAAGAGCTGCGGCTGGGTGGACTCGACGGATTCCGGCATGTCATGACCGTAACCTTTGCCTGCGCGGGCGTGAGTCTGGTCACCTGAGGGGTAATCCCTGTTGCGGAGGGTCGCTGCGTGCCTACGATCCTCCGACAATCATCGGTGGGCGGCTGTGCGGTGCGGTCCACGGGGTTTCGCTCTGAAGGAGGAGCAGGCCATGCGAGTAGCCGGGGCAGTGGTGGTCATCGCGGTGCTGGGCGGGGGATCGGGGTCCGACCTGGCCCGCCGGTTCAGCGCCGCGGGCGCGGCCGGACTCCTGATCGCGGATCTCCACCCGGGGGTGGCCGAGGACCTGGCCACCGAGCTGGACCGGCCGGGCTGCCCGGTGGTCGGGGTGAGCGCGGACGTCCGCCAGCCCAGCGACGTGGCCGCGCTGGTGGAGACCGCCCGCAAGCACATCGGTCCGATCGACCTGTTCGCGGTGGCCGGGCCGGGCGGCGAGCGGATCGTCGCGCTCGCCGACCTGCCCGACCACCTCGACCCGCTGGCCGAGCTGCTCGCGCTGGTCGGCGAGGCGATCAGCGAGGTCGTACCGGCCCAGCGCCGGGCGCCGGCTCCACTGACCTCGGGGCCGGCACTGGCGGGTCCGCCGGCCTGAGCCCGGCGGGGAGGGCGCCCGGCGCACCGTCCGTGCGGCGCTGCTCCGGCCGGAGCAGGCACAGCAGGGTGTAGACGAGCGCCGCCGCCCCGAAGGAGACCGGCAGGCTGAGGTCCACGCCCGCGGTCAGTTCGGCCAGCGGGCCGACGTACAGCGGGTTGTTGACCCACAGCACGCCGAGCACGGCCCCGACCAGGAAGGCCGCCACCGCCCGGGGGTTGAGCCCCCGGGTGTACCAGTACCGGCCGGCCGGCGCGTCGGCCGGCGCGAGCTCCGCCGGGTGGTACCGGCCCCGGTGCAGCAGGTACCCGGCGATCAGCACGGCGGCCCACGGCGCGACCGCGGTGAGCACCAGCGAGACGAACGCGGACATCGAGTCCATCGCGTCGTACACCACCGCGCCGAGGTAGAGCGCCAGGATCGAGGGCACCGCGACCACGAGCGTCGCGGTGGCCCGCGAGGTGCGCCAGAACAGCGAGTTGACGGACAGCCCGGCCGCGTACAGGCACAGGCCGCCCTGCGGGAGGGTGCCCACCAGGCCGAACACCACGATCACCGGGACGCTCCAGCCCGGCACGGCGTCGGTCAGGCCCTGCAGCCACAGCGGGTCGGTGGCGAAGAAGGTCGTCACGAACGCGCCGACCAGCAGCGCCACCGCGCAGGTGAGGAACATGCTGCCGCCGGCCCACAGCAGCACCGGGCGGTCGCCGCGGCGCCCGCTCATGTAGCGGCTGTAGTCGCCCTGGAAGGTGGCGTACGAGAGCGGCGCCGCCGCCGAGGCGGTCGCGGCCAGCAGCCAGGTGGTGCCCTGACTGCCGAGCGCCAGCTGCCCGCCCTGGTAGCCGGGGTCGAACCCGGGTGCCAGGACCACCACCAGGAAGAGCAGCATCAGGCCGCCGAGGACCGCGGTGGCCTTGTAGGTGCGGACCAGGGCGTTGTGCCCGAGCACCGCGACCAGGACCACCGCCACCGCCGCGGCGGGCATCGCCAGGGCGAGCGGACCGCGGCCGACCGGGGTGCCGATCAGCTGGTGCGCCGCCACCATGACGGCGGTGCCGCCGGTCCAGACCGAGATGGCGAAGAAGCCGATCGCCACCACGATGGTGATCAGGTTGCCGAGCGTCCGGCCCCGGACGCCGAAGTGCGCGCCGCTGGCCATCGGGTCGTTCAGGCCGGTGCGCAGGCCGAAGCGCACCAGCGGCAGGAGCATCAGGGTGCCCACCGCGACCCCGGCCAGGATCGCGGTGCAGGCGGCCCACCAGCCCAGGCCGTAGCTGACCGGCAGCGCGCCGAGCACGACGGTGCCGAAGCAGAACTGGGCGGAGGACCAGATCCAGCCGAACTCGCCCGGCGTGGAGGTCCGTTCGGACTCGGGTATGGGGTCGATGCCGTGCTGCTCGACCTGGGGGCCGCGGGTGGCGGCCCCCAGGTCGGACAGTTCACGGCGGTCCGCCGTCACCGCGGCCCGTCGGCCAGGGCGGCGGCCTCGCGGCTGCCGTCCGAGCCGTCCGCGACCACGGCGACCACGCGGAGCGGGTCGCAGGCCGGCCCGGCGGTGCGCCGGCCCGAGTCGAGGTCGAAGGTCGAGCTGTGCAGCGGGCAGCGGATCCGCAGGCTCTGCTCGTCCACGTACCCGAACAGCAGCCGGCCCTTGCGGTGCGGGCAGGCCGCCTGGACCAGCACCCGGCGGCCGGACAGCTCCACCAGGACCAGTTCCTCGGTCACCTGCCGGATCCGGGTGGGGGCGCTCATGCCGCCGCCCCCGACCTGGCCCGGGCGAGCGCGATCGCCGCCTCGTTGGCCTCGCCGACCACGGCACTGGTCAGCGTGACGCCCGCCCAGACCTTGGAGAGGTCCGCCCCGAGCTCCTCGTCGTAGGCGCGGATCGCGGAGCGCATCTGGCGGCTGTGGTACTGGTCGATGTAGAGGTGCTCGGTGAAGTACTGGTGGTGCTGGATGCCGAGCCGCTTGGCCGCCTGGGCGAAGCCCTGGAAGCCGTACAGCACGCTGGCCTCGAAGTAGGCGTAGGCGCCGAGGAAGTACTCCGGCGACTCGGCCCGCGCGGCCAGCCAGTGGAACAGGTTGACGTAGGCGAGGTTGGCGGCCCCGGTGTCGTCCACGTAATCGTCCAGTTCCAGCGACATCCCGAGCTCGGTGAGCAGGTCCCGGTAGAGCTGGGAGTGGGCCTGGTCCTCGTTGCCGCAGCCGAGCTCGTCGATCAGCACCCGGAAGACGGCCATCCCCGAGCGGTAGGGCAGCCTGGGCACCACCGGCAGCAGCGGCTGGGACTCGATCAGGCCGTCGACCGCGAACTGCGCGACCACCGTCCTGAACTCCTCCATGGTGGCGGACAGCGCCAGGTAGTCCTGGCTCGGCGGGACGTCGGCCTGCTCGCTCGCGTGCAGCGCGCCGAGCGCCTTGACGAGTTCCGCCAGGGAGCCGAACCCGGGGGCCGCCGCCGCGTGTTCGGCGGCCAGCCGGCCGAGCCAGGCATCCTCGGTGGCCCGCATCCAGCCGTACTCCTCGGCGTTCGGCAGGCGGCGGTTGAGCCGGAACAGCCGGCGCTGGTCCTCGACGAGACCCTGCGCCCCGGTCTCCAGGGTGGCGGTCACCGCTCGGCCACCACGTCCGGGAAGGCGATGACCTCGCGGCGGTGCAGCTCCTGCTTGACGTAGCGGTACCAGTCGTCGCGGAAGATGCCGTACCGCTCGCAGGCCTCGTCCACCTTCTTCTGCACGTCCGGCGCGGGGTCGACCAGGACGGCGTTGCACAGCGCCGGGTCCAGGTTGGCCAGCGGGCCGATCATGCCGGCGATGCCGGGGACGTCGGAGAGCAGGTTCTCCCAGCCCTCGAAGACCGGGATGTCCAGCGCCTGCGCGGCCTGCCGGGTGTACTCGGCGGAGCCGCTGGACTCCTTGATCCCGACGATGCCCGGGAGCTCGCAGATCCGCAGCAGGGTGTCCAGCTCGATCTTGTTCCCGGAGACCGCCTCCTCGTTGTAGAGGAAGAGCGGGATCGGCACCGCCTCGCGGATCCGGCGGTAGTGCTGGTAGATCTCCTCCTGGGAGATGTCCGAGCGGAACGGGGTGGTCACCACCGCGGTGGCCGCGCCCAGGTCGAGGGCGACCCGGGCCCGCTCGACGACCGCCTCGGTGTCCGGCAGGTGGATGCCGGCGAGCACCGGCAGACCGTCCGCGTGCGCGACCGCGTACGCGACCATGTCCCGCCACTGAGTCTCGGTCAGCTTCCAGCCCTCGCCGGAGCTCAGCGCCGGCATCAGGCCGGTGACCTCGCCGCGGATCGTGGAGATCAGCCGGGCCACGCTCGCCTCGTGCACCCGCCCGTCGGCGTCCACCGGGGTGACCAGCGGAGCGATGGTGCCGGAGTACGTCATGACTTCTCCTCGGGTCCGGAGTGCGGCACGCGCAGGGCGAGCGAGTCCTGGTAGAGCGGCTCCAGCAGGCCGGGGAAGACGGGCTCCCGGTCCGGCAGCGGCAGTATCGTGACCGGCAGCCCGGGGCGGCCGAGCAGGTCCGGGTCGGCGGTGACCAGCGTGCCGCCGCGGTTGACCACCTGGCCGAGCAGCAGCCGCCGGGTCAGCGGCAGGCCGGCCAGGTCCTCGCCGGCGGCTGCCGCGAGGTCGCCCTCGGAGTAGCCGATCCGGTCGATCCGCATGTCGGTGTGGAGGTTGTCCATGAACGGGTAGTAGGCGTCCTGGACCTGACGGGAGTACTGCCAGACCAGGTTGTCGCACCAGCCGACCTGCTCCAGGTTGAGCACCACCCGGTCGCCCAGCCGGCGGACGAAGAACTCCTTGAAGCTCCGCCGCACGCTCTCGTCGCTGCTGTGCATCGCCATGAAGGCGGTGCCGTCGATGAAGGTCTCAGCTCTGCTCATGACGCTTCAGCACCTCACGCAGCCGCTCCATCGCCGAGGCGAACACCTTGGGTTCCCGGGCCAGTGCGAGACGGATGTAGCGCTCGCCGCGGCTGGGCTCGTTCCAGTAGAAGAAGGTGCCCGGCAGCACGTACACCTCGGAGTCGAACAGCTCGGCCTGCAGGGCCGAGGCGGTGAGGTGCTCGGGCTTGATCCGGAACCAGGCGACGCTGGTGTTGACCACCGGCGTCTGGTACTCCAGCACCGCGCCGTCCAGCGCCCACTCGGCGGCCCGGCGGTTCTGGGTGATGATCTCGCGGACCGACTCGAAGCCGTCCTCGATGGAGTCCTCGATGTACTGGGTCACCATGTTGAGGACGAACGGCGACACGTTCAGCAGGACACTGGTGTGCAGGTTGTAGACGTCCTCGTGGATGTTGCGGCTGGCGGTGATCATGGCGCACTTGGCGTCCTGGATCGGCCAGGTCTTGCCGGTGTCCTCGATCACCATGTAGGTGACGCCGGACTCCTCGAGCAGCTGGTAGACGTCCACCCGCCCGATCTCCGGGTCGCACAGGGCGAACGAGGCGAAGCAGAAGTCGATCATCAACAGCTTGTCGTGGTCGACGCAGTAGCGGATGACCTCGCGGAAGCCGTCCAGCCCCTGCGCGAGCAGGGTGAAGCCGGTCGGGTTGTTCGGGTCGACCAGGTAGATCGCGTCCGTCTCGACGTTGGCGACCAGACCGTCGTAGATGTCGGCGGTCCTCGCCAGCGTCTGCTCGGGCAGCGGCTTCAACGGCACCTGCATGTTGCGCAGCAGGTCGGTGAGGTTGTCGAAGCAGGGCTCGATGAGCGAGACGGTCATGTCCCGCCGCTTGAGGTACATCGCGGCGACCATGGTCGCCACACTGGCCGAGTAGGAGAGCAGCGTCCGGCCCATGGCGCGCGCGGTGGGCTGGCGGTGCAGGCGGAAGAAGGCGTCGATGAACTGCGCCTCGAAGTAGGCCTGCTGGTTCTGCTCCGACTCGTACCAGAGCTCCGGCAGCCGGCCCACGATCTTGTCCTGGCTGGCCGACTGGCGCTGGTGGGTGTGCGCATCAGCCAGGTTGAACCTGGTCTTGAGTGCTTCGATCTCGTGCTGGGTCAGGTCCACGAAGGAGCTGACGTCGGAGGTGCTCGTATTCGACATAGCAATATCCCCCTTGCTGCTGATCGAAATGCGGATGATGAAGATTCGATCACCTGATCGGCCTTCGAATCTTCGACATCACCCTAGAGGAGGTCCGGCTCGCCCGTGGTAACAGAACGATAACTTTGAATTTACATTCAGCCGCCGAGATTGGTTCGTGATGATCGGAAAAAGGCAGCACGAATAGGCACCCCGAGGCGCTCGGGATGCCTATTCTTCGGCCGCTATGGAAATACGGTCGGGCCGGTGCCGTCAGGCGGTGGCGGCGCGCTGGAGCAGCTCGTCGAACGCCTTCGGGTCATCGCTCTCGATGACCGGCCAGCCGATGCCGTAGCCGCCCTCCCAGCGCACCTTGATGCCCGGGTTGGCGTGGTCCGTGCCGTCCGGCAGGAACAGGTGCGGGCTGCAGTTCACCTGGTCGCTGCGGGCCGCCGCGGCCTGCGCGGACAGCTCGCTGCGGGCCCGGCCGTCGTCCAGCGCGGCCTCCAGCTCGGCCACGTCGACCACCTCGGCGGCCTTGGCGGCCTCCAGGATCACCTTGCGGTTGCTGATGCAGCGCGACTCGGCCCAGAACGCCCGGCGCAGCGCCAGGTCCAGCTGCTCGGCGGCGCGGAAGCTCTGCGCCTTGGCGGCCTGCACCGCCTCCAGCGCCGGCAGCGTGGTGGACGGGTACAGCCAGTCCTTGGCCTGCCAGAGCTGCCAGCCGGCCGCCGGCTCCAGGCTGGCGTTGCGGGCCACCTCGCTGTCGGTGCCCGGCCGCGGGCTGGGCGCGTTGTTGAGCAGCTCCAGCGGGAAGGCCCGGTGGTCGAACCAGACCTTCCCGTCCAGGCCGAGCCGGGTGCGGGCGCTGTGCATGCGGTGCACGGCGATGTGCGCGAACGAACACCAGATGTCGGAGAAGACCGTGATGACGCCGGGCGGCGGGGTCAGGTCGGCTTCGGTCATGGGGTGGCTCCTGTCGGATGGTGCGGGTGCGACGTGCGGTACGGATGTGTTCGTGGGTGGGGCAGTGGCCTGCGGGGCCGGCCGGGACGCGCCGGGCAGGCGGTGCGGGCCGGGGCTCATGACCGCAGGGAGGACTCGGCCTCGTGCGCGACCAGCGCCGCGTCGAGGTCCAGGTCCGCGTCGGCCAGCCAGGCGGGGAGCGAGGGGATCTCGGACATCGCCGCGAACAGGTCGTCGACCCGCCCCTCGACGGTGGGCCCGTGGGCGCTCAGCAGCCGGGCCGGACGCAGCCCGGCGATCTTCGCCAGTCCGCGCCGGAACTTCTCCTCGCCGGCCATCGCCGTCCACGGGGCGATGGCCCGGTTGAGTATCGAGAATCCGGAGAAGAACTCGTCCTCGGGTATTTCGGAGAGGTGCTGGGCGGGCTCGGCGACCACCGTGCCGAAACTGTCCGAGCTGTACAGCGTGCCGTCCGAGTGGTCGAACAGCGCGACCGTTCCGGGGGAATCGTAGGTCGGTGGACGATGGAAGCTGATCGTCCGGTCGGGGAGTTTCCAGGTACCCCCGGGATTGACCGTCACGACCCGCTCGCCGGGGATGTGGAATTCCTCGCCCAGCCGGGTCAGCGATATCGGGTTGGTGATCAGCCGGGCCTGCGGCGCGGCCTCGAGGATCGCCGGGAGGCTGCCGGTGTGGTCGCGGTCGTCATGGGTGACCACCACCCAGCGCAGGTCGGCCGGGTCGATCAGCGACCAGAGCGCCTCCTGGAAGGCGGCCCGGTCCACCGGCATGCCGGTGTCGACCAGGAACGGCTCGGCGCCGCGGACCAGGAAGGCGTTGACCGCCTGCAGGCCGAGCCCCGGGATCGGCAGGTCCGACGGGATCACCTGGATGTCGGGGCCGGCCTGGTAACTGTCTCTCATGGGATGGACCTCCGAGCTGGACGTCGACGGGACGGGCCGTCAGGACAACACCGGGCGGTTCAGGACAGCTGGATCGCGAGCGAGCCGCCGATCAGGCAGACCAGGCCGATCATCCGGGTGGAGTTGAGCGCCCGCTTCGGCAGCCGGAACAGGCCGTTGTGGTCGATCACCGCGGAGGTGAGCTGCTGCCCGGTGACGGTCAGCGCGACCGTCACGGCGGCGCCGATGCTCGGGATGAGCATGAAGGTGCCGGTCACGTAGGCGGCCGCGCAGGCCCCACCGAGCCAGCCCCACCAGGGCATCTTCTTCAGCGGGGCGACCTTGGGGGCCGGCGTGCGGTTGGTGAAGCGCAGCGCCAGCAGGACCACCGCGATGGTCACGGTGGCGACCGTGAAGCTGATCGCGGCGACGGTGATCGGCGCGTTCAGGTCGGCCCGCAGCTTGGCGTTGATGGCGCCCTGGATCGGGAGCACCCCGCCGGCCACGATGCCGAGCGCCAGCCAGCCCACCCGGGCGCCGCCGCCGAGCTGCGCGGCGCCGGGCGCCGCCGCGGCGGAGGCCTTCAGCTGCCCCCGGACGATCACGACGATGCCGGCCAGCACGGCGATCGCGCCGAGCACGATGCCGAGCCCGACGGGCTTCTTCTCCAGCCCGAACAGGCCGAGCAGGTCGATGCCGAGCGAGGCGAACATCTGGCCGGTGACGAAGAGTCCGACGCTGACCAGCGCTCCCAGGCGTGGGAACAGCAGGATGCCGCTGGTGATGTAGAGCGGGCTTGCCAGGCCGCCGAGCAGATGCCAGGTGTCGACATCCGAGAGCTTGCCCAACGCGCCCAGGGTGCCGAAGACGGCGGCGATGATGATCAGGATGCCGGTGGCGACGCTGAGCTGGACGGTGGAGGCCCCGTACGGGGTGCCGACCGCGGAGTTCAGCTGCAGGTTCACCGACGCCTGGACGGCCAACAGGCAACCGACCAGCAGGGCCACGGCGAGCAGCGCGCTGTGCATGTCCTCGTCCTCTCGAAGGTAAGCGGACAGTGTGTCCATTTAGAGTACACGCGAATGCGCTAAGTGGACAGACGCCTCAGTTTCTCGGGAGTCGGGTAGTAAGCTCGAAGACATGCACAGCGGGCAGCACCGACGCGATCTGGCCATGACAACAGGCCTGCCGGTCCCTTCCCCGGCGCAGGCGAAGCCCCGTGAACGGGCCGATGCCGCACGCAACCGCGCCCAGATCCTGGCCGCCGCCGAGGAGTTGTTCGCCACCAGAGACCCGGCGACCATCACCATGGACCAGCTGGCCAAGGCGGCCGGCGTCGGCCGCGCCACGCTCTACCGGCGCTTCCCCGACCCGGCCGCGGTCGCGGTCGCCCTGCTGGACGAGCACGAGTACCGCCTGCAGGAGCAGCTGCTCAGCGGTCCGCCGCCGCTCGGCCCGGGGGCGCCTCCCGGGGAACGGCTCGCGGCGTTCTACGTGGCCGCGATCGACCTGCTGGAGCGTCACCTCCCGCTGGCCCTGGGCGCCGAGACCGGCCCGGCCCGGTTCACCTCCGGCGCGTACGGCTTCTGGCGGGTGCACATCCGCACCTTGCTGGTGGACGCCGACGTGCCGGACCCGGACGCCCACATCGACCTGCTGCTGGCGCCGCTGGCGCCGGAGCTCTACGACTTCCAGCGCAACCGGATGGGCCTGAGCAGCGACCGGATCATCGCCTGCGTGGCCGGGATGGCCCGCCGCTTCATGCGGTAGGCCGGCGGCCGGGCAGCTCGCCGGACCGGCGGTCGGGCGGCACGCAGCGGAGGCGCGGGCAGCACGCAGAAGGGGCGCGGGGGCCCCTGCCCCCCGCGCCCCGGCCGACCCTCGGGATCAGGCGGACAGACCCTCCGCGGCACGGACCTCCGCGCGGTAGCGGCGGGCGGCGGCGCGCAGCGCGGCGTCCACGTCCACGTCCGCGTCGTAGCCGCGCTGGGCGACGGCCAGCAGCAGCGCCCCGGCCGACTCGGCGGTCAGCTCGGCGGGCAGCTCCCAGGGCTGGTCCGGCACCCCGGTGAAGCCGGCCCGGCGCACCCGGGAGACCAGCTTGGCCGCGTAGGCGAGCGCCGGCAGGCCGGCCGGCACGCCGTCCAGCACCGACTCGCGCTGCTTCTCGGCGGCCTTCAGCTGCTCCCAGTTGGCCTCCACCTGGGCGGACCCGGTGGCGTCGACGTCACCGAACACGTGCGGGTGCCGGTACACCAGCTTGTCCACGATGTCCCCCGCGACGTCGTCGATGGAGAACGGGTCCTGCGGGTCCTCCTCGGCGATCCGGGAGTGGAAGAAGACCTGGAGCAGCACGTCGCCGAGCTCCTCGCGGAGCGTGGCGCGGTCCCCCTCCTCGATCGCCTCGACCAGCTCGAAGGCCTCCTCCACCAGGTACTTCACCAGGCTGGCGTGGGTCTGCTCGGCGTCCCACGGGCAGCCGCCGGGCGAGCGCAGCCGGTCCATCACCGAGGCCAGGTCGAGCAGCCGCGCCCCCGGCAGGTCGTAGGAGCCGGGCAGCAGCTCGATCTCGGGCACCGCCCCGGCCTCCTCCACCGCGATCCGGGCCAGCGCGTCGGTCAGCCCGGGATCCCCGTCGGGGCTGCCCAGCCACACCACCGGGGCGGCCTCGACCAGCTGCCGGGCCAGCGCCGGCGCGGTGCCGGGGGCGACCAGCTCCACCTCCACCCCGGCCTGCCGCAGCGCGGGCAGCTGGGGGTGGGCCGGGTCGGCGGCCAGCACCCGGGCGGCGCCGCGCAGCGCCTCCCAGGCGGGCCAGGAGAGCAGGCCGGGGGCCACCCGGTGGGTGGTGGTGAGCAGGGTCAGCTTCGGAGTGTCCACAGCACCGAACCTACCGGGCCCGCGCGGCCGGCCGCGCCCGCCGCCGGGCGGCTCAGTACAGCGTGCTGTTCTGCGGCAGCCAGTCCTCGGTGGCGTCGGTCAGGCCGATCTGCTCCGGGTCCCAGTGGCCGTAGCGGGGGTTGACCTCGATCCGCAGCGCCGTGCCCGCCGTCACCAGGGCCTTGCGGATCGCCTCGTCACCGCCGGCCGAGCGCGGGTCCTGGCCGGCCGCCGACGCCAGCTTCTGCAAGCCCAGCTGCTGCCGGTAGAAGTCGTCGATGCCGACCGCCGGGACCCCCTGCTTGGCCAGCAGCTCGCCCTCCAACTGGGAGGTGCCGCCGAGCAGTTGGGCGTCGGCCGCCCGGGCCTGGGCGACCTCGGTCTCGCTGACCGAGGCCCCGCGGTCGGCCAGCGCCTTGGCGAGCACCCGGTCCAGCACCAGTTCGGCGACCGTCCGGCGGGCCAGGCCCGCGCGCTCGGCGCGCGGCGCGCCGGGCTGCTCGGCGGTGGCGTCCCGGACCGCGGTGATCTTCGCCTCCACGGTGGCGACGGTGATCCGCTCGTCGCCCACCACCGCTGCGGCGCCCTGGTGGGCCGGGGCGTTCGCGCAGGCGGTCAGCAGCGCGGCGAGGCAGATCCCGGCTGCCGTCCGGAAGGATCGGCGGGCGGCGGAGCGGGTGCGGATCACGTGCGGCCTCCAGTGGTCTGGCTGTGGCTGGTGCGGTCCCCGGTGGTTCTCCTGACAGGGACGAACAATAGGGAGCACCGCCGCGCGGTGCCAGACCTTGCTCCGAACGGGCGACCCCGCACGGACGCCGAGCGGCCCCGGGCCGTCAGGTCCGGGGCCGCTGCGACGGGGATCGTGCCGAGCGGGGCGCTGCGCTACTTCCGGGCTCCCGCCAGGTCGTCGAACATCGTGCCGAGGAACTCCGTGGACCAGGCCAGCAGCTCCCGGCCGATCAGCGGCTTGCCGCCGATCCGCCCGCCGCTGCTCGGCCGGGGCACCAGCAGCTGTGCCGCGGCCGCCTTGATCTGGGTGCGCGGGTAGAGCCGGTTCAGCCGCAGCTGCTGCGACTCCCGCAGCTCCACCGGGCCGAACCGGACGAAGTTGCCCTGCAGCGTGATGTCGCCGACCCCGCACCGCCGGGCGTACAGCCGCAGCGCCGCCACCAGCAGCAGGTTCTCCACCTGCTCGGGCAGCTTGCCGTAGCGGTCGGTCAGCTCGTCGCGGACCTGGACGATGTCCTCCTCCGAGTTGACCGCCGCGATCGAGCGGTAGGCCTGCAGCCGCAGCCGCTCGCCGGGGGCGTAGTCGTGCGGCACGTGGGCGTCCACCGGCAGCTCGATCTTCACCTCCAGCGGCTCCTCCTCCGGCGCGGCGCCGCCGCTCGCCAGCGAGTCGCGGAACTCCGCCACCGCCTCGCCGACCATCCGCATGTAGAGGTCGAAGCCGACCCCCGCGATGTGGCCGGACTGCTCGCCGCCGAGCAGGTTGCCGGCGCCGCGGATCTCCAGGTCCTTCATCGCCACGTACATGCCCGCGCCCATCTCGGTGTGCTGGGCGATGGTGGCGAGCCGCTCGTGCGCCGTCTCGGTCAGCGGCTTCTCCGGCGGGTACAGCATGTAGGCGTAGCCGCGCTCGCGGCCACGGCCGACCCGGCCGCGCAGCTGGTGCAGCTGGGAGAGGCCGAAGGTGTCACCGCGCTCCACGATCAGGGTGTTGGCGTTGGAGATGTCGATCCCGGACTCCACGATCGTGGTGGAGACCAGCACGTCGAACTCCTTCTCCCAGAAGTCGACCACCACCTTCTCCAGCTGGGTCTCCCCCATCTGCCCGTGCGCGGTGGCCACCCGGGCCTCGGGCACCAGTTCCTTCAGCCGGGCGGCCGCCTTGTCGATCGACTCCACCCGGTTGTGGATGTAGAACACCTGGCCCTCGCGCAGCAGTTCACGCCGGATCGCGGCCGAGATCTGCTTCTCGTCGTACGGGCCGACGAAGGTCAGCACCGGGTGCCGCTCCTCCGGCGGGGTGGTGATGGTGGACATCTCCCGGATGCCGGTGACCGCCATCTCCAGGGTGCGCGGGATCGGGGTCGCCGACATGGTCAGCACGTCGACGTTGGCCCGCAGCTTCTTCAGCTGCTCCTTGTGCTCGACGCCGAACCGCTGCTCCTCGTCGACGATGACCAGGCCGAGGTCCTTGAACCGGGTCTCCGAGGAGAACAGCCGGTGGGTGCCGATCACCACGTCCACCGAGCCCTCGAACAGGCCCTCCAGCACGGCCTTGGCCTCGCTGTCGGTCTGGAACCGGGACAGCGCCTTCACCACCACCGGGAAGTTGGCGTACCGCTCGGCGAAGGTCGAGAAGTGCTGCTGCACCAGCAGCGTGGTCGGCACCAGCACGGCGACCTGCTTGCCGTCCTGGACCGCCTTGAAGGCCGCGCGGACCGCGATCTCGGTCTTGCCGTAGCCGACGTCGCCGCAGATCAGCCGGTCCATCGGGACCGACTTCTCCATGTCCGCCTTCACCTCGGCGATGGTGGTCAACTGGTCCGGCGTCTCCGCGTACGGGAAGGCGTCCTCCAGCTCGCGCTGCCAGGGCGTGTCCGGGCCGAAGGTGTGGCCGGGGGCCGCCATCCGGGCCGAGTACAGCTTGATCAGGTCGGCGGCGATCTCCTTGACCGCCTTCTTGGCCCGCTGCTTGGTCTTGGCCCAGTCCGCGCCGCCCAGCCGGTGCAGGGTCGGGGCCTCGCCGCCGACGTACTTGGTGACCTGGTCCAGCTGGTCGGTCGGCACGAACAGCCGGTCGCCGGGGTGGCCGCGCTTGGCGGGGGCGTACTCCAGCACCAGGTACTCGCGGGTGGCGCCCTGGACGGTGCGCTGCACCATCTCCACGTACCGGCCCACGCCGTGCGCCTCGTGCACCACGTAGTCACCGGCCGCGAGCGCCAGCGGGTCGATCGCGTTGCGGCGGCGCGAGGGCATCCGCCGCATGTCCTTGGTGGAGGAGCGCTGGCCGGACAGGTCGGTCTCGGTGACCACGGTCAGCTTGAGCGTCTCGTCCACGAAACCGTGCTCGATCGAGCCGCAGGTCACGTGGACCACGTCCCGGGTCGGCGCCTGGTCCAGGTCGGCGACCAGCCGGGCCGCGATGCCCTCGTTGCCGAGCACCTCGGCCAGCCGGGCGGCCGGGCCGTGGCCCTCGGTCACCATGACCACCCGCCAGTCGGCGGCCAGCCGCTCCTTGGCGTCGGCGATCGCCCGCGCGGTGTCGCCGCGGTACGCCTCGACGGCGTGCATCCCCAGGGTGAGCGTGCCCGGGTCGAACTCCAGGATCTCGTTCACCTCGGCGTCGCTGGTGGCGAACGGGCTGACCGACCACCAGGGCAGCCCGATCGCGGCCGCGTGCTCGCGCACGTCCGCCAGCGACCACAGCGAGGCGGCCGAGACGTCGATCTGCTCGATGTCGATCGGCCGGTCCGCGCCGGCCGCCGCCGCCACCCAGGAGGCCTGCAGGAACTCCAGGCTGGTCGCCACCAGGTCGGCGGCCCTGGTGCGGACCCGCTCCGGGTCGCACACCACCGCGACCGAACCCTGCGGGAGCACGTCCAGCAGCAGCTCCATGTCGTCCACCAGGACCGGCGCCAGCGACTCCATGCCCTCGACCGCGATCCCCTGGGCGATCTTGTCCAGGATCTCGGCCAGCTCCGGGTGGTCCTGGGAGAGCGCGGCGGCCCGGGCCCTGACCTCCTCGGTCAGCAGCAGCTCGCGGCAGGGCGGCGCCCACAGCCCGTGCTCGGCGATCTCCAGCGAGCGCTGGTCCGCCACCTTGAAGTAGCGGATCTCCTCGATGTCGTCGCCCCAGAACTCCACCCGCAGCGGGTGCTCCTCGGTCGGCGGGAAGACGTCCAGGATGCCGCCGCGGACGGCGAACTCGCCCCGCTTCTCGACCAGTTCGACCCGGGCGTAGGCGGCCGCCGCGAGCTTGCGGGCGACCTGGTCCAGGTCGTGCTGCTCGCCGCGGCGCAGCGCCACCGGCTCCAGCTCGGCCAGCCCCTTGACCTGCGGCTGGAGCACCGAGCGGACCGGGGCGACCACCACCTGCACCGGGCCCGCGGCCGGATCGGCCCCCTCGTCCGCGCGGGAGGCGCCCGGCAGCTGCGGGTGGACGATCCGGCGCAGCACCGCGAGGCGCCGCCCGACCGTGTCGGAGCGCGGCGACAGCCGCTCGTGCGGCAGCGTCTCCCAGGCCGGGAACTCGGCCACCGCGTCTGGCGGCAGCAGCGAGCGCAGGCTGGCCGCCAGGTCCTCGGCCTCCCGGCCGGTGGCGGTCACGGCCAGCACCGGACGGCCGCGCTCCCCGGCCGCCCCGGCCAGCGAGCGGGCCAGCGCGGCGATCGCGAACGGCCGGGCGGCGGGCGGGCCGACCAGGTCGAGGTGGTGCCGGCGGCCGGTGGCCGCGGCTTCGATCGCCTCGGCGAGGGCGGCGTCCCGTACGACGACATCGAGCAGTCCGGACAGGCTCATGAAGTCTCTTCTTCGCTCCGTGGCTGGAATGCCCCGAGGCCGGAGACCCCGGCCGGGCAACGCGAACAGCCCGGCACGCGATGCGCCCCGGGGGTGTCCAGCCTACGCCGGAGCACTCCGCCGCACCCCGCGCACCGGTCCCGGGCGAGGTCGGGTGGGTGGGCCACCAGAGATCATGAAGTCGACATACTCCTGTCACTACCCGTCCATGGTGGCCGCGCAGGATGGTTCTCGTGCCCGCCGCACCCAACCGTGGGGGATGGTTGCAGCGGTGCCGTTCGTACGCCGATGGGGGTCGGGGTACGAGGCCGGGCGGCCCTGGGTGGGGGCGCCCGCGCCCCTGCGCCGGGACCTCGGCGCCCTTTCCTGGAGGGCGCCGAGGGTCTCGGCCGCTCGGCGTTCCGGGCCCGATTCGGTTGGTTGGGATGATCCCGCTCTGCCCGTTGTGCGCGCGTTTCCGCGAAGCCGCCCGCGCCGCCCCCGCGCTCCGTACCCTCATGTGAAGGCGGTGTGGGGCAGCCCTGAACACGGTGTGGGCGTCACCGCGACGGAGGGGGTACTTCAGTCATGCGCGTGGTCATCGCAGGGCAGGGCTACGTCGGTCTGCCGCTGGCGGTCCGGGCCGCCGAGGTGGGTCACCAGGTGGTCGGGTACGACGTGGACGAGCGCCGCATCAAGCGGCTGGCGGTCGGCGAGTCGTACGTCGAGGACATCCCGGCCGAGCGGCTGCGGCCGCTGCTGGACGGCGGGGCGTACCTGCCCTCGGCCGACCCGCAGGACGTGGCCGGGTTCGACGTCGCCGTCATCACCGTGCCGACGCCGCTGCGGGACGGGGTGCCCGACCTCTCGTACATCGAGTCCTCGGCCCGGCTGCTGGCGCAGCACCTGCGGCCCGGCGCCACCGTGGTGCTGGAGTCCACCACCTACCCGGGCACCACCGAGGAGCTGCTCGCGCCGCTGCTGGAGGAGGGCTCCGGCCTGCGCGCGGGCGAGGACTTCCACATCGGCTACAGCCCCGAGCGGATCGACCCGGGCAACCCGACCTGGAAGCTGGAGAACACCCCGAAGGTGGTCTCCGGCATCACGCCGGCGGCGCTCGCGGCGGTCGACGGCTTCTACGGCGGGCTGGTGGAGCGGACGGTGCCGGTGTCCTCCTGCAAGGAGGCCGAGCTCACCAAGCTGCTGGAGAACACCTTCCGGCACGTCAACATCGCGCTGGTGAACGAGCTGGCGATGTTCGCCCACGACCTCGGCATCGACGTGTGGGAGGCGATCGACGCCGCGTCCACCAAGCCGTTCGGCTTCCTGCGGTTCACCCCCGGGCCCGGGGTCGGCGGCCACTGCCTGCCGATCGACCCCTCCTACCTGTCCTGGCGGGTGGAGCGGGCGCTCGGCCAGTCGTTCCGCTTCGTGGAGCTGGCCAACGACGTCAACAGCCACATGCCCGACTACGTGGTGCGGCGGCTGGTGGAGGCGCTCAACCAGCGGCGGCTCTCGGTGAACGGGTCGCGGGTGCTGGTGCTGGGGCTCGCGTACAAGAAGAACACCGGTGACGCGCGGGAGACGCCGGCGGCGCGGGTGGTCGAGCTGCTCACCCGGATGGGGGCGGAGGTCCGGGCGGCCGACCCGCACGTGGTGGTCGGCGTCCACGTCGCCGAGCCGGAGATCCCCGGCCAGCGCACCGCCGAGCCGGACGGCCACGGGGGCGGGCCGCTGGCCGGCGTCCGCCGGGTCGAGGCGACGGCGCAGGAGCTGGCGGCGGCGGACGCGGTGGTGCTGCTGGCCGACCACGACGAGTTCGACTACGACGCGGTGGTGGAGCACTCCCGCTACGTCCTCGACTGCCGCCGCCGCGTCACGGGCACCACGGTCGAGGTCCTCTGACCCCGAGCATCACGGCGGGGCGGCACCCACGTTTTCGGGGGCGCGGGGAACTGCGCGACTCCGGAAGGCTCCGGCAGCCGCACGGCATCACGACGGGTAAGCACCCACGTCCCCAGGGGCGCGGGGAACTGCGCGTCTTCGGAAGGCTCCGGCGGTGGGCCGCTTCCCGACGGATGGACCCGGGTGCCAGGAGGAAGGGGGCTCCGGGGTTCTCGTCGAGGATCGGCTTCTCGTCGGGGGCCTTCCGGTTCGCGCAGTTCCCCGCGCCCCTGAGGGGTGACCCGTGTCCCCGAAAGGTGGCCCGTGCCCCTGAGGGGTGACCCGTGTTCCCGGAGGGTGACCCCGTGTCCGTGTGCGCTCGGTCAGCCTCGGCGGACGGTGCGGGGGGCGTCGTAGTCGGAGCCGTCGTCGATGATCACGATCTTGGGGACGATCTTCGTCTCGGGCTCGGGGGCCGCGTCCTGCGGGGTGTCCTGGGCGGCGGGAGCCTCCAGCGGGGCCTTGCGGGCCCACGGCGGCGTCTCGGCGGCCGGCAGGTTCTCCGGCCGGGGCGGGACCGCGGGCTGCGGGACGGTGTCCGCCACCGGCGCGGCCTCGGCCGGCGGGAGCGCCGGCTGCGGCTCGATCGCCCCCACCGCCGCACCGGTCAGCGCCGCCAGGTGCTGCTTGATGTGGTCGAGGTGCTGCTGGACCACGTCGAGGCGGCCGGTGAAGTCCTCCTGCTCCCGGTCGCTCACCGACTGGATCCGGTCGGCCTCCGCCCGCGCGGTCGCCACCACCCGGTCGGCCTTGGCCTGGGCCTCGGCCTCGATCCGGCGGATCTCGGCGAGCACGTCCTCCCGGTGCTGCTCGGCCTCCCGCAGCTTGCGCTCCGCGGTCGCCGAGATCTTGGCGTCCTCGCCGTCCGCCTTGCTCTCCGCCGCCGCGAACATCTCGTCGGCCCGGCGCCGCAGCTCGGCGAGCTTGGCCTCGGCCCGCTCCCCCGCCTCCGCGGCCTCGACCCGGAGCCGGGCCGCGTCCGCGGTGCCGGTGTCCTGGATCTCCCGGGCCTCGTGGTCGGCCTCGGCGCGCAGCCGCTCGGCCTCGGCCCGGGTGCGCTCCTCGGTCCGGCGGGTGGCCTCGTCGGCCTCCCGGCGGGTGGTCCCGGCGAACTCCTCGGCCGCCCGGGCGGCATCCTGGCCCGCGTCGTAGGCCGTGTCGCGGCTGTCTTCGGCCGCCCGCTCGGCGTTCGTCCGCACGGCCAGCGCCTCGGCGTCGGCGATCGCCATCAGGGCGGCCGCCTGCTCGCTCAGCAGTCCGTAGTCGGGTTCGGGGGCGTCGGCGGCGGCCTGCACCACCTCGGCGAGCCGGTTCTCCATCTCCCGCAGGCCCGCACCGAGCACGCTCAACCGTTCCCAGGCCCGGTCGCGGTCGGTGCTCAAGGCGGCCAGTGTCCGGTCCACCTGCTCGGGTGCGTAGCCTCGCCGGGCAACGGTGAAGCCGGACGGGGAGACGGCATCGCTCATCGGCTCTTCCCTTCGTGCTCGCGGGCTGCGCAGCCCTCATGCCTAGTGGTTCTCAGGCCCACATACTGCCTATCGTCTTGACCTATTTTGCGCAGATACGCTCGAAAGCCAAAGAAGACGAGGCCGTACCGGAGCCCCGAGGGGCCGTACCGGCCTGCGGTACGGCCCTTCCTACCCGGGCCCGACGCGGTTACATCAGACCGTCCCAGAACTGCTCGACCAGCACCGACCACCAGCTCTCCGGCGTGTACAGCGCGGCCGGGTCGATCGCGACCAGCTCGGCCTGGAGGTCGGTGGTCCACCGGCCGGCCTGCTCGGGCGTCAGCCCGTACCGCAGCCGCCACATCCGCCCCAGCGCGGCCAGGCTGCGGACGAACTCCGGCACCCCGCTGTTGACGAAGCGCGGCGCCTCGCCCTGGCCCTCCAGGTCGACGGCGACCACGGCCGCGGTGCCGTACTGGACGCACAGCTGGCGCCCGTAGTCGTTGCCGAGCACCAGGTAGCCGCCGAAGTCCGGGGCGGCCGGGCGGCCGCGCTCGGCCGCGAGCTCGGCCAGCGTCGGGATCGGCCGGCCCTCCTGGGCCTGGGCCCAGAAGAACGGCGCGAACTCGCGCGGCAGCCCGGCCCACATCAGCGTCGCCGAGACCGGCTCGGGCACGCCCTGGCGGGAGACCGCGCGCTGCTCGAAGCGGAACACGCCCTGGCCGTACGCCTGCGCCAGCTCCCCCGCCAGCTGCTGCGGGGCGAGCGGCGGGAGCTGCGGGATCACCCCGGGCGCCGGCAGCGGCACCCGGACCGGGCGCGGCCGGTGCGGGGCGGCGGCCAGCTGGTGCAGCTGGTCCAGGTGGTCGTTCAGCTGCGCCGTGCCGGCCTGCCGGGCCCGCAGGTCGCGCCCGTACGGGATGGTGTGGCTGATCCGGACGTTGGGCCAGGAGGCCTTGACCATCCGGGCGCAGTAGCCGCCCGGCAGGTCGCACAGCTCCAGGTCGGTGTGCAGTTCCAGCACCTGGTCCGGCGGCACGTTCAAGCGCCGCAGCTCGTGCAGCGCCTTCCACTCCGGGTGCGGGGTGCCGGGCTCGCTGCGGTGCAGCAGGGTCTGCTCTGAGCCGTCCGGACCGCGGTAGCTGACCACGGCCTGGGTGCCGGGACCGATCGCGGGCACCCCCGGCGCCGCCGGGGCGGCGGGCGGCTGCGGCAGGCCGTGCGGCACCGCGGGCGGCGCCGCCACCGGCGCCGGGGCGGGCACCGCGCCGGCCGCCGGGTAGCCGTAGCCGACCGGCGGCGGGGCCACCGGCGGGACGCCGGACGGCGCCGAGCCCGGCAGCTCGATGGCGGGCGCCAGCTGGGTGGCCTGGTACGCGACGTCGGCGGCGCCCGGACGGGGCGGCTCGGCGGGCGGCTGCGCACCGCCGCCGGCGCCCAGGTCGGCGGGGACCGGCGGGGGCGGCGCACCGGGACCACCGCGCCCGGTGCCGGCCTGACCGGCGGGGCCGGGGACGGACCCGTGCAGCTGGGCCGGCGGCGGGGGCGGCGGCGCGCCGGGGCCGCCGCGGCCGGTGGCACCGCCGGCGGCCGGCTGGTGGCCGGGTCCGGCCCCGAGGTCGGCCGGCGGGGGCGGCGGCGGGGCGGTGGGCCCGGAGCGTCCCAGGGCCGGCGCCGGGGCCGGTACGCCGGGTGCGCCGGGCAGGCCCATCAGGCCGGGCGGGCCGTCGGTGGCCAGCACGGTCGGCGCGTACTCGATCGAGGGCGCCGGGTGGGCCGGCTGGGCCGGGACGGGCGGCGGTCCGTCCGGGGTGGCCAGCATGGTCGGCGCGTGCTCGACGGAGGGCGCCGCCGGCGGCGCGGGCGGCGGGAAGCCGGGCGGCGGCGGGACCGGCCCGGCGCCGGGCGGGGGCGGCGGGGTGGCGGTCAGGTCGGGTACCCCGGCCAGGAAGCCCTCGGGCATCGGCATGGTCGGGTCGGCGGGCACCGGCGCCGGGGCGGCGGTGGCGGGCAGCGCGACCGTGAGCCCCTCCGATCCGGCGGGGGCACCGAGGCCGTAGCCGCCCGGCATCGGCACGGTCAGACCCTCGGAGCCCGGGTACGCCCCGGGCACCGGGCCCGGCGCCCCTTCCCGGGCGGACGGCGGCGCCAGCATGGTGGGCGCGTCACCGGCCGGCCGGTCGGAGGCCGGCGGCGTGCTCAGCACCGCGCCACCGGCAGCCGGCGCGGGCGGCGCGGCAGTGGGAGGCACGGCGGCGGGCGGGGCAGCAGTCGGCGGCACGGCAACGGGCGGTGCCGCCGGCGGCACCGCCGCGGCGGCCGTCTCCGCGGCCAGCTCCGCCGCCTCGGCGGCCAGCGCGTCGGCGCCCGCCTGCTCGAACCACTGCGGCGGGCTGAGCAGGAAGGAGGTCGCCTCGACCGCGCTCGGCACCGGCTTGGCCGCGCCCGCCGGGTTGGGCTCGCTCCGGCTGCCGTACAGCTCCTCGAACTGCCGAACCACCTCGTTCACCGGCAGCGGCGGCCAGAGCGTGCTGGCGCCGCTGTCGCGGGTGATCACCAGCCGGGCGCCGCCGCCCTCGGCCGGGGAACCGTCCACCCGGTCCTCGGCCCAGCAGACGAAGCCCAGGTCGAACTCGCGCACCCGGACCTCACGGTGCTGGGAGCGCGGCACCCCGCCGTTGATCCACTCCTCGGCGGTCTCCTGAGCCTGCGCGTAGGTCGTCACCACGCCCCGTCCACCCCTTTCTTGCCGGCCACCGGGTACTCCGGCATCAGTTCACCGGGACGGCACGGGCGAACCCGCCGTCCACCATCAGCTCCGCCACCGTCTCCAGCTCCGGCGGGCTGCCGGCCAGCCGGAGCAGGAAGGCGTCGAAGCTCTCGCCGCAGGGCAGCAGCAGCCGGGCCACCCGCTCCTCGGGCGGCTCGGGCGCGGCCGAGTCCCGGGCGTCGTCGTACGGGCAGAACCAGACCGAGCCGATCCGCTCGCCGCGCACCTTCACCGCCAGCAGCCCGCCCTGGACGTAGCCGACGGCGAGGTAGTCCTTGGTCAGGTGATCGCGCAGGCACTTGTTGGCGTACACCAGGTCGTGCACGCCGTACTCGTCGCTGAGCGTCAGGAACGGCTGGTCGAGCAGCACGCCGTACTCGACGTCCAGGGCGACCCCGGCCGGGGCGCGGCCGCCGGCCAGCTTGAGGAAGGCACGGTAGGCGGCGGGCAGCGGGTGGCCGAGCCGCTGCTCGGCGTGCTGCACCTGATCCTCGGTGACGGCGATCGGGTCGCCGCCGTCCCGGGCGAGCGAGAAGTGCGCCGGGCGGTGCTCCTGGAGCGGGCGGGTGCCGCGCCGGGTGTGGTCGGCGGTGGAGCGGGCCAGCCCGCCGTGGTGCCGCAGCAGCGCCTTCACCTCGACCGGGACCAGCTCCATCCGGCGCCGGCCGGGGGCGGCCCGGCCGACCGCGTGGTGCCAGGTCCAGCCGGCCGGGGTGGCGACGGCGGTCTCCTGGTCGGCCCACAGCGGGTGGCCCTGGGTGTACAGGGCCGCGTTGGCCGAGACGTAGTCGGTGAGCCGCAGTTCGTCCACGCCGAAGCCCTCGGGCGGATCGGCCACCTCGGCGGCGGCCGCCGCGTAGGGGCTGAAGTCCGGGTACCCGTACTCGTCCACGCGCACCCCGGCGGGGTGGGCGGCGGCCCGTACCGGGTCCGGGAACTGCACCACCTGACCCGCGTACGCCGAGTTGGGCGCGGCGGCGGTGGCGGGCCGACCTGTCGTCATCTGGGAGCCCCCACACTGGCTGAAGCAGATTTGCTGGGCACCAGCGTAGGGGGTGCGGGCGGGGGGCGGTCCCCCCGCCCGGGGGGTTCGGCAGCGGTCAGATCCGGGCCAGCGACTTGGCGAGCGTCTCCGCCACCCGCTGCTGCGCGTCCTCGGTGATCTGGGGGTACAGCGGGATGGTCAGGATCTCGGCGGCGGCCCGCTCGGCGACCGGGAAGGCGCCCTCGGCGTGGCCGAGTTCCCGGAACGCGGGCTGCAGGTGCACCGGCACGGGGTAGTGCACCCCGGCGCCGATCCCGGCGGCCTGGAGGTCGGCCAGGACGGTGTCCCGGCCGCGCTCGACGCGCACCGCGTACAGGTGCCAGACGTGCTCGTTGCCGGGCAGCGTGCGCGGCGTGGTCAGCCCGTCGAGGCCGGCCAGCAGCTCGTCGTAGCGGGCGGCGGCGGCCCGGCGGGCCTCGTTCCAGGCGGGCAGCCGGCGCAGCTTGGCGCGCAGCACCACGGCCTGCAGGGTGTCCATCCGGGAGTTGAAGCCGAACCGCTCGTGCACGTACTTGCGGCCGGAGCCGTGGTCGCCGATCAGCCGGACCGCCGCGGCCAGGTCCTCGTCGTCGGTCACCACCGCGCCGGCGTCGCCGTAGGCGCCCAGGTTCTTGCCGGGGTAGAAGCTGGTGGCGGAGATCCGTCCCCAGGAGCCGGAGAGCCGGCCGTCCTGGCGGGCGCCCTGGGACTGCGCGCCGTCCTCGACCACCGGGCGGCCGTCGGCCACCTCCAGCAGGGCCCGCATCGGGGCGAGCTGCCCGTTCAGGTGGACCGGCACCAGCGCGGCGGCGCCGGGCAGCGCCGCGGCCGCGGCGGCCGGGTCGATCAGCAGGTGGTCGGGGTCGACGTCGACCAGGACCGGCCGCAGCCCGGCCCGGATCACCGCCTCGGCGGTGGCCACGAAGGTGTTGGCCGGCAGCACCACCCCGGCGCCGGCCGGCAGGTCCAGCGCGCGCAGGGCCAGCTCCAGCGCGTCGGTGCCGTTCGCCACGCCGACCGCGTGCCGGACGCCGGAGAACGCCGCGTACTCCTCCTCGAACGCCGCCACGTCCGGGCCCTTGATGTAGGCGCCGCTGAGCAGCACCCGGTCGAAGCCCTCCCGGACCTCCTCGGCGATCTCGGCGTGGGCGGCTTGCAGGTCGACGAGCGGGATGTCGGTCACCCGGAGGCTCCTCAGCTGGTTGTCCGGCCCTCGGGCCGGTGTCGGGGTCGGGGTCGCGGTGGTGGGACGGTGTCGCCGGGCTGTGCGGGGCCGCCCGGTCCGGCCGGCTCGACCGGCTCGACCAGCAGCGGGAGCGCGCCCCCCGAGAGGCAGGCGCCGGTGCCGGCGTCCCACTTCCAGTGGTGGCGCGGGCACTCGACCTGCCCGTCGGCGATCACGGCGTGGCTCAGGTCCTCGCCGGCGTGCGGGCAGTACCGCTGGAGCCGCAGGCCGTCGCGCTCGATGGTCTCGGTCCTGGTCCGCTCCCGGATCAACTGCCGGGTCTGGGCCGGCTGGTGGCCGTAGCGCAGCAGGCTGAGCAGGGTCAGGTCGAAGACGTCCGGGTCGCGGTGCAGGCTGAGCCGCATGGACAGCAGCGCCTCCTCCCAGCCGGTCGCGCCGTCCAGGACGGCCCGCAGCGCGCGGGCGGGCACCCGGATCACGTACGAGGGGTCGACCGGCTCGTCCTCCAGCTCGACCCGTTCGGCGAGTTCGCCCAGCGCCAGGCCCCAGGCGGCGCCCTCGGCCTCCAGCCGCAGGTCCGCCCGGTAGTCGGCGAGCAGCGGGCGGTTGAGCTGCTGGAGCCGGGCGAAGTGCGCCTCGATCTCGGCGGCGGCGACCGGCTCGACCTCGCCCGCGTGGTAGGCCTCCCACTCGGGCCGGCGGCGTTCCCGGTAGTCGGCGAGGTAGCCCTCGGGGTCGGTCAGCCAGCGGCCGTCGGCCGCCGGGCCGGGGTCGTCGGCCGCCGGGTCGGGCGCGTCGGCCGGGCCGATCCGGGTGCCCGGGGCGGTGCGGACCACCTCGGTGCCGGGGCAGGCGGCGGCGAACGGCGCGGCGACGTCCTCCCAGTGCGGGAAGATCGTCCGCTCCCGGTCGTTGAACCGCTCCAGCGCCGGGTCCAGGAAGCAGGCCGGCCCGGCCGAGGGCAGGTAGGCCCGCGCCCCGGTCAGCCGGACCTTGCGGACCAGGGTGTCCAGCAGGTCGGCGCGCACCGCGGCGGTCTTGCGCGCCATCACCGGCGCCGGGTAGTCGTACGCGTTCGGGTACCACATGGCGCCGGAGTACTGGGCGGCCAGCAGGTCGATCCGGTCCGGGAGTTCGGACATCGGGGTGTTGCAGTCGTTGAGGTCGAGGAAGCGGTAGCCGCCGAGGTCGAGCAGCAGGCCGCTGTCCTCCTTGTGGCTGGTGTCCAGCAGCATGGTGGCCGTGCAGTCCGGCCCGAGCCGGTGCTGCTCGCGGTGGCCGAGCCGGACCTGCTCCCCGAAGCCGAGCGCGGCCAGCCGCCGGGCCAGCGCCCGGCTGCGGAAGCGCGGCACCAGCACGGTGGTCTGCCGGGACAGCTGGGCGAGCGTGCGCTCGTCGAAGTGGTCCTCGTGGGTGTGCGAGACGTACAGGTAGTCGTAGTGCCCGGCGACCGTGCCGGGCAGCAGGTCGCGGTTGTCCGGGTACGGGAACCAGGCCTCCAGGAAGGCCGGGTGGAACCAGGGGTCGATCAGGATGCGCAGGCCCGCGTGCTCGACCACGAAGCCGGCGTGCCCGAGGTGCCTGATCGACGTCCCGGCCGGCAGCGTCACCCGATGGCCTCGCGGAGCGCGGCGACCACGTGGTCCTGCTGGCCCTCGGTCAGGGTGTGGAACAGCGGCAGGATCAGCGAGCGCCGGGTGATCAGCTCGGTGGCGGGCAGCGGCAGCCGGGCGGTGCCCTTGTACGGGGCCTCCAGGTGGGCCGCCATGATGCCGCGCCGGGCCGAGACGCCGGCCGCGGACAGCCGGGCCAGCACCTCGGTGCGCTCGGGCGCGCCCTCGGGCAGCAGCAGCCAGCAGGACTGGAAGTTGCCGGTGCCGTGCGCCGGGTCGGCGACCAGGCCGGCGGCCAGCGGCCCGAGCAGCTCCCGGTAGCGGGCGGCCAGCTCGCGCCGGCGCTCGACCATCGCGGGCAGCTTGCCCAGCTGCACCAGACCGACGGCGGCCTGGATGTCGGTCATCCGGTGGTTGAAGCCGATCTCGTCGTACGTCTCCACCACCCCGGCCCCGCCGCCGGCGGCGTGCCGGTCGGCGGCCGACACGCTCATCCCGTGCTCGCGCAACCGGCGCAGCCGGGCGGCGAGTTCGCCGTCCTGGCAGGTCACCATGCCGCCCTCGCCGGTGGTCAGCAGCTTGCGCGGGTGGAAGGAGTAGGCGGCGATCTCCGCGGTGGACCCGGCCGGGCGCCCGCGGTAGGTGGAGCCGGCCGCGCAGGCGGCGTCCTCGACCACGGTGATGCCGCGCGGCTCGACCAGCGCGCGCACGGCGTCCAGGTCGACCGGGACACCGCCCTGGTCGACGACGATCACCGCCTTGGTGCGCCCGGTGAGCGCCGCGGCGACGGTGGCGGCCGTCAGGTTGCCGTCGGCGGGGTCCACGTCGGCGAAGACCGGGACGGCCCCCACGTAGGTGACCGCGTTGGCGGTGGCGATGAAGGAGAGCGAGGGCACCACCACCTCGTCGCCGGGCCCGACGCCGGCGCCGATCAGCGCCAGGTGCAGCGCGGTGGTGCAGGAGGACACCGCGACGGCGTGCGGGACGCCGAGGTGGTCGGCGAAGGCCCGTTCGAACTCGGCGACCCGGGGGCCCTGGGCCACCCAGCCGGAGCGGACGGCCGCCGCGGCGGCCTCGGCCTCCTCCTCGCCGAGCCAGGGCAGCATCACAGGGATCTGGGGCACAGCCGGGATGGTGCTGGACACGCGCTGCTCCGAAGGACGGGACGGAAAGACGGACGTGGCGGGAGGGCGGGTTACTGCTCGCGCCACCAGGCGACCAGCTGGCGCAGGCCCTCGTCGAGGCCCAGCTCCGGCTTCCACCCGAGGTCGCGCTCGGCGGCCGAGATGTCGGCCAGGCGCCGGACCACGCCGCCGGCGGTGCCGCGGGCCGGGCCGTGCTCGACGTCCAGGTCGGTGCGGTCCATCGCGGCCAGCAGCGCGTCGGCGAGGCCCCGCAGCGAGACCTCCGAGGAGCTGGCGATGTTGTACACCCGGTCGGTCACCGGCGCCGCGGCGGCCAGCAGGTTGGCCCGGGCGATGTCCTCGGTGTGCACGAAGTCCATGGTCTGCAGGCCGTCGCCGAAGATCAGCGGCGGCTGCCCGGCGGCGATCCGCTCCATCCAGCGGATGAAGACCTCGGTGTAGCGCCCGTGCACGTCCATCCGCGGGCCGTAGACGTTGAAGTAGCGCAGCGCGACGTAGTCCAGCCCGTACATGGCGTGGAAGCTGCGCAGCAGGCCCTCGTTGAACACCTTGGCGGCGCCGTAGAAGGTGTCGTTGTGGTACGGGTGCTGGGTCTCGGGGGTGGGGAAGGTGTCGGCCAGCCCGTAGACCGAGGCGGTGGAGGAGGCGATGACCTTCTTCACGCCCTTCTCGGCGGCGGCCTCGACCACGTCGAAGGTGCCGTCCACCATGATCTCCAGGGCCAGCCGGGGTTCGGCGGCGCACTGGGTGATCCGGATCGCGGCGAGGTGGAAGAGCAGGTCGGTGTCGTCACCGAGCAGCTCGCGCAGCAGGGCGCGGTCCCGGATGTCGCCCTCGACCATCCGGAGCTGGCCGGGCGCGGCGGCGGCCCGGGCGGGCGCGAGGTTCTCCGACCGGCCGCGGACCAGGTTGTCCAGCACGATCACCTCGCGGGCCCCGCCCTGGATCAGCTGGTCGACGACGGTGGAGCCGATGGTGCCGGCCCCGCCCGTGACCAGGCAGCGGGAGCCCTCAACGGCGACTGCGTTCATCGGGCGGCGGCCCTTTCCTGAGCGGTGATCAGTTCGATGTCGTCGGCGCCGCCGACGGGGACGGTGGCGCCGCCCAGTTCCAGGCTGCGCGAGGCGGCGTGCAGGAGTTGGAGCACCCGCAGGCCGGAGCGGCCGTCGGTGAGCGGGGCCCGGCCCTCGGTGATGGCGGCGGCGAACTCCCCCATCACGTTGCGCAGCGCCTCCTGCTCGACCAGCGCGGGCGCGACCATGTCGCCCACCCGGTACGAGATCAGCGCCCGGTGCCGGATGGCGTCGGTCAGCTCGTCCGGCGGGGTCAGGTCGACGCCGCGGTCGTGCACGGCCAGCCGGGCCTGCGGGTTGAGGTCGTCCCAGACCAGGGTGCGGCGGGAGCCGCCGATCAGGGTGGTCCTGACCTTGGTCGGGGAGAGCCAGTTGACGTGGCAGTGCGCCAGCGCGCCGTTGCTGAGCCGGACGGTGAGGTACGCGACGCAGGCCCGGCCGGCCCCGATCGGGTCGGCGCCCTGGGCGCTCACCCCGACCGGCTCGACGCCGGGCGGCAGCACGAAGTCCAGGATCGACAGGTCGTGCGGCGCCAGGTCCCAGAGCACGTCCACGTCCGGCTGGACCAGGCCGAGGTTGATCCGGACCGAGTCGAAGAACTGGATGTCGCCGATCTCGCCGCCGTGCACCAGCTCGCGGATCCGCCGCACCACCGGGGTGTAGCAGAAGGTGTGGTCGCACATCAGGACCAGCCCGCGCTCCTCGGCGAGGGCGACCAGCTCGGCCGCGTCCGCCACCGTGGTGGTGATCGGCTTCTCCACCAGCACGTGCTTGCCGGCCTCCAGGGCCGCCCGGACCAGCTTGTAGTGCGCCGCGGCCGGGGTGGCGATCGCCACCGCCCGGACCCGCTCGTCGGCCAGCACCTCGTCGAACGAGGTGGTGGTGCGGACGGTGCTGTACTCGCCGAGCACCCGACGGGACCGCTCCTCGTCCAGGTCGCACAGCCAGTGCAGCCGCAGCCCGGCCGTCTGCTGCGCGTTGCGGACCAGGTTCGGCCCCCAGTACCCGGCGCCGACCACGGCCAGACCGATCCGCTCGGCCGGCCGGGGTTCGGTCGTCCCCGGCGTCGGTACGTGCTCTCCCGGCGCCTCGTGCGCCACGTCCTTGGACCCGCTCGCCATGGCAAGACCCCCCTTGCTCCGGCCCCGGTGGCCTCCTCGCCCCGGCGGCCTCCGCTGCCCGGCGAGGCCCGGACGCGAGCCGCTCTCCCCACGGCCCGACCCCCTGACCTCGCAGTGGAACGGTACCGGGCACCGCAGTCGAAAATGGCCCGAATCCGGAAACCCGGCGCGGCTCCCGAGCAGCGCGGCAGCCTGGGGCGGACGCTCCGTACACCGCCGCCGACCGGGGGCGGAGCACCGGCTTCCGCACCCCGGGGCGCCGGGTGTCCGAGGCGTTTGGCAGGCTGATGGCACCATCCGCGCGCGGGCGCCGTGCGACCCTGGTGGTCACCGTCCGTCAGCAGACCCCCGGCAGCGGAGAACTGCCGATGCGCCGAGCACAGCCGAGGAGCAGTCATGGATCAACCGGAGCCCGGCACGGGCACGCCGGTGCCCGTGCTGCGCCACCTGCGCGACAGCCTGTTGCCGGCGGTCGCCGCCGCGCTGTCGCTGAAGGGCGGCGAGGTGCACACCCTGGCCGGCGCCAAGGGCGGCCGGCCGCCGCTGCTGCACCCGCTGGTGGCCGAGTTCCTGGCCGCGCTGCCGGTCGAGCACCGGGAGCGGTTCCTCGGCCACTGCCCGGAGCCCGCCCTGCTCTCGCAGTTCCTGGCGGGGGTGGACGCCGGCCGCTCCAAGCGGGCCGCCCGCAAGCCGCTCACCCTGCCGGAGGCCCGCAAGGCGCTCAAGGGCGCCCGGCTGACCACGGTGCGCATCCGCGAGGAGGGCGATCCGGCGCACGGCACCCACGCGCCGCCGTGCCGGTCCTGCGCCCCGCTGCTGGAACACCTGAACGTGACGAGCGTCGCGGTCGGGCCCGCCGCCCGCTGACCGGCGGCCCTCCCGCCGGCGCCGCCCCGCCTTCCCACCCCGTCCCTGTCCCCCGGCCTCCGGAGCACACCCTGAACCCGACCGCGGTCCGCACCCAGCCCCGCTTCCCGGCCGACGTCGCCGCCGCCCTCAAGCAGGCGGGCTGGCACCCCGGCCGCTGGGAGATCCGTCAGGCCGAGGAGTGGGCCGACGAGTTGGCCGCCCACGACGGGCCGCCGGAGACCCGGCACTCGGTCTTCCCCGCCGCCGTGGAGGCCTGGGCCGAGTTCGGCGGGCTGTCCTTCGACCTGTCCGGGGCCGGCCGCTCGCAGGCGAGGACGCCGTTCCTGCTGGACCCGCGCTGCGGGCTGCACCAGCCGCGTACGCTGGCCGACCTCGGCCGGGCGCTCGGCAGCCGGCTGGCCCCGCTCGGCGAGGAGTCGTACGGCCGCGCGCTGCTGGCCATCGACGAGGACGGCCGGGTGTTCAGCCTGGACCACGCCGGCGAGTGGTTCCTCGGCCCCAGCATCGACCAGGCCGTCTCCACGCTGGTGCTGGGACTGCCCCAGCACCGGCTGCGCACGGTCGACGACGACGGCTGATCCCGTCCCTGGCGTCCCGACTCTCGTCAATCCCCTCCCGCCGGCGTGCCGTTGCCGCCACACTGTGGCGCATCGGAATGTGGAGCTTCCGAGGGGACCACCGGGAGGAATCGCGATGAGCGTCCAGACGGCATCCGCACCCGCGGCCACCGCACCGCCCGGCCGGCCCGCCCGGCGCCAACCGCTGTTCGACAACGCCAAGTTCGCGGCGGTCGCCCTGGTGGTCTGCGCGCACACCTGGATGCCGCTGCTGGCGGAGGACCGCACGATCGCCGCCGCGGTGCTCACCATCGCGGCGTTCTCGATGCCGGTGTTCATCACCCTGTGCGGCTGGTTCGCCCGGCCCGGACCCGGCCGGCCGCAGGTGGACGGTGCCCGGCTGATCTCCCAACTCGTCGTCCCGTACCTGGTGTTCCAGGTGCTCTACAACCTGGTCGGGATGGTGCTGGAGAAGCGGCTCGCGCCGATCGCGCTGCTGGAGCCGCGCTGGCTCACCTGGTTCCTGCTCTCGCTGCTGGTCTGGCGGCTCAGCGTGCCGCTGTGGACCGCGCTGCGCCACCCGCTGGCGGTCGCCGTCCTGGTCTCGGCCGGTTCCGGCGCGATGGCGGCCTTCCCCGAGGAGCTGGCGCTCGGCCGCACCCTGGGCTTCCTGCCGTGGTTCGTGCTCGGCCTGGTGCTGCGGCCCGACCACCTGGCGCTGCTGCGCCGGCCCGCCGTGCGCCGGGGCGCGCCGCTCGCGCTGGCCGCGGTGTTCGCCGCGGTCTGGCTGGCCGCGCCCAAGCTGCTCAACCCGGGCTGGGTGGAGTACACCCAGAGCGCCGCCGAACTGCACGTCGGCTACCCGGTCTGGGTGGGCGTACGGCTGGCGCTGGCCGCGCTGTCGCTGGTGGCCGGCGCCGCCTTCCTGGCCCTGCTGCCCGAGGGCCGCACCCGGTGGACGGCGCTCGGCGGCGCCTCGCTCTACGTCTACCTGCTGCACGGCCTGCCGCTGAAGCTCGTCCAGGCCTCCGGCATCTACCACGCCCGCACGCTGCACCACTGGTACACCGCGCTGCCGCTGCTCGGCGCCTGCGCGCTCACCCTCGCCGTCCTGCTGGCGACGCCGGCGGCGGTCCGCTTCTTCGGCCCGCTGGTGCAGCCGCGGCTGGACGGGCTGCTGCTGCGGCCGCGCTCAGCCGAGCCGGTCCACCCGGACGGCCAGCCGTGAGGGCAGCACCGCCTCGACCCTGAACCCGCCGTCCTCGGCCGGGCCGGCCCGGAAGCTGCCGCCGAGCGCCACCACCCGCTCGCGCATGCCGACCAGCCCGTTGCCGCCGCTGGGCAGTGCGACGGTGTCCGGGCCGCCGTCCGCCCGGGCGTTCGCCACCGCGACCCGGACCCCGTTCGGCAGGTAGGCCAGCACCACCGCGACCCGGGCGCCGGCGGCGTGCTTGTGCGCGTTCGTCAGCCCCTCCTGGACCAGCCGGTACGCGGTCCGCTCGGCCTGCCCCGAGTACGGGCAGCTGTCACCGCTGACCGTCAGCTCCACCAGCATCCCGGCCGCCCGGGACTGCTCCACCAGCCGCGGCAGCCCGGCCAGGCCCTCGGCCCGCGCGGCAGGCCCGCCCTGCTCCGGACCACCCTGCTCCGGCCCCGGCTGCCCCGGCACGCCGGCCGGCTCGGCCGGCGGCTCGGCCATCCGCAGCACCCCGAGGATCCCGCGCAGCTCGTCCAGTGCCTGCCGGCCGACCTCGCCCATCAGCCGGGCGCTCTGCTGGGCCCGCTCCGGGTCGCGCGGGATGGTCCGCTCCATCGCGGCGGCGTGCACCACCATCAGGCTCACCCGGTGCGCCACCACGTCGTGCATCTCCCGGGCGATCCGGGTGCGCTCCTCCAGCCGCGCCCGGCGGGCCCGCTCGGCCGCCTGCTCGGCGAGCAGGCCGAGCTCGGCCTCCAGCCCGAGCGCGCGGTCCTGGAGCGACTCCACCAACCGCCGCCGGGCGCCCACGTACAGGCCGCTGACCACCGGCGGGACGGTCAGCCCGACCGCCACCAGCGCGGCCATCACCACGAACACCCAGGTCGGCGGGAGCGGCGTGCCCGCGTCGCCCTGCTCGGGGGCGTTGATGGCGAACAGCACCATCCCGAAGGTCTCCACCAGGGCCAGCGCCGACAGCGCCACCACCCGGCGCCGCCGCGACGGCCACTCCCAGGTGGCGGCCAGCGTGTAGAGCGACACCACCAGCAGCAGGATCCCGAACAGCCCCGGCACGAACACCAGCGCGACCAGCACCGGCACGGCCGGCCAGCGCCGCCGCACCAGCAGCGTCGCCCCCGCCAGCGCCCCCGGCACGGCGGCCGCCACCGCGACCCACACGCCCAGGTGGAACCGGTCCTGCACCACGCCGTACGCGCCGAAGGCGCACTCCAGTGCGGCCAGCACGGCCAGCACGACGTCCAGCAGCGCGCTGCGGCGCCGCTCCCACCACCACAGCGAGTGGGCCGGCCCGCCCCCGTCAGGCGACTTGCTCATGAGGGACAGCCTAAGGGCGGGCCGCGCCCCGGCCCCACCCCGTTACCGCCCCGGCCCCCACCCCGTCACCGCCCCGCCCGACCGCCGGCGCCGGCCGCCCCGGCGGACCTGTGCCCGCCGCGCCGCCGGTGTCCGGCATCCGGCCACTTCTCGGACGCGGCACCCGGTGCCACCTATGCTGGTCCGCGACGGACAGCGCGGTCCGCACGCCCCCGGCCTTCCCAGCGAACGGCGGGGGAGAGCCGTTGCCCGAACCCCACCACCACAGGGAGCCAGCCGTGACCGCTCCGGTCCCCACCTCGGCCGACAGCCCGTCCCCGCCCGCCGACGACCCGGTCGCGGCCAACGCCGCGTTGCGCGCCGACATCCGGCGCCTGGGCGACCTGCTCGGCGAGACCCTGGTCCGGCAGGAGGGCCCCGAGCTGCTCGGCCTGGTCGAGCAGGTCCGGCTGCTCAGCCGCACCGACGGCGAGGCCACCGCGCAACTGCTCGGCGAGATCGACCTGGAGACCGCGGGCAAGCTGGTCCGGGCCTTCTCCACCTACTTCCACCTGGCGAACGTCACCGAGCAGGTGCACCGCGGCCGGGAGTTCGCCACCCGCCGGGCCCGCGAGGGCTCGCTGCTGGCGCAGACCGCCGACCAGCTCGCCGAGGCCGACCCCAAGCACCTCCAGGACACCCTGGCCAACCTGGCGGTCCGCCCGGTCTTCACCGCGCACCCGACCGAGGCCGCCCGCCGCAGCGTGCTGAACAAGCTGCGCCGGATCGGCGAGCTGCTGGAGCGGATCCACCGCGAGCACGTCGCCTCCGGCCTGTCCACCGCCGACCCGGTGCGGCACAGCTCGGCCAAGCGCCAGGCCGACCGCCGGCTCGCCGAGGTGATCGACCTGCTCTGGCAGACCGACGAGCTGCGGATCGCCCGCCCCGAGCCCACCGACGAGGCCCGCAACGCCGTCTACTACCTGGACGAGCTCTACCGCGAGGCCGTCCCCGAGGTGCTGGAGGAGCTGCACGAGGAGCTGGCCCGGGTCGGCCTGACCCTCCCCGAGGGCGTCCGCCCGCTGACCTTCGGCACCTGGATCGGCGGCGACCGGGACGGCAACCCGAACGTCACCCCGGCCGTCACCTGGGACGTGCTCAACCTCCAGCACGAGTACGGGATCAAGGACGCGCTGGCCGCCGTCGACGACCTGCGCGCCGCGCTCTCCACCTCGGTCCGGCTCGCCGGCGCCTCCGCCGAGCTGCTGGAGTCGCTGGACGCCGACCTCGCCCTGCTGCCCGAACTGAGCCCCCGCTACAAGCGGATGAACGCCGAGGAGCCCTACCGGCTCAAGGCCACCTGCGTGCGGCTCAAGCTGGAGAACACCCGCGAGCGGCTCGCCGCCGGCACCCCGCACCTGCCCGGCCGCGACTACGTCGGCACCCGCGAGCTGGTCGCCGACCTCAAGCTGATCCAGGAGTCGCTGCGCACCCACCGCGGCCAGTTGATCGCCGACGGCCGGCTCGCCCGGGCGATCCGCACCATCGAGGCGTTCGGCCTCCAGCTGGCCACCATGGACGTGCGCGAGCACGCCGAGGCCCACCACCACGCGCTCGGCCAGCTCTTCGACCGGCTCGGCGAGGAGGCCTGGCGCTACGCCGACATGCCGCGCGAGTACCGGCAGCGGCTGCTCGGCAAGGAGCTGCGCTCGCGCCGCCCGCTGGCCCCCACCCCGGCCCCGCTGGACCCGGCCGGCGCCAAGACCCTCGGGGTGTTCACCACCATCCGGGAGGGCTTCGAGCGGTTCGGCGACGAGATCGTCGAGAGCTACATCATCTCGATGTGCCAGGGCGCCGACGACGTGTTCGCCGCCGTGGTGCTGGCCCGCGAGGCCGGCCTGATCGACCTGCACGCCGGGATCGCCAAGGTCGGCATCGTGCCGCTGCTGGAGACCACCGACGAGCTCCAGGAGGCCGACCGGATCCTGGACGAGATGCTCTCCGACCCCTCGTACCGGCTGCTGGTCTCGCTGCGCGGGGACATCCAGGAGGTCATGCTCGGGTACTCGGACTCCTCCAAGTTCGGCGGCATCACCACCTCCCAGTGGGAGATCCACCGGGCCCAGCGCCGGCTGCGCGACGTGGCCCACCGCTACGGCATCCGGCTGCGCCTGTTCCACGGCCGCGGCGGCACCGTCGGCCGCGGCGGCGGCCCCTCGCACGAGGCCATCCTGGCCCAGCCGTGGGGCACCCTGGAGGGCGAGATCAAGGTCACCGAGCAGGGCGAGGTGATCTCGGACAAGTACCTGCTCCCCTCGCTCGCCCGGGAGAACCTGGAACTGACCATCTCGGCCACGCTGTCCGCCTCCGCGCTGCACACCGCCCCCCGCCAGGCCCCCGAGGAGCTGGCCCGCTGGGACGCGGCGATGGACCAGGTCTCCGAGGCCGCGCACACCTCGTACCGGGCCCTGGTGGAGCAGGAGGACCTGCCGAAGTACTTCTTCGCCGCCACCCCGGTCGACCAGCTGGCCTCGCTGCACCTGGGCTCGCGCCCGTCCCGCCGCCCCGACTCGGGCGCCGGTCTGGACGGCCTGCGGGCCATCCCGTGGGTGTTCGGCTGGACCCAGTCGCGGCAGATCGTGCCGGGCTGGTACGGCGTCGGCTCGGGCCTCGCGGCGGCCCGCAAGGCGGGCCTGGGCGACGTGCTGGACGAGATGCACGGCCAGTGGCACTTCTTCCAGAACTTCCTGTCCAACGTCGCGATGACGCTGGCCAAGACCGATCTGCGGATCGCCCGCCACTACGTGGAGCAGCTGGTGCCGGCCGACCTGCACCACGTGTTCGACCAGATCGTCGCCGAGCACGACCTCACCCTGCGCGAGGTGCTCCGGCTCACCGGCGAGAACGAGCTGCTGGAGCACAACCCGGTGCTCAAGCAGACCTTCACCGTGCGGGACGCCTACCTCGACCCGATCTCCTACCTCCAGGTCGCGCTGCTGCGCCGGCAGCGCGAGATGGCCGAGCAGGGCCGGCCGGAGGACCCGCTGCGGGCGCGGGCGCTGCTGCTGACCGTCAACGGCATCGCGGCGGGCCTGCGCAACACCGGCTGACCCGCACCCCGGACGCACCAGGAGGGACCGGCCACCGGCCGGTCCCTCCGTCGTCCTGCGTCTTCCCCGTCGTGCTCAGTAGGTGGTGGGCCGCCCGGCGCGCCGCCGACGCAGCCAGGTCGCGGCTCCTCCGGCCGCCACCACCAGGCCGCCGCCGACCGCGTACAGCCCGGCCGAACCGCCGACCGAACCGGCCACCGGCGGCACCTGCTGCAGCGGCATCAGCTGGGCCGCGGCCGGCTCCGGAGCCAGCGACGGACCCCCGGGCGACTCGGCCGCGGACGCGGGGCCGACGGCCAGCGTGCAGGCCGCCAGGCCGAGTACCGCACCGCCGACAGTGTGCGCCCAGTGGACACGGCGTGACCGAACCACAGTCCTTACCCCCAGAATCGACCCCTCAACCCCTTCGTACAGGACTGACCGTACCGAAGCACCGGGGCGTTCTGACCTGGTTTCAGCTCCCGTCCCCCAAAGCGTTGCACGACCGTTGTGTACCGTGCGCCACCGCAGTCGCAAAGGGAACTGACGACGGATCAGGAGTTGTAGGTCTGCTGGGCGCGCTCCAGGCCCTCCGACAGCAGCGCCTCCACCGCGTCGGCCGCCCGGTCGACGAACCAGTCCAGCTCCTTGCGCTCGGTGCTGGAGAAGTCCTTGAGCACGAAGTCCGCCACCTCCATCCGGCCCGGCGGACGGCCGATGCCGCAGCGCACCCGGTGGTAGTCGGGGCCGAGCGACTTGGTGAGCGACTTGAGGCCGTTGTGGCCGTTGTCGCCGCCACCGGTCTTCAACCGCAGGGCGGCGTAGTCGAGGTCGAGCTCGTCGTGGACGGCGACGATGCCGGCCGCGGGCACCTTGTAGAAGTCGCGCAGCGCGGTGGTCGGGCCTCCGGAGAGGTTCATGAAGGTCATCGGCTTGGCCAGGACCACCCGCTGCCCGGCCAGGCGGCCCTCGGCGGCCTGGGCCCGGCTCTTGTGCGCCTTGAAGCGGGCGCCGATCCGCTCGGCGAGCAGGTCGGCCACCATGAAGCCGATGTTGTGCCGGTTGCGGGCATAGCCGTCGCCGGGGTTGCCCAGCCCCACCACCAGCCAGGGTCCGGTGTACTCCTGTGCCGCCGCGCTCATTCTGCCGCTCTCCGCTCGCCGTCGATGCCGGGTCCCCATTATCCGCGCCCCGTGGCCGCCGGAGGGGGCCGGGGACCGTCGGCCGGGCGTCTGGAACGCCGCTGCCCCGGCCGCCCCTCGACGGGGCGACCGGGGCAGCGGTCACACAGGGTTCAGCGGGAGGCTCAGGCCTCGGCGCCGACCTCGGCCTCGGTCTCGGCGGCGGCCTCGTCCTCGGTGACCTCGGCGGCCTGGGCGCCGATGACCTGCAGCACGACGGCGTCGGCGTCGACGGCCAGCGTGGTGCCCTTGGGGAGCTCGATGTCACCGGCGGTGATCGAGGCACCGGCCTCCAGGCCCTCGACCGACACGGTCACGGCCTCGGGCAGGTGGGTGGCCTCGGCCTCGACCGGCAGCGCGTTCAGGACGTGCTCGAGCAGGTTGCCGCCGGGGGCCAGCTCGCCCTCGGTGAGGACCGGGATCTCGACGGTGACCTTCTCGCCACGCTTGACCAGCAGCAGGTCGACGTGCTCGATGGTGCGCTTGATGGCCTCGCGCTGGACGGCCTTCGGCAGCACGAACTCGTCCTTGCCCTCGATCGGGACGACCAGCAGGGCGTTCGGGGTCTTGAGCGCCATCATCAGCTCGTGGCCGGGCAGGTTCAGGTGAACCGGGGTGTGGCCGTGGCCGTAGACGACACCGGGGACGAACCCGGCGCGGCGGGCACGACGGGCGGCACCCTTGCCGAACTCGGTGCGGGACTCGGCGGCAAGGCGGATCTCGGACACGACTGCACTCCTCGTAAAGGCTGGCTACGGGTGCAGGCGACAACAGAAAACCGCCGGGCCACACCCTCAAGTACGTTCAGGGGGTCGCTCGGCGGCGGATGACGGGTGGTCACAGCCGGGCTGCGGCTGGACCAGCGCGTCGATCACGGATGCGGCACCCGCGCGGGCACACGGCATCCCTCGCCGAGCAGTCTCACGAGTCTAACCGCAGTGTGCGTCAACCATGAAATCGGCCCCCGGAGCCGGGGCTCCGGGGGCCGATCGGGGCGGTGCGGATCAGTGCACGCCCTCGAACAGGCTGGTGACCGAGCCGTCCTCGAAGACCTCGCGGATCGCGGCCGCGATCGACGGGGCGATCGACAGCGTGGTGACCTTGTCCATCTGCAGCTGCGCCGGGGTCGGCAGGGTGTTGGTGAACACGAACTCGCTGACCCGGGAGTTCTTCAGGCGGTCCGCGGCCGGGCCGGACAGCACGCCGTGGGTGGCGGCCACGATCACGTCGGCGGCGCCGTTCTCGAACAGCGCGTCGGCGGCGGCGCAGATGGTGCCGGCGGTGTCGATCATGTCGTCGACCAGCACGCAGACCCGGTCCTTGACGTCACCGACCACCTCGGCGGACAGGATGGTGTTGGCCTGGCTCATGTCGCGACGCTTGTGGATGATCGCCAGCGGGGCACCGAGCCGGTCCGACCACTGGTCGGCGACCTTCACCCGGCCGGCGTCCGGCGAGACGATGGTCAGCTTGGCGCGGTCGACCTTCTCCCCGACGTAGTCGCAGAGCACCGGCAGCGCGAACAGGTGGTCCACCGGGCCGGAGAAGAAGCCCTGGATCTGCGCGGTGTGCAGGTCCACGGCCATGATCCGGTCGGCGCCGGCCTGGGCCAGCAGGTCGGCCACCAGGCGGGCCGAGATGGGCTCCCGACCGAGGTGCTTCTTGTCCTGGCGGGCGTAACCGTAGAACGGCAGGATCGCGGTGATGCTGCGGGCCGAGGCCCGCTTCAGCGCATCGATCATGATCAGCTGTTCCATGATCCACTGATTGATGGGAGCCGTGTGGCTCTGCATCACAAAGCAGTCCGCGCCACGCGCGGAATCCAGGAAGCGGACGTAGATCTCGCCGTTGGCGAAGTCCAGCGCCTTGGTCGGAACGAGTTCGGTCCCGAGTTCCGCCGCCACCTCCGCCGCCAGCTCAGGGTGGGCACGGCCGGAGAAGAGCTTCAGCTTCTTCTCACCCGACGTCGTGATCCCGCTCACTGCACCGTCTCCTCGTGTTGCTGCCGCACATGGACCCGCCCGGGCGCACCCGGGCAGGACCCGGGCGGGCAGTGGGCGGGGGAATTGGGAGTACGCCGAGGCGCGGACAGTAAGCCCAGTGGCGCACGTATGTACTCCAGGTTACGCGCCCCGCCGGAAAGCGTCCGCCCCGGGACCGGTGGGCGAGACGCCCGCCCGCCCCTCCCGGCTACTGCGCCCCACCCGCCCCGGCGGCCTCGGCGGCCTGCGCGGAGGCCGATCCGGGCCGCTTGCGGGCCACCCAGCCGGCGATGTTGCGCTGCTGCGCCCGGGCGACCCCGAGGGCGCCGGCCGGTACGTCGTTGGTCACCACGGAGCCGGCCGCGGTGTAGGCGCCGTCACCGACGGTCACCGGCGCGATGAACATGTTGTCGGAACCGGTGCGGCAGTGCGCCCCGATCACCGTGCGGTGCTTGTTCACGCCGTCGTAGTTCACCGTGACGGACGCCGCACCGATGTTGCTGCCCTCACCGATGGTGGCGTCGCCGATGTACGACAGATGCGGGACCTTGGCGCCCTCGCCCAGCTCGGAGTTCTTGATCTCGACGTAGGTGCCGGCCTTGGCCTTGCGGGCCAGCCTGGTGCCCGGCCGCAGGTAGGCGTACGGGCCCACCGAGGCCAGCTCGCCGATCTCGGCGCCGATCGCCGTGGTGTTGCTCACATGGGCGCCGGCGCCGACCGCGGTGTCGGTCAGCGTGGTGTTCGGGCCCACCTCGCAGCCCTCGCCGAGGTGGGTGGCGCCGTGCAGCTGGGTGCCGGGCAGCACCAGCGCGTCCGGCTCGTAGGTCACCTGGACGTCGAACCAGGTCGAGGCGGGGTCGACCACGGTGACGCCGGCCCGCATCGCCCGCTCGACCAGGCGCTGGTTCAGCATCCGGCGGGCCTCGGCCAGCTGGACCCGGTCGTTGATGCCGACGATGTCCCGGAAGTCCGCGGCCACCACGGCGCCGACCCGGTGGCCGGCGGTGCGCAGGATCTCCAGCGTGTCGGTCAGGTACTCCTCGCCCTGCACGTTGTCGGTGCCCAGCCGGCCCAGCGCCTCGGCCAGCAGCTTGGCGTCGAAGGCGAAGACGCCCGAGTTGATCTCGGCGATCTCGCGCTGCGCCTCGGTGGCGTCCTTGTGCTCGACGATCGCGGCCACCGCGCCGCCGACGTCCCGCAGGATCCGGCCGTACCCGGTGGCGTCCGGCACCACGGCGGTGAGCACGGTGACCCCGTTGCCCTGCCCGGCGTGCGCCTCGGCCAGCGCGGCCAGCGTGCCGCCGGTCAGCAGCGGGGCGTCGCCGGTGGTGACGATCACGGTGCCGTCCAGCTGCACGCCGTCGGCGGCCAGCGCCTCCAGCGCGGTGCGCACGGCGTGGCCGGTGCCGTTCTGCTCCAGCTGGACGGCCGAACGGACCCCGGGGTACTCCTCGGTGAGGTGCGCCTGCACCAGCTCGCGCAGGTGGCCGACCACCACCACCAGGTGCTGCGGGGCCAACTCCTGCGCGGCGCTGACCGCGTGGCCGACCAGGGTGCGGCCGCAGATCGGGTGCAGCACCTTGGGCAGGGCCTTGGACTTCATCCGAGTCCCGCCGCCGGCGGCGAGCACGATCACGGCGGCGGTCTGGTTGGCACTCACGCGGAGGCTCCTCGGTCGGTTCACGGTGAGGGAGGGGGCGGCCGGACTCGGCCCGCACGGCCGCGGTCCGGCAGCTCAGAGGATATCCGGGTACCGGCGGGGCGATCGCCCGAGGCGGCGTACCGGGAGGGGAGGGCAGGGCTCCCCGGGCAGGAATCGAACCTGCGAAGACCAGATTCAAAGTCTGGGCGCCCGTGCCAGCAGAGCAACCGGGGATGGCAAGCACACACTACGGGTTCCGGGCCCTCAGCTCCACCACTATGGCGGTTCCCCGCCACCGGCCCCGGGCGGGCGCGACACGTCTTCCCATCGGGGGCGGCAGTACCTACGATGCCGTAAGTTACGGAGTCGTAGGTAGCCCCGCTTCGCCCCCCCAAGGACCGTCATGACCATTCAGGCCGACGAAGCGCGCCCCCAGGCCGCGGACCCCGCCGTCGCATCGCTGACCGCCACCGTGAGCGGGGACCAGCAGGGCCCCGTCGAGCGGATCACCATAGGGATCTTCATCGCCGTCCCGTTCCTCGCCGTGATCGCCGCCGTGCCGGTGGCCTGGGGCTGGGGCCTGGGCTGGCTCGATCTGACGATCGCCACGGTGATGTACTTCCTCACCTGCCACGGCATCACCATCGGGTACCACCGCTACTTCACCCACGGCTCCTTCAAGGCCAACCGCGCCCTGCGGATCGCCGTCGCGATCGCCGGCAGCCTGGCCGTCGAGGGTCCGCTGGTGCGCTGGGTGGCCGACCACCGCCGGCACCACAAGTTCAGCGACAAGGAGGGCGACCCGCACTCGCCGTGGCGCTACGGCGAGACCGTCCCCGCGCTGCTCAAGGGGCTGTGGTGGGCGCACATGGGGTGGCTGTTCGACGAGGAGCAGACCCCGCAGCAGCAGTACGCGCCCGACCTGATCAAGGACCCGGCGATCCGCCGGATCTCCCGGCTGTTCTGGCTCTTCACGCTGATCTCGATGCTGCTGCCGCCGCTGGTCGGCGGGCTGGTGACGATGTCCTGGCAGGGCGCGCTGACCGCCTTCTTCTGGGGCACCCTGGTCCGGATCGCGGTGCTGCACCACGTGACCTGGTCGATCAACTCGATCTGCCACGCGATCGGCGCCCGCCCGTTCAAGTCCCGCGACCGCTCCGGCAACGTCTGGTGGCTGGCGGTGCTGTCCTGCGGCGAGTCCTGGCACAACCTGCACCACGCCGACCCCACCTCCGCCCGGCACGGGGTGCTGCGCGGGCAGATCGACTCCTCCGCGCGGCTGATCCACTGGTTCGAGCAGGCCGGCTGGGCGAAGGACGTCCGGTGGCCCAGTACGGAGCGGATCGCCGCCCGCCGCACCGCATGAGGCGTGCGCTGAAGCATGATGTAGGGGTGAACGGGAGCAACGGAGACAGCGCGGCCGGCCATCGCACCTCGCAGGCCGAGGAGGGTGGCCCGGCGCGCGTCCGTACCCGCTCCACGGCCGGTGCGCGCGGTGCCAAGGCCCGCGGGCGGGTCCGGATGACCGGCAAGCAGCGGCGCGAGCAGCTGCTGGAGATCGGCCGTTCGGTCTTCGCCGAGCGCGGGTACGACGGCACCTCGGTGGAGGAGATCGCCGAGCGGGCCGGGGTCTCCAAGCCGGTGGTGTACGAACACTTCGGCGGCAAGGAGGGGCTGTACGCGGTCGTGGTCGACCGCGAGATGCAGCTCCTGCTGGACATGGTCACCGGAGCGCTCACCGGCGGGCACTCGCGGGAACTGCTGGAGCAGGCCGCGTTCGCCCTGATGGACTACATCGACACCTCCACCGACGGTTTCAAGATCCTCGTCCGGGACTCCCCGGTGGCCCAGTCCACCGGCAGTTTCGCCTCGCTGATCAGCGACATCGCGGTGCAGGTGGAGGACATCCTGGGGCTGGAGTTCAAGTCCCGGGGCTTCGACGCCCGACTGGCACCGATGTACTCGCAGATGCTGGTCGGCATGGTCGCGCTCACCGGCCAGTGGTGGCTGGAGGTGCGCAAGCCGCAGAAGGCCGAAGTGGCCGCCCACCTGGTCAATCTGGCCTGGCACGGCCTGGAGGGCCTGGAGCGGCATCCCAAGTTGGTCGGCGACCGGAAGGGCTGAACAGCCCTGGGGAGATGGTGACCGTTGGCGGTCTTCCTCCTGGCGATCGGCGCCGCCTGCTGCCTCGGGCTCGGGTTCGTGCTCCAGCAGCACGCGGCGCAGCGCGCCCCGCGCGACGACCTGCTGCACTGGCGGCTGCTGCTCGACCTGATGCGGATGCCCGACTGGCTGCTCGGCATCGCGTTCATGATCGGCGGCCAGGTGCTCAGCGCGCTGGCGCTGGACCACGGCGAGGTGTCGCTGGTGGAGCCGCTGCTGGCGACCAGCCTGGTGTTCGCCATGCTGCTGGCCCGGGTGCTGACCGGGCAGTCGCTGGGCCGCTCCGGCTGGGGCGGCGTGGTGCTGATCGCGGTCGGGGTGACCACCTTCATCGTCTCCGGCCGCCCGCAGGGCGGTGAGCCGCCGGAGAGCCAGCTGCGCTACTGGCTGGTGTTCGGCATCGTGGCCGGCCTCGCCCTGGTGCTGGTGAGTGCGGCCCGGCGGATGCCGCTGCTGGAGGAGGCGACCCTGCTGGCGCTCGCCGCGGGCCTGCTCTACGGCCTGCAGGACGCGCTCACCCGGTCGGTCGCGGAGAAGCTGGACTCGACCGGCCTGACCTCGGTGCTGGCCACCTGGCAGCCCTACACGATCGTGGCGATCGGCGTGGTCGGGCTGCTGCTGGTGCAGTCCGCCTTCGAGGCGGCGCCGCTGCGGATGTCGCTGCCGGCGCTGACCGCCGCCCAGCCGCTGACCGGGATCGCCTGCGCGGTGGGCTTCCTCGGCGACCAGGTGCGGGTCACCCCGCTGGCGCTGGCCTGGCAGGCGGCCGGCCTGCTGGCGGTGGTGGTCGGGGTGGTGCTGATCGGGCGGCACCCGGCGATGCCCGGCTCCTCCTGAGCCGGCCGGGCCGGGCCCAGGTGGTCCGGCCGGTTCGGCGGCTGCGGCCGGTTCGGCGGCTGCGGCTGGTTCGGCGGCTGCGGCCTGGTTCAGCCGCGCACGCCCACCGCGAAGATCCGGCGGAACGGGAACACCGTGCCGTACGGCCCTGCCGGGTAGGCCTCGCGCAGCAGCGCCGCGTACTCGGCCAGGAAGGCGGCCCGCTCGGCGGGGTCGGGCAGCAGGGCGAGCACCGGGCGCAGTGCGGTGCCCTTGGTCCACTCCAGCACCGGGTCGGGGCCGGGCAGCAGGGTGAGGTAGGTGGTCTCCCAGACGTCGGCGGTGCAGCCGGCGGCGAGCAGCGTCTCCAGGTAGGCGTCCGGCTCCGGGACGCCGGCGCGGACCGGATCGTCGCCGAGGGCGGCACGCCAGCGAGGGCTGCGGCGCAGGTCGGCGAGGAGGGTGTGGCTGGGCCGGTCGAAGTTGCCGGGCACCTGGAAGGCGATCACCCCGCCCGGCCGCAGCGCCGCCGCCCAGCGCGGCAGCAGGTCGAGGTGGCCGTCGACCCACTGCAGGGTGGCGTTGCTGGCGATCAGGTCGGGGGCGGCCGGGGCGGGGTCGTGGACAGCGGCGTCGGCGAGCAGGTAGGAGGCGGTCGGCTCGCCCTCGGCGGTGCGGGCGGTGGCGAGCATCTCGGCGGAGGTGTCGATGCCGGTGATCGCCGCGTCGGGCCAGCGGGCGCGGAGCACGGCGGTGGAGTTGCCCGGGCCGCAGCCGATGTCCAGCACGGTGGGCGCCGGCGGGAGGTCCGGCACCCGGGCGAGCAGTTCGTGCAGCGGGCGGGTGCGCTGGTCGGCGAAGCGCAGGTACTGCGTCGGGTCCCAGGTGGGCATGGCTACCTCGCAAAGTATCTCGACATCAAGATATCTATCCCCAGGCTGCCTTTTGTTATCTCTTGATGTCAAGAGACTTCACATCGACACAACCACCGATACACTGATCGTCATGGAGGACGAGGTCGACCGGCTGGTCGCAGCATGGCGCCGTGAGCGCCCCGACCTCGACGTGGAGCCGCTCGAGGTGCTCAGCCGGGTCAGCCGGCTCGCCCGGCACCTGGACCGCGCCCGCCGGATCGCCTTCGCCGAGCACGGCCTGGAGCCCTGGGAGTTCGACGTGCTGACGGCGCTGCGCCGGGCCGGCTCGCCGTACCAGCTCTCCCCCGGCCAGCTGCTCACCCAGACCCTGGTCACCTCCGGCACCATGACCAACCGGATCGACCGGCTCACCGGCAAGGGCCTGGTCAAGCGGCTGCCCGACCCGGACGACCGGCGCGGGGTGCTGGTCCGGCTGACCGACGACGGGCGCGACAAGGCGGACCAGGCGCTGGCCGGCCTGCTCGCGCACGAGCGCGAACTGCTGGCCCGGCTGAGCCCCGACCGCCAGGGCGAGCTGGCCGCGCTGCTGCGCCAGCTCACCGCCCCGTTCGACCAGGCCGGCTGACCGCTGCGGCCCACCGCCCCCGTCGACCGGGCCGGCCGGCCGCCCCCTCGGCCGCCGGCACCGGGTCCCGGAAACCGTCCGGGTACGGGCTGCCTCAGAAACCGTCCGGGTACGGGCTGCTCAGGGCCGGGACGGGAGCCACCTCCGGGGTGCGGTACCCCGGCAGGAGTTCGGCCAGCCGGCTGCGGACCTCGATGTCGGCGTTGACCGCCGCGGCCTCGTACAGGCCGGTCAGCCCGCCGGCCAGGTCCTCCGGGACGGCGGAGTGCTCGGCCACCGTGGCGTAGATCCGGCCGTGCGCGGTGGGCAGCCGCTCCTCGCGCTCGGAGAACAGCGCCTCGTTCAGCTTCTCCCCGGCCCGCAGGCCGGTGTACCGGATCTCCACCTCCTCCGCGGCCAGCTGCACCTGCCGGGCGAAGTTGTGGACCAGGTCGACGATCCGCACCGGCTCGCCCATGTCGAGCACGAACACCTCGCCGCCCTCGGCCATCCGGCCGGCCTCCAGCACCAGGCCGACCGCCTCCTCGATGGTCATGAAGAAGCGGGTGACGTCCGGGTGGGTGACCGTCACCGGGCCGCCGCTGCGGAACTGTTCGGCCAGCACCGACAGCAGCGAACCCCGCGAGCCGAGCACGTTGCCGAACCGGACGGCGGTGAACACGCCGGTGCCCAGGTTGCGCGCGTCCCGGGCGTTGGCCTGCACGATCAGCTCGGCCAGCCGCTTGCTCGCGCCCAGCACCGAGGTCGGGTCGGCGGCCTTGTCGGTGGAGATCAGGACGAACCGCTCCACGCCGGTCGCGAGCGCCGCCTCCACCAGGTTGTCGGTGCCCAGCACATTGGACTTGACCGCCTCGGAGGGATGCCGCTCCAGCAGCGGCAGGTGCTTGTGCGCGGCCGCGTGGAACACCACCTCGGGCTTGAGGTCACGGAATATCTGCTGGATCCGCGGGCGGTCCCGGATGTCGGCGATCACCAGCGACTCGTCGGTGAGCAGGGCCTCGCCCCAGATCTCCAGTTGGAGGCGGTGCAGGTTCGACTCGTCGTGGTCGAGCATGTAGAGCTCGGACGGCCCGAACGCGTTGACCTGGCGGCACAGTTCGCTGCCGATCGAGCCGCCGGCCCCGGTCACCAGCACCCGGCGGCCCTCGATCACGGCCCGGACGTCGGAGGACACCACGTGCACCTCGGCCCGGCCGATCAGCTTGTTGACGTCCAGGCTGCGCAGGTCGGAGCCGACCACCTCGCGGCGCAGCGCCGACAGGAACGACGGCAGGTAGCGGACCGCCACCCCGGCCGCCGCCGCCGCGGTGGCCAGCGCCCGGACCCGGTGGTGCGCCAGGCCCGGGATGGCCAGCACGATCACCTGCGCCCGGTGCTCGACGGCCAGTTCGGTCAGCTCGGCGAGGGTGCCGAGCACCGGCACCCCGTCGATCTCGGTCCCGGCCTTGGCCGGGTCGTCGTCGAGCACCCCGACCGGGGTGAGACCGAAGTCCGGGGTCCGGTCCAGGTCGCGGACCAGTGCCGAGCCGGCCGCGCCGGCCCCGACCACCAGCGTCCGCAGCCCGGTCGAGCCCTCGTCCTGACGTGGAATGTGCATGGTGAATGGATCCAGGCGTGCGGCATTGCTGTGCGGCGACATCTGTCCTCCGGTTTCCCTGACCTGACGGAGTCGGTATCTGGGCGTGGCGGGGGCTGATCAGCCGACGCCGGGGCCTGTGGGCGAGGCGACGGTGGATGCGGGTACGGACGGGGGCGGGGGCTCGGCCGGCGAGATCCCCGCCCGTCGCGCCACCGCGACGGCCGCGAGGGTGGAGTGCACCCCCAACTTGCCGAGGACGTTCTGCATATGGGTGCGGACGGTGTGCGGGGAGAGGTAGAGCCGCTCGGCCACCGCCTGCCGGCCGAGACCGGCCACCATGCAGCGCAGCACCTCCTCCTCGCGCGGGGTGAGCGCGGCGACCAGCCGCTCGCTCTCCGAACGGTCGCGCCGGGCCGAGGTCAACTCCCGTACCACGCCGGTGAGCAGCGCCGGGGGCAGATGGGTCTCGTCCCGCAGCACGCCGCGGACCACGGTCATCAGGGTGCCGAGCGAACTCTCCTTGGCGACCCAGCCGCTGGCGCCGGCGTGCAGTGCCCGGACCGCCCGGCGCGGGTCGTCCTCGGCGGCCAGCACCACGGCCCGCAGCTCGGGGTGGGTCCGGCAGACCCGCGCCAGCAGGGCGATCCCGTCCCCCTTGGACGAGCTGCCCGGGGCGGCCGGGTTCGGCTCGCGCTGGAACTGCGGCACCGGCCGGACGGCCGGCCCGGCGGCGCCGTGCGGGCCGCCCGCACCGTGCGCCCGTGCGCCGGGGAGCAGGCTCGGCCGCCTCGGCACCGGTACCGGCACCGCGTACTGCGGGCGGCGCGGCTCCGACTGGTCCGGCTCGGAGGGGTGCTGACGCTGCGGCGGGTACTGCGGGCCGGGACCGAGGTCGGCGTCGATCAGCACCACGTCGTACGCGCGGCGCTCGCCGGCCGCCCGCTCCAGGGCGCGTTCCGCCGCGGCCGCGGTGCCGGCCGCGCCGACGTCCACGTCCGGCTCGCCGGCGAGTGCCGCGGCCAGTGCCTCGGCGAAGATCCGGTGGCTGTCGACCACCAGGACGCGAATCCGCCCCATCGTCCTTCCCCCCTGCTCCGGCTCCGGCCCCCACCGATGCCGGGACTCAGCGTACGGGGGTCGGGGACGGGCGGGTGGGGGTTTGGTGAAGTTTCGCCACGCTCTGGGGATTTGGTCCGCGCAAGTGGCGGCTGGGACTCCGCACCGTGCAGGGTCGCCGCGCGGCCGCCCGGGGGCCGTTCGCGCACGAGTGGCGAGCGGCCGCCGGAACGCCGCGGCGCCCGGCCGACGGAGGTCGACCGGGCGCCGGGCGAGTGGGCGTCAGGACACCCGGCGCGCCCCCGCGGAGGGGACGGCGGCGAAGGTCCGGGGCTCGGCGTACCCGGCCGCGGCGAACGCGGCGCGCACCGCCGACGCGACAGCCTCCGACTCCTCCGCGGCGACCAGCACCAGGACCGACCCGCCGAAGCCCCCGCCGGTCATCCGCGCCCCGAGGGCGCCGGCGGCGAGGGCCGCGGACACCACCAGGTCGGTCTCCGCGCAGGAGACCCGGAAGTCGTCCCGCAGCGAGGCGTGCCCGGCGGTCAGGACCGGGCCGAGAGCGGCCAGGTCGCCGGCGTCCAGGAGCGTGATGCACTCCTGGACCCGGGCGTTCTCGGTCACCACGTGCCGTACCAGCGGGCGCAGTTCGGCCGGCAGCTGGACCAGCGCGCCGTCCAGCGCGACCGGCGGCAGATCGCGCAGGGCGGGCAGGTCGAGCAGGGCGGCGGCCCGCTCGCAGCCGGCCCGCAGCCCGGCGTAGGCGCCGTCGCCGAGGTCGTGCTTGACCCGGGTGTCCACCACCAGCAGCCGCAGCCCCCGGGCGGCCAGGTCCAGCGGGACCTGGCGCCGGGAGAGGTCCCGGGTGTCCAGGAAGAGCGCGCTGCCCTCGGCGCAGCACATGGACGCCATCTGGTCCATCACCCCGCAGGGCACGCCGACGAACTCGTTCTCCGCCCGCTGGGCGGCCAGCGCCAGCCCCGCCGGGTCGAGGCCGAGCCCGAAGACCCCGTCGCAGGCCGCCGCGACCGCGCACTCCAGCGCCGCCGAGGAGGACAGTCCCGCCCCGCCGGGGACGTCGCTGTCGATGTGCACGTCCAGCCCGCCGACCGCCCGGCCGTCCTTCCGCAGCGCCCACACCACGGCCGCCGGGTAGGCGGCCCAGCCGGTGACCGCCCCCGGGTCCAGGTCGGGCCCGAGCTCGGTGATCCGGCCGTCGCCCTGCTCGCTGTAGAGCCGCAGCAGGTCGTCGTCCCGGCGCCGGACGGTGGCCCGGGCGGTGTGCGGGAGCGCGAGCGGGAGCACGAATCCGTCGTTGTAGTCGGTGTGCTCGCCGATCAGGTTGACCCGGCCCGGCGCCGCCCAGACCCCGTCCGGGGCGGCGCCGAAGACGGACTGGAAATCGGTCATGCGCGGTTCTCCAGCGTGAAGTTCCAGGCGTCGCGGACGATGTCGTCGAGCTCGGGCCGGCTGGGGCGCCAGCCGAGCGTCTCGTGCGCGCGGGCGGCGGAGGCGACCAGCACGGCCGGGTCGCCGGGGCGGCGCTCGGCGGTCTGGACCGGGATCTCACGGCCCGTCACCCGGCGGACCGACTCGATCACCTCGCGGACCGAGAAGCCGGCCCCGTTGCCCAGGTTGCAGATCAGGTGCTCGCCGGCCTTGGCGGCGTCCAGCGCGAGCAGGTGCGCGTCGGCCAGGTCGGCCACGTGGATGTAGTCGCGGATGCAGGTGCCGTCCGGGGTCGGGTAGTCCTCGCCGTAGACCGCGATGTGCGGGCGCTGCCCGAGCGCGGCCTGGAAGACCAGCGGGATCAGGTGCGACTCCGGCTCGTGCCGCTCGCCGTAGGTGCCGTACGCGCCGGCCACGTTGAAGTAGCGCAGCGAGACCGCGGCCAGGCCGTGGGCGGCGCACTCGCTGGTGATCAGGTGGTCCACGGCCAGCTTGGTGGCGCCGTAGGTGTTGGTGGGCGCGGTGCGGGCGGTCTCGGCGATCGGCACCGACTCGGGCTCGCCGTACACGGCGGCGGTGGAGGAGAAGACCAGCTTGCGCACGCCCGCCTTGCGCATCGCCGAGACCAGCTCCAGCGAGCCGGCCACGTTGTTGCGCCAGTACTTCTCCGGGTCCGCGACCGACTCGCCGACCTGGGAGGAGGCGGCGAAGTGCAGCACCGCGTCGAAGCTGTGGTCGAGCACATCGGCGGCGTCCTGGATCCGGCCCCGGACGAACTCGGCACCCTCCGGCACCCCGGCGAGGAAACCGGTGGAGAGGTCGTCGAGCACCGTGACCTGGTGCCCGGCCTCCAGCAGGTGCGCGGCCACGACGCTGCCCACGTAACCGGCTCCACCCGTCACCAGGTACTTACTCATGATGCGACCTCCCGCAGGCGCTGCGCCGCCGCCTCGGGCGACACATCGTTGATGAACGCGTCCATGCCGGACTCGGTGCCGGCGAGGAACTTGAGCTTGCCCACCGTACGCCGGATCGTGAACAGCTCCAGGTGCAGCGCGAGCTCCTCCCCCCGGAGCGCGGGCGCCTGGTGCCATGCGGCGATGTACGGCGTCGGTACGGCCCCGCCATTGTCCCCCGGTTCGGTGAACAGCCGGTCGAAGCGGCGCAGCAGCTCCAGGTACAGGCCGGGGAACTCGGCGCGCTCGGCCTCGTCCAGCGCGGTCAGGTCGGGCACCCGGCGGTTCGGGTACAGGTGGACCTCGTACGGCCAGCGGGCGGCGAACGGGACGAAGGCCGTCCAGTGCTCACCGGCCAGGACCACCCGGACGGGGTCGGCGCGTTCGGCGGCCAGCAGGTCCTCGAAGAGGTTGCCTCCGGTCCGGGCGCGGTGGGCGGCGGCGGTCCCGATCATCCGGGCGGTGCGGGCCGTGACGAACGGGAAGCCGTAGATCTGGCCGTGCGGGTGAGCCAGCGTCACGCCGATCTCGGCGCCGCGGTTCTCGAAGCAGTACACCTGCCGGATGCCGGGGGTGGTGGAGAGTTCGGCGGTGCGGTCGGTCCAGGCGTCCAGCACCAGGCGGGCCTTGGCGGGCGTCAGCGCGGCGAACGAGGAGTCGTGGTCGGCGGTGTAGCAGACCACCTCGCACCGGCCGGTGCCCGGACCGCCGGCCCGCAGCGGGTCGGTGCGCGCGGGCACGTGGGCGGCGGCGTCGGCGGCCAGCGAGGGGAAGCGGTTCTCGAACACCACCACGTCGTAGTCGGCGGCCGGGATCTCGCTCGGGCGGCCCGGCCGGGACGGGCAGAGCGGGCACTGGTCGGCCGGCGGGTGGTAGGTGCGGCCCTGGCGGTGCGCGGCGACGGTGACCCAGTCGCCGGTGGCCGGGTCGCGGCGGATCTCGGACAGGCTGGTGGGTGCCTCCAGCGGCCGCCGGTCCACGGCGTCCCGCAGGACGTGCGGATCGGCGTCGTAGTAGATGAGTTCGCGTCCGTCCGCGAGTTTGGTCGTGGTCTTCTTCACGGCCTCCGCCTTCCAGGAACCCTCACGCGAACATTTTCAAACACAAGCGACCAATAGTCAACAGATCACGGCAGCAAGAAGCCCGGCGGGGCTCCACGGGGAGCCGGCCGCCGGGCTCAGCGGGCCTGACCGCGCAGGCGTTCCAGCAGGCCGGAGCGGGCCGCCACGGCCGCCGCCTCCAGGCGGGTGCGCGCCCCGAGCTTCATCAGCACCCGCTGCACGTGGGTCCGGGCGGTGCTGGACGCGATCCCCATCCCCGCGGCGATCGCCGCGGTGTCCTGCCCCTCGGCGATCCGGGCCAGCACCTGGACCTCCCGCCGGGTCAGCTGCCGCAGCAGCCGCAACGCCTCGTCGTCCGGCTCCGCGGCCGGCCACAGCAGTTGCTCGAAGGCCGACCGCAGCACCTCCACCGCGACCGCCGCCTCCCCGGCCCGGACCCGGGCGATCGCCCGCTCCACCACCTCGATCCGCTCGTCCCCGCGCACGTATCCCGCCGCGCCGGCCGCGAACGCCGCCGCGACCCGGGCCGGCTCCCCGACCGGGCCGAGCACCACCACGCAGATCTCCGGACGCTCGCGGCGCAGCCGCCGCAACGGCTCGAACGGATCCCGCACCGGGTCGCCGGTGCCGCCCGCGCCGGGCGTGCCGGTTCCGGCGGCCACCCCCAGCAGGCACACCTCGGGACGGCACCCCGCCACCAGGTCGCCGACCGCCGACGCCGGAGCGCCGACCGCGAGCACCCGGTGCCCGCGCTGGTGCAGGGCCGTCGCCAGCGCCTCGGCGAGCAGCCGGTGGTCGTCCGCCACCACGAGCCGAACGCCCATGGGCGCCCTCCCAGTCCCCGTCCGGCGGTGCCCGACCGGCCCACGCTCCCCGGACCCGTACCGCGGACCGCGGCGCAGACCACGTTGACGCACCATCACAGCGCATCCGGTACCCGGACCGCTAGGCCGCGTCCACCCGGACGGGTGCGGGAAACACGCGCGGGGAACACGCGCGGGGAACACACGCGGGAAAACAGCTGCGGGAAACGGCGAAGGCCCCCGCCTGACGGTGAGGGCCTTCGTACTCCTTGCGGAGCCCCCATGCGGAATCGAACCGCAGACCTTCTCCTTACCATGGAGACGCTCTACCGACTGAGCTATAGGGGCCGGTGCAACGAGGAAGACATTACATGGTCGTCGGCCTGAACGTAAAATCGATCCGGGCCCTCCCCGCCGCACCCGGCGTCAGCCGCGCCGCACCCGCTCCGCGCGCAGTTGGGCGGGCACCGGCGCCCCGGCCAGCTGCCGGCCGCGGGTCTCGGGCAGCGCCGCCAGGCAGAGCAGCGACACCGCGCCGAGCCCCGCCAGGTACCAGCCGACCGGCTGCGCCGTGCCGTACGCCGCGGTCAGCCTGGTCGCCACCAGCGGCGCCGTCGCCCCACCGACCACCCCGCCCAGGTTGTACGTCAGCGCGGCCCCGGTGTACCGGACCCGGGTCGGGAACAGCTCCGGCAGGTACGCCGCCAGCGGCCCGAGCATCGCGCCCAGCAGCGCCATCGCGGTCACCAGGGCCAGTGCCACCGGCGCCGTCCGACCGGTCTCCAGCAGCGGGAACAGCGCCGCCGACCACAGCGCACCGGCCGCCGTCGCCAGGGTCAGCACCCGCCGCCGGCCCCAGCGGTCCCCGGCCGCCGCGCTCCACCACACCGTCCCCGCCATGACCACGCTGCCGGCCAGCAGCACGGACAGCACCAGCGTCCGGGCCAGCCCGAGCCCGGCCGTGGCGTAGGCCAGCGCGTAGGTGGTGGTCAGGTAGAACAGCCCGTAGCCCACCATCACGGCGCCGCCGCCGAGCAGCACCGCCCGCCCGTGCTCCCGGTACACCTCCAGCACCGGCACCCCGGCGCGGTCGTGCTGGGCGCGGAACACCGGCGTCTCGGCGATCCGCAGCCGGACGAACAGGCCCACCGCCACCAGCACGGTGGAGGCCAGGAACGGCAACCGCCAGCCCCAGGCCAGGAGCGCCGCCTCCGTCAACCACCGGGCGAGCACCAGGAACGCCCCGTTGGCCAGGAAGAAGCCGACGCACGGCCCGAGTTGGACGAAGCCGCCGTACCGGCCGCGGCGGCCGGCCGGCGCGTACTCGGCCAGCAGCAGCGCCGCCCCGCCCCACTCGCCGCCCAGCCCGACGCCCTGGCACAGCCTCAGCAGGGTGAGCAGCACCGGCGACCAGATCCCCCACTCCCGGTAGCCGGGCAGCAGCCCGACCGCAGCCGTCGACAGGCCCATCAGCAGCAGCGACAGCACCAGCGTGGCCTTGCGGCCGAGGCGGTCGCCGACGTGCCCGAACAGCACCGCGCCCAGCGGGCGCGCCAGGAACGCCGCCGCGTACACCGAGAAGGCCGCCAGCAGCGCGCCGGTGGCGCCCAGCGCCGGGAAGAACACCCGGCCGAAGACGAGCGCCGCGGCGGTGCCGTAGAGGAAGAAGTCGTAGAACTCGATCGCCGTGCCGACCAGTGCGGCGGCGGCCACCCGGCGCAGGCCCGCCGGGCCGGCCGATCCGGTGTCAGTTGTCATGGGGCCCACCCTGGCGCGCCGCTGACCTGCGCGGACAGCAGGCACAAGGGTGATTCGGGAGCGTACGGATCACCGCCCGCCGGGGGTGGTGCGGGCCGGCCCGGGCGGCGGTATGGTGTGCGCTCCCGGAGCGGAAGGGAGCGGACATGGGTGACCTGTTCGAGGACAACGGTGTGATCCACCGGCTGGTGGCGGTCACCGGTCTCGGGGTGAGCCTGCTGCTCCTGGACCTCGGCCTGGCGCAGCACCGGCAGGGCGGTTCGATCGCCTGGGTGGTGATAGCCGCGGTCCTGGTGCTGGCCTCCGGCTACGAGACGGTCCGCCGCTTCCGCCGCGACCGCTGAGGCGGCGAACCGGCACCGCCCGCCCCACGCGCGAGGGCGGCGGGACGGGCGGCGGGACGGTCGGTGCTGCGGGGCTCAGATCTCCTCGGCCAGCTCCAGCCAGGCGAGTTCCAGCTCCTCCTTCTCCTCCTTGACCTTGCGCAGCTGGGCATCCAGCTCCGCGACCTTGGAGAAGTCGGCGGCGTGCTCGGCGAGTTGGCTGTGCAGCTTGGACTCCTGCTGGTCCAGCTTGGCGATCTGCCGCTCCAGCTTCTGCATCTCCTTCTTCTGCGCGCGGGAGTCGCCGGCCGGCTTGGCGGCGGCCACCGGCACGGCGGGGGCGGCCTGTTCGGCCATCCGGGCCCGGCGCTCCAGGTACTCGTCCACGCCGTTCGGCAGCATCCGCAGCCGCTTGTCACCGAGCAGCGCGTGCACGGTGTCGGTGGTGCGCTCGGTGAAGAACCGGTCGTGGCTGATCACCACCATCGAGCCCGGCCAGCCGTCGAGCAGGTCCTCCAGCTGGTTGAGGGTCTCGATGTCCAGGTCGTTGGTGGGCTCGTCGAGGAACAGCACGTTCGGCTCGTCCATCAGCAGCCGCAGCAGCTGCAGCCGGCGCCGCTCGCCGCCGGACAGGTCGCCGACCGGCGTCCACTGCTTGTCCTTGCCGAAGCCGAACTGCTCGCACAGCTGACCGGCGCTCATCTCCCGGCCCTTGCCGAGGTCCACCCGGCCGCGCACCTGCTCGACGGCCTGCAGCACCCGGGTCGTCGGGTCCAGCTCGGCGATCTCCTGCGACAGGTACGCCAGCCGGACGGTCTTGCCGACCTTGATCACACCGGAGGCGGGCTGCACGTCGCCCTGGGTCGCGTACGCGGCCTGCATGGCCCGCAGCAGCGAGGTCTTGCCGGCGCCGTTGACCCCGAGCAGGCCGATCCGGTCACCGGGGCCGAGGTTCCAGGTGAGGTTCTCCAGCAGCAGCTTGGGGCCGGCCTTGACGGTGACGCCCTCCAGCTCGAAGACGGTGCGGCCGAGCCGGGCGTTGGCGAACTTCATCAGCTCGCTCTTGTCCCGCGGGTCCGGCACGTCCGCGATCAGCGCGTTGGCCGCCTCGATCCGGTACCGCGGCTTGGAGGTACGGGCGGGGGCGCCCCGGCGCAGCCAGGCGAGCTCCTTGCGGGCCAGGTTCTGGCGCTTCTGCTCCTCGGTGGCCTCGATCCGGGAGCGCTCGGCCCGGGCGAAGACGTAGTCGGAGTAGCCGCCCTCGTACTCGTGCACCTCGCCGCGCTGGACGTCCCACATCCGGGTGCAGACCTGGTCCAGGAACCACCGGTCGTGGGTCACGCAGACCAGCGCCGAACGGCGCAGCTGCAGGTGCCGGGCCAGCCAGGCGATGCCCTCGACGTCGAGGTGGTTGGTGGGCTCGTCCAGCACGATCAGGTCGTGCTCGCCGAGCAGCAGCTTGGCCAGCGCGATCCGGCGGCGCTCGCCACCGGACAGCGGGGCGATCACGGTGTCCAGGCCGAGCTCGAAGCCGGGCAGGTCCAGGCCGCCGAACAGGCCCTGGACGATGTCGCGGATCCGGGCGTCGCCCAGCCACTCGTGGTCGGCGCGGCCGGCGATCACCTCCTGGCGGATGGTGGCCTTCGGGTCCAGCGAGTCGTGCTGGGTGAGCACCGCCATCTGCAGGCCGCCGGAGTGGGTGATCCGCCCGCTGTCCGGCTCCTCCAGCTTCGCCAGCATCCGGATCAGCGTGGTCTTGCCGTCGCCGTTGCGCCCCACGACGCCGATCCGGTCGCCCTCGCTGACCCCCAGGCTGACCCCGTCCAGCAGGGCGCGGGTGCCGTAGACCTTGGTGACGGACTCGATGGTGGCGAGGTTGACGGCCACTGCTGCTGCGCTCCTGGGATCGACTGCACGCGGGGAGTGCCCCGACCTCCCCAGCCTAGTGGGCACCCAACGGGACCCGCCCCGGCGCTCGGGCGCGGTACCGTGCGAGTGTCACACGGCGAACGGGCGGCGGAGGTGTGCGGTGACGGCGATCGAGGACCGGCCCCAGATGCTGGCCGAGGAGTTCGAGCGGATCGCCTTGGCGGCCGAGCGCGAGGGCGTCCGGATGGAGTTCATCCACGGGCGGATCGGAGTCAAAGCGGTGCCCGACGGCGACCACGACGAGATCATCCGCTGGGTGATGAAGCAGTGCCTGCAGCAACGCCCCGACCTGTGGCTCTACCCCGAGCGCGGCCTGCGGGTGGAGACCTACCGCAAGGGCCACGCCAAGCCGGACGGAGTACTGGCGCCGGACGGCAGCTTCGCCGGCCAGGGTGAGTGGGCCTCCGCCGAGCGGGCGCTCATGGTGGTCGAGGTGACCTCGTACGACACCGACACCGACCGCCGCGACCGGGACGAGAAGCCGCGCGCCTACGCGGAGACCGGCATCCCGGTCTACCTGCTGGTCGACCGGGACAGCTGCGAGGTCCTGGTGTTCAGCGAGCCGGAGGACGGCACGTACGTCAGTCTGGTGCGCCGCCCGTTCGGACGGACCGTCGTCCTGCCGGCCCCGGTCGGGATCTCGCTGGAGACCGAGCCGTTCAAGGCCTGGGTGCGCTGACCGCCGCTCCGGGGACGGGGCCGTGGGTCGGGTGGGCGGCGCGGCAGGTGCCGGAGGCGAGCAGGGCGCCGGCGAGGGCGGTGGCGGCCTCGGCGTCCTTGGCCAGGAAGGCGCAGGTCGGGCCGGAGCCGGATACCAGGGCAGCCAGCGCGCCGGCCTCGGTGCCGGCCCGCAGGGTGTCCGCGAGCGAGGGCCGCAGCGAGAGCGCGGCGTGCTGGAGGTCGTTGGCGAGCGCGTCGGCGAGGGCGACCGGGTCGCCGTCGGCGAGGGCGGCGAGCAGGGCCGGGTCGGCGTCCGGGGTGGGCACCTCGGCCTCGGTGGAGCCGGTGCCGGCCTCCTCGCGCAGGCGGTCGCACTCCCGGAAGACGGCCGGCGTGGACAGTCCGCCGTCGGCGACCGCGAACACCCAGTGGAAGGTGCCGCTCACCGGCAGCCGCTCCAGCAGCTCGCCCCGGCCGCGCCCCAGCGCGACCCCGCCGACCAGCGCGAACGGCACGTCGGAGCCCAGCTCGGTGGCCAGCTCCAGCAGGGTCTCCAGCGGGGTGTCCAGGCCCCACAGCGCGTCGCAGGCGACCAGCGCGGCCGCCCCGTCGGCGCTGCCGCCGGCCATCCCGCCGGCCACCGGGATGGCCTTGTCGATGTGCAGCCGGACGTTGGCCTCGATGCCGTGGTGCGCGGCGAGCAGCCGGGCGGCGCGGGCGGCCAGGTTGGTGTCGTCGAGCGGCACCTGTGCGGCGTCCGGGCCCGTGCAGGTGAGCGTGACGCCCTCACCCGGGGCGGCGGTGACCTCGTCGCCGAGGGCGACCGCGAAGAAGACGTTGGCCAGGTCGTGGAAGCCGTCGGCGCGCAGGCCGCCGACGCCCAGCTGGACGTTGACCTTGGCGGGAACCCTGACCGTGATCACTGTGCGTCCGCCTTCGGCTTGTGCTCGGCGATGGCGGCGAACTGCTCGACCGTCAGCATCTCGCCGCGCAGCTTGTGGTCGATGCCGGCCCCGGCGAGGGCCTGCTCGGCCGCGGCCGGGGAGCCGGCCCAGCCGGCGAGCGCCGCGCGCAGCGTCTTGCGGCGCTGGGCGAAGGCCGCGTCGACGACCGCGAAGACCTCCCGGCGGCTGGCGGTGGTGGCCGGCGGCTCGCGCCGCACCAGCGAGACCAGTCCGGAGTCGACGTTCGGCGCGGGCCAGAAGACGTTGCGGCCGATGGCGCCGGCCCGCTTGACCTCCGCGTACCAGTTGGCCTTGACCGAGGGCACCCCGTACACCTTGTTGCCGGGCTTGGCGGCGAGCCGGTCGGCGACCTCGCTCTGCACCATGACCAGGGTGCGCTCGATGCTGGGGAAGGTGGCCAGCATGTGCAGCAGCACCGGGACGGCGACGTTGTACGGCAGGTTGGCGACCAGCGCGGTGGGCGCCGGGCCGGGCAGCTCGGTGACCTCCATGGCGTCGCTGAGGACCAGGTCGAAGTCCTTGGCGCGGGCCGGCATCCGGGCCTCGATGGTGGTCGGCAGGTGCTGGGCCAGCAGCGGGTCGATCTCCACCGCCGTGACGTGCGCCGCGACCTCCAGCAGCGCCAGGGTGAGCGAGCCGAGCCCCGGCCCGACCTCCACCACCGCGTCCTCGGCGGTGACCCCGCCGGCCCGCACGATGCGGCGGACGGTGTTGCCGTCGATGACGAAGTTCTGCCCGCGCTGCTTGGTCGGCTTCACGCCCAGCGTGGCGGCCAGCTCCCGGATGTCGGAGGCGCCCAGGAGGTGGCTGTCAGGGGTGGGGTCGGTGGTGCTCACCCGCCAAGGATACGGGCGGGGCGGGGGCTCACAGTTCGACGACCTGCTTCAGATCGATCTCGACCGGGTACGGCACCTCGGTCCGGAGCACACCTTCGTGCCGGGCGACCACCGGCAGGTCGGCGTCGCCCCGCTCCCCGGTGAGCCGGTCAGTAGCCGAAGGCGCGTGCCGTGTTGGCCGCGATCGCGGTGGCCAGCTCGTCCTCGTGCAGCGACAGGGTGTCGGCCATCGAGCGCAGGGTGACCGGGATCAGGTACGGCGCGTTCGGGCGGCCCCGGTAGGGGTGCGGGGTCAGGTACGGGGCGTCGGTCTCCACCAGCACCCGGTCCAGCGGGGTGACCGCGAGGGCGTCCCGCAGCTCCTGGTTGGCCTTGAAGGTGACCGGACCGGCGAAGGACAGGTACCAGCCGTGCTCGGCGCAGACCTTGGCCATCGCGGCGTCGCCCGAGTAGCAGTGGAAGACGGTGCGCTCGGGCGCGCCCTCGGCCAGCAGCAGGTCGATGACGTCCTGGTGGGCGTCCCGGTCGTGGATGACCAGGGCCTTGCCGTGCCGCTTGGCGATCTCGATGTGCCGGCGGAAGGACTCCTTCTGGAGGTCCACCCCCTCCGGCCCGGTGCGGAAGTAGTCCAGGCCGGTCTCGCCGACCGCCTTGACCTGCGGCAGGGCCGCCAGCCGGTCGATCTCGGCGAGCGCCTCCTGCAGGGCGTCCTCGCCACCGGCGCCGCGCTGCTGCCGGGACCAGCCGTCACCGTCGCCGAGGACCAGCCGGGGAGCCTCGTTGGGGTGCAGCGCCACGGCGGCGTGCACCTGCTCGAACTCCCCGGCCAGGTCCGCGGCCCAGCGCGAACCGGCCACGTCGCAGCCGACCTGGACGACCGCGGTCACCCCGACCGAGGCGGCCTTGGCCAGCCCTTCGGCGGGGGTGCCGGACTGCATGTCCAGGTGGGTGTGCGAGTCGGCCACCGCCACCGCCAGCGGTGCGGGCAGCGGGGGCGGTGTGGAGCGGTCCGCGTCCTTCTTCGGCATGTCAGGCAGCAGGCTTCTCTTCGAGGCGCGGGAAGAGGATGTCGCCCTTGGTGACCTGGGTGCCGGCGGGCAGCCGGCCCCAGTCGGCGACGGTGTCGATCGTCTGCGCGGCCAGCTCGCCCAGCGACTCCCCGGCGCCCAGCGACTCCCAGAGCTTGGCGGAGCTCTCCGGCATCACCGGGTTGAGCAGCACGGCGGTGGCCCGCAGTGCCTCGGCCGCGGTGTAGAGGATGGTGGCGAGCCGGGCCTGCCCCTCCTCGGAGGTGTCCTTGGCGACCTTCCAGGGCTCCTGCTCGGTCAGGTAGCCGTTGACCAGCTTCACGAACTCGAAGATCGCCGCGATGCCGCCGGCGAAGTCCAGCTCCTCGCCGATCTTCCGGTCGGCGGTCGCCACCGCGGCGGCCAGCCCGTCGGCCACGGCCTGCTCGGCCGGGCCGGCGGCGGTCGCGGCGGGCAGTCGGCCGTCGAAGTACTTGCCGACCATCGCGGCGAGCCGGGAGGCCAGGTTGCCGTAGTCGTTGGCCAGCTCGGAGGTGTACCGGGCGGTGAAGTCCTCCCAGGAGAAGGAGCCGTCGGTGCCGAACGGGATGGCCCGCAGGAAGTAGTACCGGTAGGCGTCCACGCCGAAGTGCGAGGTGAGGTCCTGCGGCGCGATGCCGGTCAGGTTGGACTTGCTCATCTTCTCGCCGCCGACCATCAGCCAGCCGTTGGCCACCACGCGCTTGGGCAGCGGCAGCCCGGCGGCCATCAGCATCGCGGGCCAGATCACCGCGTGGAAGCGCAGGATGTCCTTGCCGACCAGGTGCACCGAGGCGGGCCACAGCTCGGCGAACCGCTCCGGGTCGGAGCCGTAACCGGCCGCGGTGATGTAGTTCTGCAGCGCGTCCACCCACACGTACAGCACGTGCTTCTCGTCCCAGGGCAGCGGGACGCCCCAGTTGAAGGTGGAGCGGGAGATCGAGAGGTCCTTGAGGTCCTGCTCGACGAAGCGCAGCACCTCGTTGCGGGCCGAGGCCGGCTGGATGAAGTCCGGGTTGGCGGCGTAGAACTCCAGCAGCCTGGGGCCGTAGGCGGAGAGCCGGAAGAAGTAGTTCTCCTCCTCCAGCCACTCGACCGGCTTCTTGTGGATCGGGCAGAGCTTCTCGTCCTCGGTCGCACCGGGCAGCAGCTCGCCGGGGAGCTTGTACTCCTCGCAGCCGACGCAGTACGGGCCGGAGTAGCCGCCCTTGTAGATCTCGCCCTTGTCGTGCAGGTCCTGGACGAACTCCTGGACCCGGGCGGTGTGCCGCTTCTGGGTGGTCCGGATGAAGTCGTCGTTGGCGATGTTGAGGTGCTGCCAGAGCGGCTTCCAGGCCTCTTCCACCAGCTTGTCGCACCACTCCTGCGGGGAGACGCCGTTGGCCTCCGCGGTGCGCAGGATCTTCTGACCGTGCTCGTCGGTGCCGGTCAGGTACCAGGTCCGCTCGCCGCGCTGGCGGTGCCAGCGGGTCAGCACGTCGCCCGCCACGGTGGTGTACGCATGGCCCAGGTGCGGGCGGTCGTTCACGTAGTAGATCGGGGTCGTGACGTAGTACGCCGAGCGCCGGGCCTCGGTGGTGGTGTCGTCTGCAGTGGCCGCCATGGTCAGAAATCTTAGCCGCGCGAAGGAACCTCCCTCGACCGGTTAACGGGCGGTCGGGCGGCCCTGCGCGCGGCCGTCGCGGTCAGGACCCCTGGTCGGTGGGCCGGGCCGAGCGCCGGAACCAGCGCCGCCGCGGCGTCGCCGGCGGCAGCAGGGCGGGCGCGGTGGCCGGACCGGCGTGCGAGGGGTAGCCCGGCGCGGTGTGCTCCTCGTGCTCGGCGCTGGCCACCCGGCCCTCGCGCATGATCCGCACGGTGTGCCCGCCGCAGCCCGGGCAGCTCGGCTGGCGCAGCGGGGACGGCACCCGCACGCCGTTGGCGTGGTACTCGAAGACGATGTGGCCGTCCTGGGCCACGTGGTGCTCGATGTCGTAGGCCTGCTCCCAGCCGTAGCCGCAGCTCAGGCAGGCGAAGGAGTAGGCCTCCCGGACGGTCTCGACCGGGGTGCGCGTCCGGGTGGTCAGCCCGGGGCCGCTCGGTGCGTTCCCACTCAGAGGGCTACCGATCGTGTCGCTCATAGCCGTCTCCCAGTGCCCGCCGGGCGAGGCGCCCGGCTCGGGTCTTTCCATCCCAGGAAATGCCCGGACGGCCCCGCCCGCTACCCGGCTTGTCAACTCTTGGATCCGAATTGGCGAGCGTTGTACCAACTCGCGGTCAAAGCTTCGCGAGCCGGACGTTTGCGGGGTGCTTGCCTCCACGGTACGCGCGGCTCCACCCGCGGGCACCCGCGCCGAACTGGGGTTTTCCGCCCGGCGCAGCGCGGGCGCAGCGCCGGGGCAGCGCCCGCTCAGCCGCTGTTCTTGGCGGCCACCACGGCGTCGAAGACCTCGCGTTTGGGCAGCCCGAGCTCGACCGCGACGGCGGCGATGGCCTCTTTGCGGCGTTCTCCGGCCTCCTCCCGGACGGCCACCCGGCGGGCCAGCTCTTCGGGGCCGAACTGTTCCGGGGCGGCGGGCGGGGCGCCGCCGACCACGACGGTGATCTCCCCCTTGACGCCGTCGGCGGCCCAGGCGGCCAGCTCGGCGAGCGGGCCGCGCCGGACCTCCTCGTAGGTCTTGGTCAGTTCGCGGCAGACCGCGGCCGGGCGCTGGTCGCCGAACGCGGCGGCCATCGCGGTGAGCGTCTCGGCGATCCGGTGCGGGGCCTCGAAGAACACCATGGTGCGGGGTTCGGCGGCGATCTCGGCGAGCTGCCGGGCGCGGTCGCCGGTCTTGCGCGGCAGGAAGCCCTCGAAGGTGAAGCGGTCCACCGGCAGGCCGGACAGCGCCAGCGCGGTGAGCACCGCGGACGGGCCGGGCACCGCAGTGACCTTGATCCCGGCGGCGACGGCCGCGTCCACCAGCCGGTAGCCGGGGTCGGAGACCGAGGGCATCCCGGCGTCCGTCACCAGCAGCACCCGGGCGCCGCCGCGCAGCGCCTCGACCAGCTCGGGGGTGCGGCCGACCTCGTTGCCCTCGAAGTAGGAGAGCACCCGCCCGGTCGGCGTCACGCCGAGCGCCTGGGTGAGCCGGCGCAGCCGCCGGGTGTCCTCCGCCGCGATCACGTCGGCCGAGGACAGCTCGGTGAGCAGCCGGGGCGGCGCGTCCGCGACGTCGCCGATGGGTGTGCCCGCAAGTACCAGTACGCCTGTCACCCGGCCATCCTCGCAGGCCCGGGCCGGGTGGCGGACCCCGGTCGATTCAGGGATCAATCGGGCAGCTGCGGAGGGAGGGGTGGCGCCCGGGGCGTGCGCCCCTACGATGTGGCGCGTGAGCGGCGACAACGCACCCCGGACGCCCATCGGCGTGGACCACCCCGAGCAGGCCGGCGTGGCCGTGCTCGACGCGGCCGAGGTCCCGGCCCCGCGGCCGGAGCCCCGCCCCGGGTGGGCGCGGCGGCTGGCCGAGCACGGGTACCGGGCGCCCCGGCGCCCCGACCCGGCCGACCAGCTGGTCCCGCCGATGCCGGACGGCCCGGGGGTGACCCCGCGGGAGGTGGCGCCCTCACCGGTGCTGCTGCGGCTGGGGGTGCGGCTGCCGGACGCGCTGTGGTCCTGGCTGTGCCGCTGGTCCGGCTGGCTCGGGCCGCTCGCGGTGGCGCTGTTCGGCGGCGTGCTGCGGTTCGCCGGGCTCGGCAACCCGCATGCGCTGATCTTCGACGAGACGTACTACGCCAAGGACGCGTACTCGCTCTGGCAGGGCGGTTACGAGACCAGCTGGGCCGACGACGCCAACGCGCAGATCATGGCGCCGCACCCGAGCGTGCCGTACCGGGTCGATCCGGCGTACATCGTGCACCCGCCGGTCGGGAAGTGGATCATCGGGATCGGCGAGCAGTTGTTCGGCATGCACCCGTTCGGGTGGCGGTTCATGACCGCGGTGCTCGGCACCCTGTCGATCCTGATGCTCGCCAGGATCGGCCGGCGGCTGTTCCGGTCGACCCTGCTGGGCTGCGTGGCCGGCCTGCTGCTGTCGGTGGACGGCCTGCACTTCGTGCTCAGCCGCTCGGCGCTGCTGGACCTGGTGGTGATGTTCTGGGGCCTGGCGGCGTTCGGCTTCCTGCTGCTGGACCGGGACCGCACCCGGGCCCTGGTGGCCCGCCGGCTGGCGACCGCCCCGGGGAAGGACTGGCTGGTCACCGGCTGGCGCCCGTACCGGCTGGCCGCCGCGGTGAGCCTCGGGCTGATGACCGCGACCAAGTGGAGCGGCCTGTACGTCCTGGTCGCCTTCTGCCTGATGAGCGTCGGCTGGGACGTGGGCACCCGCCGGCTGGTGGGCACCCGGCGCTGGGTGCTGCTGGGCCTGTGGGACGCGCTGCTGGCCGGCCCGGTGATGCTGGTGATCACCATCGGCGTCTACCTGGCGTCCTGGACCGGCTGGTTCCTGAGCAGCACCGAGCCCGGCAAGGGCGGGTACGGCCGGGACTGGGCGATGCACCAGCCGCACGTGCTGCCGGACCACCTGCTGGGCATCCCGATGCCGCAGTTCGAGGCGCTGCGCAGCCTGTGGCACTACCACGTGACCATGTACGACTTCCACGTCGGCCTGGTCAGCCCGCACACCTACCAGTCCAACCCGTGGAGCTGGCTGGTGGTCGGCCGGCCGGTGTCCTTCTTCTACGAGTCGCCGAAGTTCGGCGAGTCGGGCTGCACCGCGAACGAGTGCGCCCGCGAGGTGCTGGCGATCGGCACCCCGATCCTGTGGTGGGCGGGCGTGGTGGCGCTGGCGTACTGCCTGTACCGCTGGCTGGCCCGGCGGGACTGGCGGGCCGGCGCGCTGCTGTGCGGCCTGGCCGCGAGCTACCTGCCGTGGCTGCACTACCAGCAGCGGACGATCTTCCTGTTCTACGCGGTGGCGTTCGTCCCGTTCCTGGTGCTGGCGGTCACCATGATGATCGGCGCGATGCTCGGCCCGGCCACCGCCTCACCGGACCGGCGGCTGGTCGGGGCCGCGGCGGCGGGGCTGCTGATCCTCGCGGTGATGTGGAACTTCCTGTACTTCTACCCGCTGTTCACCGGGCAGACGATCCCGATGGACGACTGGCGCGGCCGGATGTGGTTCACCAGCTGGATCTGAGCCAGGGTCTGTAGCAGCTGTGTCACGAGTGATGGTTGTGCTGCAGGTGAACACATGGTTTGCGCGTACCGTGTCAGGCCGAGCCATCGGCCAGACCATCACGGGGGACGACACACCATGAACAAGGGCGCCAAGATCGGCATCAGCACGGTCGCCGCAGCCATGCTGGCGGTGGCCGGGTACGGGGCCTACAGCTTCGCCACCGGCGGCAGCGAGCCCGACCCGGCCAAGCCCAGAACGGTGGTCGCCGAGCCGCCCGGCCAGGAGCAGGCGGCGGCCGGCGCCAAGGCCTTCCTGGAGGCCTGGGCCAAGGGCGACGTGGCCGCGGCGGCCGCGCTGACCGACTCCCCGGAGGCCGCCACCGCGACGCTGACGGCGTTCCGGCAGAAGGTGAACCCCAGCGCGATCACCCTCACCCCGGGCGGACCGGCCCCCGCGCCCACCGCGCCCGCCGCCGGCGCCTCCGGGTCCCCCTCGCCCACCCCCGGCAGCGCCACCGCCGGCAGCACCGCCGCCGCGGCCCCCGCCCACCAGGTGCCGCTGTCCTTCAAGGCCAAGGTCGAGTTCGCCCAGACCGGCACCCCCTGGTCCTACGACGGGGTGCTCGGCATGGTGAAGATGAGCGACGGCAAGGCCGCCGTGCACTGGGCGCCGACCGTGATCCACCCCAAGCTGGGCGCGGGCGAGTCGATCTCGGTCAAGCCGGTCACCGCGCCGGCGAGCTCGGTGGTCGACCGCAAGGGCAAGGCGCTCAACTCGCCCTCGATCACCCCGCTGCTCGGGCAGATCAAGGCCCCCGTCCCGGACGGCTCGGCCGAGGCCGGCACCGCCGTGGTGATCAGCGACGACGCGGGGAAGGCCAAGCCGGAGACGGTCTTCACGCTCGTCGAACCCAAGCCCGCGCCGCCGCTCAAGCTGACCATCGACGCCGACCTGCAGAAGGCCGCCGAGGCGGCCGTGCAGGAAGCGTCCAAGGGCGGCACGCTCCCCGCCTCCGTGGTCGCGGTCGAGCCGAGCACCGGCAACGTCCTGGCGTTCGCCAACGCGCCGAGCACCGGCCAGAACCGGGCCTTCCTCTCCAGCCTCGCGCCCGGGTCCACGATGAAGATCATCACCGCGGCGGCCCTGATGGAGGCCGGGGTCACCCCCGACACCCCGGTGGCCTGCCCGGACTCCGCCACCATCGGCGGCCAGGTCTTCAAGAACGACTTCCCCGAGCCGCACCCCGACTACAAGTTCCGCCAGGACTTCGCCCAGTCGTGCAACACCGCCTTCATCAACGAGGGCAGCGCGCGGCTGAAGAACGACACCCTGCCGGCGATCGCCAAGGACGCCTTCGGGCTCGGCCTGGTCTGGCAGACCGGCCTGACCGCCTTCGACACCGTGGTCCCGGCGCCCAAGGGCGCCAACGAGATGGTGGCCGAGTTCATCGGGCAGGGCCGGATCCAGACCAGCCCGCTCGCCATGGCCTCGGTCTCGGCCACCGTGCAGAGCGGAACGTTCCGCCAGCCGATCCTGGTCGCCGGCACGCCGCAGGCCCCGGCCAAGCGCCAGCTCTCGGGCGACGTGCTGACCGGCCTGCGGACGGTGATGAACGAGACCGTGCGCACCGGCACCGCGTCCAAGCTGATGTCCCAGATGGCCAACGGCTCCGGCGCCAAGACCGGCACCGCGGAGGTCGGCAACCAGACCTCGGCCAACAGCTGGTTCACCGCCTTCCGGGGCAACCTGGCGGTGGCGGCCCTGGTCGAGAACGGCGGCCACGGCGCCGACGCCGCCGGGCCGGCCGCCGTGAAGCTGCTGCAGATCGGCAACGGCTGACCGGACGGCCCCGGGCGGGCCGACCGCTGCCTCACACCCCGGCGAGCACCGCCGGGGTGTGATCGCGTCCGCCCGTGCCGCGCCAGCCCCAGCTGCGGGTGGCCAGCCGGGGCCAGAGCACCAGCACCGTGGGCAGCGCCAGGTAGCCGAACCGGCCCGCCGGGGCGAGCATGAACGCCACCGCCAGGCCGGCGGCCAGCAGGTCGCAGGCGGCGACCGCCGAGGTCGGCGGGTAGGCCAGCAGCCAGAGCGCGACGCCGAGGCCGGCCAGGCACAGCAGGGTGAGCGAGATGGTGTGGCCGGTCGGGCCGAGCCCGGCCAGCACCTTGCCGGGCAACGGGCTGCCGGCCGGGGTGCGCACCGCCGTCAGCCCGAGCGGGAAGCGGACCACCTGCTCGCGCAGCTCCGCGCCCGCGGTCAGCACGGTCGGCAGGATGACCGCGACGCCGACCGAGAGCGAGACCGCGGCGGCCCGGGCGGCGGGCCGGCGCCCGTGCAGCCGCCAGATCAGCAACAGGGCGACCGGGAGGGCGGGCCAGGCCGTCCACTTGAGGGTGCAGGCGAGCGCCAGCACCAGCCCGGTGGCGACCGGGCGACCCCGGGCCGCACAGGCCATCGCCAGGCAGCACACCCCGATCAGCGGCAGGTCGACCCCGCCCACGGCGAGCGCCAGCGCGATCAGCGGCGAGGCGGTCAGCGCGGCCAGCGGCAGCAGCGGGGCCCGGCCGGGCACGACCGGGCGCAGCAGCCGCCAGCAGGCCAGCAGGCAGACCAGCAGGGTGAGGGCGAACCAGATCCGGGCGTCGCCGAGCACCAGCGCGACCGGCCCGGCACTGCCGAGCGCGGCCCGGGGCAGCCCGAACAGCGCCATCCCCGGCAGGTAGGGGTTGTAGTCGGTGACCACGACCGGGTGGTGGAGGTACGGGCTGCCGGTGTGCAGCAGCAGCCGGGCGGAGCGTTCGACCACCATCACCTCGGACTGGTGCCGCCCCTGCAGCGCCAGCAGGATCAGCGGGGTCAGCACGGCGCCGACCAGGGCCACCAGCGCGGCGGCGCGCGGGGCCCAGCGGCGCGGGAGGGTGAGGCAGAGCACGGCGGCCAGGGCGTAGGTCGGGGCGGCGACGGTGCCCCAGAAGATCTGGTTGGACAGGTCGGAGACCAGCGGGAACGCCTCGGCCCAGAGGGCGGCGGCGACGCAGCCCAGCGCCTGCACCCCCCGGTGGCCGACCCACCGGGCCGGATGCCGGCCCGCTGCGGCCCGCTGCCGGGGGACCTTGCCTGCGCCGCCACCCCCGGGGGGCCCGTGCACGGCGCAGTCGGCCTGCTCGGAGAACGGCGGACGTGTGCTCACCATGTCAGGAAGATTAGGGCGTTGAGTGTGCGCTGTCCCCGGACTCGGCGCGCTGGTTCTGTGCAGCTTCGTGCCCGGGGCGCCCGGAACGACCGGTGGACCGCCCGAACGGACCGCCGGCCCGCCCGGATCGGGCCCGACCGCCCGCCCGCCGGACCACGCCGGTGCGCCGCTCACCGGACCGGACCGGAACCCGGGCGGGCGGGCCGCGCGGGGTTGACGCCGTACCCGGGGCCGGGGGCGGAGGTGCTGGCCAAGGCGCAGATCTTTCCGGTCGGGGGTTCCGGCGCGGGCGGGCACCCGGCGCGGGCCTGACCCGACCACCATCGGACGAACGGCGATTTTCCGCCAGTGGCGCAAAAGGATCGGCCGGGGCCGCGGCTTGTACGGTTCGTCACAGACCGGCGGACATAGCAGACATACCACCCGCAGCCCGGGTGCTCGGACCCGCTACCGGCCGTTCAGCACGGCCTGCATGACCGCCCGCGCGATCGGCGCGGCCAGCCGCCCCCCGGTCACGTCGGTGGCGTCGCTGTCGGCGACCACCACGGCCACCGCCACCGGCGGCACCTCGGCGGAGCCGTCCGGCTGCGCCCAGGAGATGAACCAGGCGAACGGGGTGCCGGAGTTGCCGACCCCGTGCTGGGCGGTACCGGTCTTCCCGCCCACCGTGGCGCCCGGGATCCGCGCGTTGCGCCCGGTGCCGTTCTCCACCACGTCGGTCATCAGCTGCCGCACCTGCCCGGCCACCCCGGGGTCCATCGCGTCCCGGTACAGCGCCGGGTGCATCAGCTGGACGGTGGTGCCGTCGGCCTTGGTCAGCTTGTCCACAAGCTGTGGATGCATCACCCGCCCGCCGTTGGCGACCCCGGCCGCGACCATCGCCATCACCAGCGGCGTCGCCGCGGTGTCGTACTGGCCGATCGAGGAGAGGGCGAGCTGCGCGGGGTCCATCGCCCGGTCGAAGTTGCTGCGCGCCGCGCGCACCGGGATGTCCAGGGCGGCGTCGTCGAAGCCGAAGCTCTCCGCCATCGACACCATCGGCCCGAGCCCGACCTGCACCCCGAGGTAGCCCAGCACGCTGTTGCAGGACAGCACCATCGCGGTGTCCAGCGACAGGTTCGGACGGTCGCAGGCCGTGGTGTCGTTGACCAGCTCGGTGGTGGTGCCCGGCAGCACGTACGGCGAGGGCGCCCCGGTCGGCGCGTCGATGTCCCGCACCACGCCGTTCGCCAGCGCGGCCGCGGCGGTGACCACCTTGAACGCGGAGCCGGGTGGGTAGATCTGCCGCAGCGCCCGGTTGAGCATCGGCTGGTCGGTGTCCGCCTGCAGCTCGTCCCAGGCCTGCCGGTCGGCCGCGCCCGAGCCCGCGAACGAACCCGGGTCGTACGAGGGGGTGCTGGCCAGCGCCAGGATCCGGCCGGTGGCCGGTTCGAGCGCGACCACCGCGCCCTGCTGGCGGCCGAGGCCCTGGAGCGCCGCCCGCTGGGCCGCCGGGTCGATGGTGGTGTGGACGTCGCCGCCGGGGTTCTGCCGGCGGGCGACCGCGTCCCACACCGCCCAGCTCGCGAGCCGGCTGTCGGTGCCGGACAGCAGCTCGTCGTAGACGCCCTCGAGCTGGGTGTTGCCGTAGGTCTGGGAGGAGTAGCCGGTGACGGCGGCGTACCCGGGGCCGTCGGTGTAGGTGCGCTTGTAGTCGTACCGGCCGCCGGTCGGGGTGGAGCCGGTGATCGGCTCGCCCGCCACCAGGATGTTGCCGCGCGGCTGGTCGTAGCGCTGGATGGTGAGCCGCTGGTTGGCCGGGTTGTGGTCGAGCGCGTTCTTCTGGAACACCTGCACCCGGGTGGCCTGCACCGCCAGCGCCACGATCAGCAGCACGCAGAAGGTGCCGGCCCGGCGCCCGGTGGTGGAGATCCCGGGCAGGCCCTGCGGCCCGCCGCCGCCGCTCTCCTGCGCCCGCTGCCGGTTCGCCCGCCACCGGCCCGCCATCAGGCCTCCACCGCGGGCAGCGGCCGCCGGGCCAGGTCGCTCATCCTGACCAGCAGCGCGACGATGATCCAGTTGGTCACCACCGAGGAGCCGCCCTGCGCGATGAAGGGCAGCGTCATCCCGGTGAGCGGGATCAGGTCGAGCACCCCGCCGGCCACCACGAACACCTGCAGCCCGACGATGGCGGCCAGCCCGATCGCCAGCAGCCGGCCGAACGGGTCGCGCAGCGCGATCCCGGTCCGGAAGCCCCGCGAGATCAGCAGGGCGTAGAGCAGGAACACCGACACCAGCCCGACCAGACCCAGCTCCTCGCCGATGGTGGCCAGGATGAAGTCCGACTTGGCGGCGAAGCCGATCAGGATCGACCCGCCGAGGCCGAGCCCGGTGCCGAGCATCCCGCCCCAGGCGAAGGCGAACAGCGACTGGGCGATCTGGTTCGGGCCCTGCCCGGCCGCGATCGAGTGCAGCGGGTCCAGCCAGTCGGTGACCCGGCCGTGCACGTGCGGGGAGAGCAGCCCGACCCCCAGCGCGCCGACCGCGGCGAGCAGCACCCCGATGGCGATCCAGCCGCTGCGCGCGGTCGCGACGTAGAGCATCACCACGAACAGGCCGAAGAAGAGCAGCGAGGTGCCGAGGTCGGTCTCCAGCACCAGGACGCCCACGAAGGCCGCCCAGATCAGCAGCACCGGTCCGAGCACCCGCCCCAGCGGCAGCCGGAACCACAGCACCCTGCGCCCGGTCAGCGCCAGCGCGTCCCGGTGGACGGCCAGGTACGCGGCGAAGAAGATAGCCAGCAGGACCTTGGCGAACTCGCCCGGCTGGAAGGAGAGCGGGCCGAGGGTGATCCAGATCCGCGAGCCGTACACCGGCGGGAACAGGATCGGCAGCACCAGCAGCACCAGGGCGGCCAGCGCGCCCACGTACGCGTAGCGCTGGAGGATCCGGTGGTCGCGCAGCAGCAGGACCACCGCGATGAACAGCGCCACCCCGAAGGTGGACCACAGGAGTTGGGCGGGCGCCGCCGCGCTGCGCGGGGTGGCCCGGTCGAGCCGGTAGATGACGACCAGTCCGATCCCGTTCAGCAGCACCGCGATCGGCAGCAGCAGCGGATCGGCGTACCGGGCGCGCAGCCGTACCACCGCGTGGGCGAGCAGGGCGAGCACGCCGAGGGCGGCGCCGTAGGAGGAGGCGTCCGAGGGCGGCACGCCGTCGAGGTTGACCCCGACCTCGATGTAGCCGAACACGGAGATCAGCACGGCCAGGACGAGCAGGGCGAGTTCGGTGTTGCGGCGGGTGCCGGCCGGCCGCCCGGCGGGCGGGCCGGAGCGGACGGTTGCTGAGGGTGAGGCCACGGGCCGTCCTGTCCTGCTCAGGGAGGCGGAGCGGGGCGACCGCGGCGACCGGTCCGGCCGCCCCCGCCCCGGTCCTGGTGCGGGATCAGGCGGCGCCGCCCTGCGCGGCCCGGACGGCCTCCCGCAGGTGCTCCTCCTCCTCGGTGGTCAGCGAGGTCTGCAGGATCCGGCCGCCGAACCGGGCCAGGGCCGGCACCACCTTGTCCGCGGTGGCCTTGCGGACCAGCAGGAACACGGCCGCGCTGCCGGGCTGCAGGTGCTCGCCGACCTGGCGCATGAAGCCGTCGTCGACCCCGACGTCGGTGGACGCACCGACCGCGGCGCCGGTCGCCCCGCCGATCGCGGCCCCCAGGAACGGCATGAAGAACAGCAGCCCGATCACCCCGCCCCAGAGCGCGCCCGAGGCGGCGCCCGCACCGGTGGTGGACACCGCCTGGTGCAGCTTGATCCGGCCGTCGTCGCGGCGCTCCACCACGACGATGTCCTCCAGCTCGATCAGCTTCTGCTTCTGCAGGGCGACCGCCTCGTCCCGGACCTTCCGGGCGGTGGCCGGATCCGGGTAGGCGATCGCGAAGAGGTTGCTCACGAGGCAGTTCCTTCCGGCGGGGTACCGAGTCGACTCTCCGAGCACCCTAACGAGGATTAGCCATACTTATGCGGCTTCCGGTGGGTGTGTCCCGGATTGTCCGGCCCGGCCACCGGCACCCGGCCACCGACACCCGGGTCCGGCCCCGGGGCGCACCGCCCGCATCCGGACGGACCGTCAGCCGGGCGGCGTCCGCCAAGGCGCCGACCCCTTCCCCCGCAGGGCAGTTCGCGACGGTCCGCCCGCATTGGGTGTTCCCAACTGATGATCCATAGGATCGGCCCGTGACGACCACCCGATCCCGACGGCCGGCCCGGCCGGCAGGCCTGCTGGCCGCCCTGGCGATAACCGCCGGTGCGCTGCTCAGCGGCCTCCCGGCCCACGCCGACGAACCAGGCGGCGGCAGCGCCGCACCCACCCGCGAAGCTCCCAAGGTCGACCTCGTCCTGGACGTCAGCGGCTCCATGCGGGCCGAGGACATCCAGGGCAAGAGCCGGATCTCGGTCGCCCAGAAGTCGTTGAGCGAGGTCATCGACGCTCTCCCGCCGGAGGCAGACTTCGGCATCCGCACCCTGGGCGCCACCTACCCCGGCAACGACAAGACCGAGGGCTGCAAGGACACCAAGCAGCTCTTCCCGGTCGGCAAGACCGACAAGGTCGAGGCCAAGACCGCGGTCGCCACCCTGCGGCCCACCGGCTGGACCCCGATCGGCCTGGCGCTGCGCGGCGCCGCGCAGGACCTCGGCGACGGCCCGACCACCCGCCGGGTGGTGCTGATCACCGACGGCGAGGACTCCTGCGCCCCGCCCGACCCGTGCGACGTGGCCCGTGAACTGGCCGCCCGGGGCATCCCGCTGGTGGTCGACACCCTCGGCCTGGCCCACGACGACAAGACCCGCCAGCAGCTGCTGTGCATCGCCAACGCCACCGGCGGCACGTACACCGACGTGCGCACCCAGGAGCAGCTGACCCAGAAGGTCAACCAGCTGGTCGGACGGGCCGCCGACACCCACAACGTCACCCCGGCCAAGACCTCCGGCACCGACAAGTGCGAGACCGCGCCGGTGCTGACCCCCGGCGTCTACGCGGACCGGGAGAAGTTCGCCGAGCACCGGGTCTACCGGGTGCCGGTCAAGCCCGGCCAGGAGCTGCGGGCCTCGGTCAGCGTCACGCCGGACCGGGCGGTCGCCCGGGACTACGGGGTGCTGCTCCAGGCCACCGACCAGGCCGGCCAGGAGCTGGTCCGCGGCACCGACGCGGGCAGCGGCCGCACCGATGTCGCCTCCACCGGCGTGCGCTGGTCCGCCCCCGGCGACCCGGACGCCACCGGCAGCGCCACCCCCTCCGCCGCCACCTCGGCCAAGCCGGGCGCCGACGGGACGGTCTGCCTGATCGTCAGCAACTCCTTCGCCGCGCAGGCGGGCGTCCAGGCCGACCCCGGCCTGCCGCTGGAGCTGACCGTGGACGTGGCCGCCGCCTCGCCCGCGCCGGACGGGCCCGCCATGGGCCTCGGCCGCGGCTGGATCCTGCTGCTCACGCTGACCCTGGCCGGTCTGCTCACCGGGCTGGTCTTCGGCTGGGTGGCACGCTGGCGCATCGCCGTCTGGCGGGAGAACTGACCATGCGCACCTCTCTGAAGGCCCTGCGGGCCGGCCTGCTCGCGCTCGGCCTGACCGCCCTGGCCGCCCCCACGGCCTCGGCCGCCTCGCCCTCGGCCTCGCCGTCCCCGTCCGCCTCGGCCTCGGCCTCCGCGGGCCCGGTGACCACCGCGGGCACCACCTTCCTGACCGCGGCCACCCTGGCCCCCGGGCAGGACGCCAAGGTGGCCGCCTCCACCGGTGACTACCTGTACTGGGCGTTCGCCGCGTCCGAGGGCCAGACCGACACCGTCCAGGTCACCGTGGCGCTGCCGCCGTCGACCGACCGCACCGGCCCGCAGACCTGGACGGTCGAGCTGTTCGACGGCCTGCGCCGGCGCCAGTCCTGCACCGCGGGCCCGCAGAACGCGACCGCCCAGCAGAGCGCCGGTTCGCTCGCGCTGAGCTGTACGCTGCGGCAGATCCGGTCCTGGGCCGAGCCCTGGTCGGGCGACCCGCTGCCGGGCACGTACTACGTCCGGCTGTCGGTCTCCGACGTCCCGCAGCCGGACCTGGGCCTGGCCGCCCAGGTCCAGGTGCACGTCGGCGCCAAGGGCGGGGCGGACGACGCCCAGCCCGAGGGCGGATCGCTGAAGGCCCCGCTGGTGCCGCCGGTGAACGCCGGCACCACCGCGGCCGCCGGCACCACCGCCCCGGCCGCCACCTCGCGGGCCGCGGCCCCGGCGGAGCCGGCCTCCCACTGGTACTCCGACCTGTTCTCGGGCTGGAACACCCGCTGGTTCTGGACCCTGGCGGGCGGTGCACTGGCCGCCCTGGCCGGGGTCGCGGGCTACACCCTGACCCGGCACCCGCGCGGTCACCGCCCGGGCGGCCCGGCGTCGGTCCCCCGCCAGCCGCAGCCGCACCAGCACGCGCCGCAGCACGACCCGTACCGCTCCTGACGGTACGCACCGGCGGCACGCCGAAGGCCCGGCCCGGAGCTCAGCTCCCGGCCGGGCCTTCGGCGTTTCCCGGCGCCGGGGCGGACCCCGGCCGGCTCACCCGCCCGGTGTCGGGGCGGGCGCCTCCAGATTCCGGACGGCCGCCACCAGCGGCGCCAGCTCGGCCCGCTGCTCGGCGGCGGCGAGCGCCTCGTGCAGGGCCGCGTCGTTGACCGGCCGGGCCCGCTCCAGCAGGGCCAGGCCGGCCGGGGTGACGTCGGTGTAGATGCCGCGCCGGTCGGTCGCGCAGAGGTAGCGGGTCAGCAGGCCGCGCTCCTCCAGCCGGGTCACCAGGCGGGTGGTGGCGCTCTGGCTGAGCACCACGGCGTCGGACAGCTCGTGCATCCGGAAGTGGCCGCCCTCGCCCTCGTGCTGCGCGCTGAGCACGTCGAGCACCGAGAACTCCCGCACGCTCAGCTCGTGCGCGGCCTGCAGGGCCCGCTCGACGTGCGTCTCGATCCGGCCGTGCAGGGCGGACAGGGCGCACCAGCCCCGGGCGAGGCCGGGTTGCGGCCGGGTCGACTGCGGCCGGGTCATGGGAACTCCCTTCGGAGGCGTCCCGCCCAGGGTAGTCCAGGAGCGCAATAGACCGCGTATGCAATATGCCGCGCTTGCAAGTACCTGCGTCTGCAATTACTGTCGGAGCGGTCCCCCTCCCCACGCACCGAGAGGCTCCCCGCCATGCCACTCGCCCTCCTGGCGCTCACCATCGGCGCCTTCGGCATCGGCACCACCGAATTCGTGATCATGGGGCTGCTGCCCGACGTCGCCGCGTCCTACGGCGTCTCCATCCCCACCGCCGGCCTGCTCACCACCGGCTACGCCCTCGGCGTGGTGGTCGGCGCCCCGCTGCTCGCCGTGATCGGCAGCCGGTTCAGCCGCAAGCGGATGCTGATGGCGCTGATGGGCCTGTTCGTGGCCGGCAACCTGGTCTCCGCGCTCGCCCCCACCTTCGCCGTGATGCTGACCGGCCGGGTGATCGCCTCGCTCGCCCACGGCGCCTTCTTCGGCATCGGCTCGATCGTCGCCGCACGCCTGGTCGCCCCGCAGAAGCAGGCCGGCGCGATCGCCCTGATGTTCACCGGCCTGACCGTGGCCAACGTGGTCGGCGTCCCGCTCGGCACGATGATCGGCCAGCAGGCCGGCTGGCGGATCACCTTCGCGCTGGTCGCCGGGCTCGGCGTGCTCGGCCTGCTCGGCGTCGCCGCCCTGATCCCCCAGGACGAGCCGCCGCGCCGCGGCGAGGCCCGGATCCGCCGCGAGCTGGCCGCCTTCCGCAACGTCCAGGTGATCCTGGCGATGGCGATGACCGTGCTCGGCTTCGGCGGCGTGTTCGCCGCGATCACCTACATCGCCCCGATGATGACCGAGGCCGCCGGCTACGCGGACGGATCGGTGACCTGGCTGCTGGTGCTGTTCGGCCTCGGCATGGTGGCCGGCAACCTGGTCGGCGGCCGGTACGCCGATCGGCGGCTGATGCCGCTGCTGTTCGTCGCGCTCGGCTCGCTGGCCGTGGTGCTCGCCCTGTTCGCGTTCACCGCGCACAGCAAGCCGCTGGCCGCCGTCACCATCCCGCTGATCGGCGCGTTCGGCTTCGCCACCGTGCCACCGCTGCAGAAGCGCGTGCTGGACCAGACCGCCGACGCCCCCACCCTCGCCTCGGCCGTCAACATCGGCGCCTTCAACCTCGGCAACGCGCTGGCCGCCTGGCTCGGCGGGCTGGTGCTCACCGCCGGCTTCGGCGCCACCGCTCCCAACTGGGTCGGCGCCCTGCTGGCCGCCTCCGCCCTGGTGCTCGCGGTGGTCGCGGTCACCCTGGAGCGGCGCGGCCGGGCGCGCGGCACGGCGCCGGCGCAGCCCCGCCCCGAACCGGCCCCGGTCGGCTGAGCGCTCCCCGGTCCCGCCCTTTCACCACTCCCCGCGCCGCCGCCCGGCCCGCCGCAACTCGTCCGCGGCGGGCCGGGCGGCCCGGGTTCAGCGCCCGGCGCCGATGAGCTCCACGATCCGGGCGGCCGAGGTGCCCAGGCCCCGCGGCGCGAACCGGTCGCCCGCCACCGCCCCGGCACCGTCCGGACCTCCGGCGCCGAAGTGGCGGATCAGGTCGGCCTCCCCGTAACGGCGGCAGTCCCGGTGCCACTTGAGGATCCCGGACAGCCAGTTCTCCAGCTCCCGCACATAGCCGTCGAGCACCTCCCTGGCCTCCGGGCCCAGCTCGAACCCTTCGTACAGCAGCGGCAGTTCGTTCTCGGCCACGTGCTGGAACTGCCGCATCCGGGAGGTCATCAGGTCGTGCACCATCGCCAGCGCGGTCGGGTAGTCGCAGTCGAAGAAGTTCTCGACCACCCGCACGCCGTTGTGGAACTCGCCCTCGTACTCGATCTCCTTCTGGTACGAGAACACGTCGTTGACCAGGCAGGCGTAGTCGGCGGCCGCGTTCTCCAGCGAGCGCATCGGCCCGCTGCGGTAGACCTCCGGCGGCACCTCGTTGCCGTGCCGCAGCCGGCACAGGCTCATGGTGAGATCCGAACCGAAGGTCGCCCGGCGCATCTCCAGGTAGTCCACCGGGTCGGGGATACGGTTCTGCGCCTGGTTGGCCAGCTCCCAGAGCCAGCTGGCGGTCATGTCCTCGATCGTGCGGCGGAAGCGGCGGCGCTGCTCGAGCGTCAGCGGGCCCGCGGTCCGCTCCCAGAGGTCGGCCAGGCCCCGCTCCATCGCGGTGACCGGCTCCGGCACCGGCTCCCCCTCGACCGGCATGAAGGAGGCCAGCCGCTCGGTGGTCGCCTTCGCCCCGGCCAGGTCCCGGGGGCGGCCGAACACCACCGGGTAGTAGTCGTCCGCGTACGTGCCCCAGGCCAGCCACGCCGAGGTCAGGTCCAGCTCGTCCGGGCCGGCGTCCGGGTGGATCCCGGCTGCGCACAGCGCCAGGTCGTAGTCGGCCAGCTTCTCCGCGTTCCACACGTGCGAGCCCGGATCGCCCGGGGCGACCTCCAGCAGGCCCATCCGGTGGCACCAGTCCGCCAGGTTCCGCCGGGCGGCGTCCAGGTGCGGGCTGAGGGTGAGCGCGAACGGCATCACGAACTCCGGCAGCTGCGAGGGCCCGGTCCGCCGGAACGGCAGGTGGGCGTGGCTGCGCCGGCGGGGCCCCGCGTCCAGCAGCCCGGTCGCCCGGGCGAGGTCCGCCGCCGTGGTGCCGATCCCGCCGATCCGGTACGGCTCCCAGCGGGTGGCCGCCGCGGCGCCCTCCGCGCTGCCGTTCATGTAGCGGCTGGAGCGCATGTGCCACTCGTGGCCGCCCGCCTGCCAGTCCTGCATGCCCTTGACGTACGCCAGCACCCGGGCCGCGCCGGCCGCGTCCACGCCCTGCTCGACGAAGAGCGGGCCGAGCTCGGTCAGCGCGGTGTTCTCGAACTGCTGGAGCCGGGAGGTGAGCAGCTCGTTGACCGCGTCCGCGGCCTCCTGGGTCGTGCAGTTCAGGAAGGTCTCCAGGACCAGCACGCCGTTGCTCAGCTCGCCCTCGTCCAGGATCTCCCGCTCGTAGGAGAACAGGTCGTTGCGCAGGTGCACGCCGTCCGAGAAGGCGTCCCGGAGCACCCGCAGCGGGCGGGAGGCGGCGACCGCGGCGGGCACCTCGGCCTGCGCCGCGTACTCGATCAGCCCGGCCGACCAGGGCGCACCGCCGACCTTGCGGCGCATCTCGATGTACTCCACCGGGTTGGCGATCCGGTGGATGCCGATGTTGGCGAGCTCCCAGTCCGACTCGTCGAGCAGGTTCCTGGTGCTCTCGGCGAAGCGCTCCCGCCAGTCCATCGACATGCTCGGCACCGTCCGGGCCCACAGGTCGGCGAGGCCCGCCTCGACCGGGTTGGTGGGCTCGGGGAAGCCGTCCGCGAGGTCCATCGGCATGAACGCCCGCAGCCGGTCCAGGTACTGCCGGCCGGCCTTGCGGTCCTGCGGGCGCTTGAAGACCTCCAGGAAGTGGTCGTCGAAGAAGAACACCCACACGTACCAGTCGGTCACCAGCGAGAGCGCCGGCCCGTCGCAGTCGGGGTGGGTGTAGGCGCAGAGCAGGGCGTAGTCGTGGGAGTCGAGGTCGTGCTCGTCCCAGACCCCTGATCCCTCCAGCATCCCCATCTCCCGGGCCCACCCCTTGGTGTGCTCCCGGGCCTCCTCCAGACGGGGGTTGAGCCGGGCCGGGTACGGCAGGTAGAAGTCCGGCAGTTCAAACGGCTGCGACACGGTGCGGCGGCCCTTCGTCGACGGTGGCGGCACCCGGGCCCGTACGCGCCGGGAACCGGTCCGCGCACGAGCCCTGATGATCCGTCACGAGGCTAGGCGGCCACTCCCGCCGCCCTCCCGTACCCACCTGAAACTCCCCCGATCGGGTGAAGCTCCCGCACTCCTCGGGGCTCGCGCCGCTCCGGTCAGTCGACGGGCGGCAGATCGGCCAGGGCCGCCCCGAGATCGAGTTCCAACGGGCCGCGGGTCTGGAAGCCGCCGCGGAACAGGGCGGCGGTGCGGTGCTGGACACCGTCCGCCCGGACCAGTTGCTGGAACAGCGCCGCGTCCGCGCGGACCTCGGCCGCAGCGGGCAGGGTGAGGGCGTTGACGGCGGCCTTCGCGGCGATCAGGGCGTCGCGCGGGAACCCGGCCAGCCGGGTGGCCAGGGCCGCCACGAACCCGTCCAGCTCGGCATCGGGCAGGGCCCGGTTGACCCAGCCGTAGCGCTCGGCCAGGTCGGCGTCGAAGTCCGCGGAGCTCAGCAGCACTTCGAGCGCCCGCCCGCGGCCGAGCAGCCGGGTCAGGTGCTGGATCGCACCGGCGCCGGGCGGCGTCCCGATACCGACCTCCGGCTGGCCCAGCACGGCCTTCTCCCGCGAGGCGAACCGCAGGTCGCAGGCGAGCAGGAACTCGCTCCCCGCGCCCCGGGCCCGGCCGCGCAGCTTGGCGACGGTGACCACGGGCAGCAGGCTGAGGCGGCGGAACAGCATCCCCAGCGAGGCGTCCCCCGGACCGCCGGCCTTCGCCGCCTCCGCGGTGTACTCGGCGACCTTCGTCATGTCGACGTGCGGGAAGAAGAAGTCCGCGTCCGCGCTCTCGAACACCACCACCCGCGGCCCGCCCGGAGCCTCCAGCTCCTCGATCAGCCCCACCAGATCGCGCACCACCTCGGGCCCGATCAGATTCATCGGCGGCGCACCGAAGACGGCGGTCAGGACCCCGCCGTCCACCCTGACCTCGATCGTCCCGTACGCCCGGCCGCCCATCCGTCCTCCTCCGTCCGCACCCGCCCGGCCACCGTAGCCAGCCGGATCCCGCAGCCGCAGAACGATTGCGCACATCGCGTGAACCCGGCCCCCACCGAACTCGGGGTTCAGCTCCCGTCGGACCACCGGGCGCTCATCGATCTCCACGCCCCACACGCACGTACCGTCAGAGGCGACCCGTCACGCACTCGGAGGGATCGGAAAGCACACCACACGCCCGAAGCGCCGGAGCACCCGGCGTAGTTGCTGTGGTTCACTGCTGCACGAACGCTCAAAGGCCCTCCCGGATGATCCCGGGAGGGCCTTTGACATTGGGTGGAGCTGAGGGGATTCGAACCCCTGACCCCCTCGATGCGAACGAGGTGCGCTACCGGACTGCGCCACAGCCCCAACGAGAAAGAACTCTACCACCTCTGCGGGGGCGTTCATGACCGCCCGGAAAGGCCACCGCCCCGGCGCGGTGGCGGTGGCCTGCGGCGGGGCGGTCGGGGTACTCGGGCGGGTCATTCGTTGGCGGCGCGCAGCCGGGGGCGGCAGTCGACCTCGGCCGGGGGCGGGGCGTGCTCGGCGTACTGGTCGAAGAGCGGGGTGTGCGCGTCCGGCGCGGTGCGGCCGGAGTCCCAGGTGCCGGGGGCGCCGAGGTCGAGGCCGCGGGTCACCCGGGGGGCGACCGGCGCGGTGACGTAGGTGGGCAGCGGGACGGGCACGGGCTCCCAGGAGTCGGGGCCGGCCGCGCCGCGCTCCCGCATCCCGTCCACCCACTCCTCGTGCTCGGTGGCCTCGGCCACGGCGGTGGTGGCGGACTCGGTCCGCACCTGGCCGCGCCGCTCCCGCTCGCCGCGGAGCTCGCGCGGACCCCGGCCGCCCTCGCCCTGGTGCTCACCGGGCTCGGCCGCCAGCCGCAGGTGCGGGCGGCCGTGGTCCGCCGGGTGCGCCTCGTCGTGCCGGGACCGGGGGGCGTCCACCGGGTCGGCGGCGGCCCGCTCGCGCTCGCGGGCCCGCAGCCGCTCGGCGGCCTGGGCGGCCCGCGCCCGGTCGAGCTTCACCTCGAAGCGCTGGCGCTCCAGCCGGCGCAGGTGGCCGATGTAGAAGGTGAGGAGGAGCGCGGGCACCATCGGGACCCAGAGGAACGCCACACCCGCCACCGCGGCCGCGACGGCGCCGAGCGCGAAGGCGAGGAAGAGCGCCGTCACCATCCGGCGCCGCCGGGCCAGCAGCCGCGCCCGTCGCTCGACGGAGGCCGCCCCGTGGCCGTGCGCCTGGCCGTGCTCGCGGCGACCCTCCGCCGGCAGCTGCGCCGGCCCGTCCACCGCCTCGGGACGCTCGGGCTCGGTTTCCCGCTCCGCTTCCCGCTCGGAGCGGGCGTCGTCGGAGCGCACGTCGTCGGCCCGCGCCGCATCGGGCGAAGGCTCGGATCCGGGCTCCGGCGCGGGTTCGAGGTCGCGCGAAAGCTCGGGTTCGGCGTCGGTCGCACCGTCGCCGCTCTCGGTCTGGTCACCCAGGGTCCTGGCCGCTCGCCGCTCCATGGCCGAACGTCCGGCCAGCAGGCGGATCGCGGTGCTGAAGCGTTCCGTCGGACGCGACTCGTTGAGCTCGTCCTGCCGGCGGAGCCACATCGGCACCAGATAGGCAGCCCAGGCCCCTACGATGACCGCGTAGATAAGGCCGCTACTGCTCACGTTTCACACGGTACGGGCGTGAGGGAAGGCCTGGCAGCAATTTGGCACGGCGTGTCGTGTGATCAAGCTGATTCTCCGACTATTTTGCCGCTATTTGTGGCGGCTCGCCCTGGGCGCGATGCCATATCGATATCTATTTCGAACATACATTCAATTACCGGACCTGCGGGCACTTCTGACCGAGCGCCAGCGGCTCAGCATGCCCTCCTGGACCTCCTCCACCGTCAGTGCGTACACGAGGTGGTCGCGCCAGTCGCCGTCGATGTGCAGATAGCGGGGCCGGACGCCTTCCTCGCGGAAGCCGAGCTTCTCCACCACCCGCCGGCTGGGCCGGTTCTCCGGCCGGATGCAGACCTCGATGCGGTGCAGTCCGAGCACCCGGAAGCAGTGGTCGACGGCCATCGCCACGGCCGTGGGCATGATGCCCTTCCCGGCCGCCGCCTCGTCGATCCAGTAGCCGACGTTGGCCGAGCACATCGAGCCCCAGGTGATCCCGCCGACGGTGAGCTGCCCGACCAGTTCACCCCGGTACAGCACCACGAACGGCAGCATCCGCCCGGCGACCGCCTCGCCCCGCAGGTAGCGCACCATCTGCCGGTAGGTCGGCCGGGATCCACCGGGGCTGCCCACCGGGACCGGCGGCACGGTGGCCTCCCAGCGCCGCAGCCAGTCCCGGTTGCGCCGGCTGACCTCCTGCCAGGAACGCTGGTCGCGGGCCCGGATCGGACGCAGCGTGATGTCGCCCTCGCGCAGTTCGACCGGCCAGCCCGTGTTCAGCTCGTGCTCCCCTCGGCGGCCCCGGGCCCGCCGGCGGCCGCGGTGTCCGGCCGCGGGTGGTCGCCGCCCGCCAGCTGGTCCACCGCGTGCGGCAGCAGGTCCGCGAGCACGGCCAGGCCGTCCTTGACCCCGCCGGTCGAGCCCGGCAGGTTGACGATCAGGGTACGTCCGGCCAGCCCGGCCAGGCCCCGGGACAGCGCGGAGGTCGGCACCTTCGCACGCCCGTACGCCCGGATGGCCTCCGGGATGCCGGGGATCGGGCGGTCGAGCACCCGGGCGGTCATCTCGGGGGTGAGGTCCATCGGCGAGATCCCGGTGCCACCGGTGGTGAGCACCACGTCGTACCCGGCGGCGACGGCGGCCCGCAGCGCGGCCTCCACCGGCTCGCCGTCCGGGACGACCTGCGGGCCGTCCGCCGCGAAGCCCATCCCGCGCAGCCCGGCGACCAGCAGCGGGCCGCCCTTGTCCTCGTACACGCCGGCCGAGGCGCGGTTGGAGACGGTGACGGCCAGCGCCCTCATCGCTCGTCCTCGCGGGCCCAGTCCCCGCTCTTGCCACCGGTCTTGGTGAGCACCCGGACTTCCTCGACGCTGGCGGCCTTGTCGACCGCCTTGACCATGTCGATCACGGTCAGGCCGGCGACGGCGACGGCCGTCAGGGCCTCCATCTCGACCCCGGTGCGGTCGGCGGTCCGGACGGTGGCGGTGATCTCGACGGCGTGGTCGGTGACGGTCAGGTCGACCTTCACGCCGGAGATCGCGATCGGGTGGCAGAGCGGGATCAGGTCGGGGGTCTTCTTGGCCCCCATGATCCCGGCGATCCTGGCCACGGCGAGGGCGTCGCCCTTGGGCACGCCCTCGCCGCGCAACAGTTCCACCACCCGCGCGGAGACCCGGACCCGTCCGGCGGCCACCGCGGTGCGGACCGTGGTCGCCTTCTCGGAGACGTCGACCATCCGGGCGGCGCCGGTGTCGTCGACGTGGGTGAGGCGGTCGCCGCTTGGGTTGTCGGTCACGGGTCACTCCAGGAGCGCGGGTCGAATACCGCGCTACCGTACAACCACGACCACCCGCGGGCTCACCCCGACCGCTCCGTGAGCAGCACGACGTCGACCGTGCTGCCGGCCGGGACGGCGGTGGTGTCCTCGGGGACGGTGATCAGGCAGTTCGCCCGGGCGAGCGCGCCGACCAGGTGCGAGCCCTCGCCGCCGATCGGGGCGACCAGACCGTCGGCGTACCGGCCGCGCAGGAACTGCCGGCGGCCGGCCGGGGAGCGCAGGTCCGCGGTGCAGCGCGCGGGAACCACCGGGCGGTGCACGTCGGGGGCGCCGAGCATGGTGCGGATCACCGGGCGGACGAACAGCTCGAACGAGATGTAGGCGCTGACCGGGTTGCCGGGCAGGGCCAGCAGCGGCACGCCCTCGCCCTCGCCGATCCGGCCGAACCCCTGCGGCTTGCCGGGCTGCATCCGCAGCCGGCGGAAGTCCATCCCGCCGTAGCTCTCGAAGACCTCCTTGACCACGTCGTACGCGCCGACGCTGACCCCGCCGCTGGTGACGATCAGGTCGGCCCGGCCGAGCTGGTCCTCCAGGACGGAGCGCAGCAGCGCCGCGTCGTCGGGGACGCCGCCGACCCGGTACGCGATGGCACCGGCGTCCCGGGCGGCCGCGGTGAGGGTGAAGCTGTTGGAGTCGGAGATCCGGCCGGGCCCGACCGGCTCGCCGGGCTGGACCAGCTCGCTGCCGGTGGAGAGCACCACCACCCGGGGGCGGGGGCGGACCCGGACGGTGCCGCGGCCGATCGCGGCGAGCAGGCCCAGCTGGGTCGGTCCGAGCACGGTGCCGGCGTCGAGCACCTGGTCGCCCGCGCCGAGGTCGCTGCCGCGGCGGCGGACGTGGTCGCCCGCGCCGACCGGGCGCAGCACCCGGACGGCCTCCTCGGCGGCGGTGCCCATCGCGTCGGCCGCCCGCCCGGTGCCGGTGCCGCCGTCGGTCCACTCGACCGGGGCGACCGCCTCGGCGCCGGGCGGCAGCGGGGCCCCGGTCATGATCCGGGCCGCCTCGCCGGGGCCGACCTTGGGCAGCTCGCCGGCGCCCGCGGCGATGTCACCGACCACGGCGAGCACCGAGGGGTACTCGCCGGTGGCGCGGGCGGTGTCGGCGGTGCGGACGGCGTAGCCGTCCATCGAGCTGTTGTCGAAGGGCGGCAGGTCGACCTCGGAGGTGATGTCCTCGGCCAGCCGGCAGCCCTGGGCGTCGAGCAGTTGCAGCTCGATCGCGGGCAGTGGGGCGATCCGGGCGAGGACGTCGGCCAGGTGCTCGTCGACGCTCCACATCCGGGGCGCCGGGGCCGAGGGCTCCTCGCAACAGGGGTTGTCGGTCCCGGTCATCGCCTCACGCTCGCTCTCGTCGGTTCAGCTCTGCATCTCGGTGGCGACGAACTCCTTGAGCCAGGACCGGAACTCCGGGCCCAGGTCCTCTCGTTCGGACGCCAGACGGACGATAGCGCGCAGGTAGTCGGCCCGGTCGCCGGTGTCGTAGCGGCGGCCCTTGAAGAGCACGCCGTGCACCGGACCGCCCTCCGCCTCCTCGCGGGTGGCGAGCTCGCGCAGCGCGTCGGTCAGCTGGATCTCGCCGCCGCGGCCGGGAGCGGTCTTGCGCAGCACCTCGAAGACGGCCGGGTCGAGCACGTAGCGGCCGATCACCGCGTAGTTCGACGGGGCCTCGGCGGTCTCGGGCTTCTCGACCAGGTCGGTGACCCGGAAGACGTCGTCGCCGAAGCCGTTGGGCTTGACGGCGGCGCAGCCGTAGAGGTGGATCTGGGCCGGGTCGACCTCCATCAGCGCGACCACGGAGCCGCCGAGTTCCTGCTGGACCTCGATCATGCGGGCGAGCAGCGGGTCGCGCGGGTCGATCAGGTCGTCACCGAGCAGGACGGCGAACGGCTGGCCCGCGACGTGCTGTTCGGCGACCAGGACGGCGTGGCCGAGGCCCTTGGGGTCGCCCTGGCGGACGTAGTGCATGTTGGCGAGCTGGACCGACTCCTGGACCCGGCGCAGGCGGTCGTGGTCGCCCTTGCGGGTGAGCAACTCCTCGAGCTCGTACGCCCGGTCGAAGTGGTCCTCCAGCGCCCGCTTGTTGCGTCCGGTGACCATCAGTATGTCGGAGAGCCCGGCTGCGGAGGCCTCTTCGACGACGTACTGGATGGCGGGCTTGTCGACGACCGGCAGCATCTCCTTGGGAGTCGCCTTGGTCGCCGGCAGGAACCGGGTCCCCAACCCGGCTGCGGGCACGACAGCCTTGGTGACGGGGGTGCGGGCGTTCGTCTTCGTCATGCGGTGACCTTACTAAGGCGTGCTGGCGCCCAGCTGAGAGTGATGTGAACCGACTATGAAACCGTATCCCGCGCGGTCTCCGTGGCGGTGACCCGGGAAGGACGGGCAGGGGCGTCGGAGGCCTTGCCCGCGCAGGTGGACACACTACCCGCCGTGCCCGACGCCTCCGGAACCACCAAGTGAGGGCTGCGGGACGGTTGTGAGGCGGGCACGTCGACAGCGCGTGCCGACGGGTCCTCGCGGCGGCCGGCACGGGGTCGGCCGGCTCCTTCGCGGGCAACCCCTTCGTGGGCGACCGTTCCGTTGACGGCGGCGGTCGTGGCCCCGGGCCCGTCGGGGGTGGTGACCGGCCCCGCGCCTCCCGGCGGCAGGGCGGCCGGCCCCAGGCCGTCGGCGGCGGGCCGCTCGCCGCCGTGCCAGCGGTCGCCCCCCGCGGCGCGGGCCTCGCCCAGCGCCCGGTCGGCGGCCCGCAGCAGCAGCGCCGCGTGCCCGCCGTCCTCGGGGAGCACCGAGATGCCGATGGCGGCGGTGAGCCCGTTGCCCCCGGCCGAGCGGCGCGGGGCGGGGCCGGCCGGTGACCAGTCCAGCAACTGGTGGCGGCGCACCGCCCAGCAGAGCCGCTCGGCGACCTGGACGGCGCCCTTCGCCCCGGTGTCCGGCAGCAGGATCAGGAACTCCTCGCCGCCGTACCGGCCCAGGGTGTCCGAGCGACGGATCTCGATGCTCAACCGCTGCACCAGGTCGCGCAGGATGGCGTTGCCCCGGCCGCGACCGTGCTCGGCCACGATCGCCTCGAAGCCGGCGATCTCCAGCATCAGCAGCGCCAGCGGGCGCGGCCGGCCCTCGCCCTGCTCGGCCCGGCGGGAGCGCTCGATCTCGCGGTCCAGGGTGAGCTGCAGGTGCCGGTAGTTCCACACCCCGGTGAGCGGGTCGCAGGCCGCGGTGCGCTGCAACTCGGAGCACTCCTGTTCCAGTTCGGCCACCCGCCGGCCCAGCTCGGCCTCCCGGGCCGCCGCCTGCGCGGTGCTCCGCCGCAGCCGCAGCCCGCACCAGCCGGCGGCCGCCAGCGCGGCCGCGCCGATCGGCACCAGGGCCTCTACCAGGAGCGGGGTGGACATCGGCGGCCTTCCGCGTGTCAGGCTCTGCACACCGTGCCGGCGCCGAGCTGTGGAGATCTCTTGACTGCCAATCCTTTGTCCAACGACAAGGCCGAGCTGAGGTCACGGCTGCTGGACCGGCGGCGGGCACTGACCCCCGCGCAGCGCGAGGCCGCCGCCGGGGCGCTGGCCGGGCACGCCGGGGAGCTGGCGGGGCCGGGTGCCACGGTGGCGGCGTACGTGTCGATCGGCGCCGAGCCGGGGACGGGGCCGCTGCTGGACGCGCTGCTGGCCCGCGGGGTCCGGGTGCTGCTGCCGGTGCTGCTGCCCGACAACGACCTGGACTGGGCGCGCCACACCGGCCGCGCGGAGCTGGCCCCGGCCGCCCGCGGGCTGCTGGAGCCGACCGGCCCGCGGCTCGGCCCGGCGGCGGTGTGCTCGGCCGCCCTGGTGCTGCTGCCGGGGCTGGCGGTGGACCGCCGGGGCATCCGGCTCGGGCGCGGCGGCGGCTCGTACGACCGGGTGCTCGCTCGGCTCGCCGCGGCCGGGGCCGAGCCGGAGCTGGCCACCCTGCTGTACGACCACGAGCTGCTGGCCGAGGTGCCGGCCGAGCCGCACGACCTGCCGGTGCGGGCGGTGGTCACCCCGTCGGGGGTGGTCCGCTTCGGCGGCTGACGGGGCTGGTGGGGCTGACGGGCGCTGACGGGGCGCCCACGGGCGGCGTGGCCCGGGAACGGCGAAGGTCCGGGAACGGCGAAGGCCGGCCGCCCCCGTCGGGGACGACCGGCCCTGGCCACCGCCGGATCAGCCCGGCAGCAGGGTCATCGTGTGCTTGGCCGCCTTGCCCACGGCGTCCGAGCTGTAGGCCCAGGTCAGCATCTTGCCGTCGACCCAGAGCTGGGTCTGGTCGTTGTAGTTCGGGTGGAAGGCGTGGCCCGAGGCGCCGCCGACGTTGATCCACTGCGAGGCGTCGAAGTCGCTCAGGTCGACCACCATCCGCATCGACGGGATCCAGTCCACCTGGTACCCGGCCGCCGCGTTCCAGCCCGCCGCGTCGACCGCCGCGGTGCCGCCGGAGAGCTGGTACGGCCCCCGGTTGAGCAACCGGTGGACCAGCCCGGAGGCGATCGAGGAGTTGTCGGTGCCGAGCGTCTGCTCCTGGAGGGTCAGCGTGTGCAGCCGGCCCCAGCTCCAGGTCGTTATGTCCTTGCCCAGCTGCGCGGTGAGGTCCTGGCGGGCGTCCTTCATGGCCTCGCCGAGCAGGCCGTCCAGGCCGTGCTGCTGGCTGTGGTTGGAGTCGATGTAGTCCCACCAGGCGTTGTCGGGCTTGGTGAGCATCTGGCGGACCACCTCGGTCCAGCGGTCGCCGCCGTCCGGCTGCGCGGCCGAGGCCTTGCGGGTGCCGCACTCCGTGACGGCCTGGGTGGTGTTGCCGACGGCGCCCTCGGGCAGCGTGGCGTCCCGCTTCTGCCGGACCAGCAGGCAGTCCCCCTCGGCCCGCAGGCCGGCCGGGAACTTCTGCCCGAAGGCCAGGGTGAGCAGCTGGCGCCAGACGCCGTTGTAGTACGCGGCCGCGGCCGAGTCGGCGTCCTGGTGGAAGTTCCAGTCCTTGAGCAGGTCCTGGGCCTCGCGCACGTAGGGGTCGTCGATCTTGACCTTGAGCAGCAGCGGGACCAGGGTCTGCGCCATCACGCTGGTGTTGTCCAGCTGGATGGCCTGCATGTCGGTCGGGGAGATCTTGCCGCCGTTCTTCAGGCGGGAGTCGATCTGGTCGGAGATCTCCTTGGCCCGGGTGCCGTACTCCCAGTCCTTGGTCAGCAGGTACTTGTAGCCGGCCGGGTCGATCACGGCCTGGTTGGCGGTGACGATGTAGCCGGAGGCGGGGTTGAAGCTGTACGGCAGGGCCTTGAAGGGGATGAAGTCCTTCTTCCAGCCGTAGGAGGAGTCCCAGCCCGGGGCCGGGTAGGTGCCGTCGCCCTTCGTCCGCTGCGGGATCATGCCGGGCGCCTGGTAGCCGATGTTGCCCTTGGTGTCGGCGTAGATCAGGTTCTGCGCGGGGACGGCGAAGTCGGCGGCGGCGGCCTGGAAGTCGGCCCAGCCGGTCGCCTGGTCCAGCTTGAAGACGGCGTCCATGGTCTGGCCGGGGACCAGCGCCGTCCACTGCAGCGCCACGCCGTAGCCGGTCGCGCGGTCCGGGGCGGCGTTGCCCACCGGGGCGTACTGGCCGACGTGCTGCTGCTCGGTGCTCTGATCGGAGATCAGCGGCAGCCCCTCCTGGGTGGTGCGCACGGTGATCGTCCGGTCCTCGCCGCCGGCGACCTTGATGGTCTCCTTGCGGGTCTGGAGCTTCTTCTCCTTGCCGTCCACCAGGTAGGTGTCCGGGCCGGTGACCTTCTCCAGGTAGAGGTCGGTGACGTCGGCGCCGAGGTTGGTGAAGCCCCAGGAGATGTCCTTGTTGTGGCCGATCACCACGCCGGGCATGCCGGAGAAGGTGAAGCCCGCGGTGTCGTAGTTGCAGGTCGGGCTCACCGTCCGGCAGTGCAGGCCCATCTGGTACCAGACGGACGGCATGCCGGGGCCCAGGTGCGGGTCGTTGGCCAGCAGCGGCTTGCCGGTGGTGGTGTGCTTGCCGTCGACCACCCAGGAGTTGGAGCCGATGCCCTGGCCCTGCCGGCCGAGCAGCTGCGGCATCGCGGTGATCTTGTCCGAGATGCCCTGCAGCAGGGCGTCGGTCGCGGCCCTGGCCTGGGTGGTGGCACCGGTCGGCGCGGCGGCGCCGTCGGCCGGCTTGAAGCTGCCGTCGGCGGCGACGGTGCCGGTCTTCACGATCGTGCCGTTGCGGGCGTACGGGTAGTCCGGGTAGAGCTGGTTGACCTGGTCCGGGTCGAAGTTCTGCGAGAGCAGCGCGCGGTCGATCTCCTCCTGCATGTTGCCGGAGAGGTTCCAGGCCATCGCCTTCAGCCAGGCCACCGAGTCGACCGGGTCCCACTTCTCCGGCTTGTAGTCGCCGTTCACGGCGCCGAGCAGGGCGTACTCGAGGGAGGCGTCCGCGCCCCCCGGGTGCTCCTGGAGCCAGGCGTTCACGCCGTCCGCGTAGGCCTGGAGGTTCTTCTTGGTGCTCTCGGACAGCTTGGTGTCGTACTCCTGCTGCGCGACCTGGCGCCAGCCCATGGTCCGCAGGAAGCCATCGGTCTCCACCTGGCCCGAACCGAACATCTCGGACAGCCGCCCGGCGGTGATGTGGCGCCGGACGTCCATCTCCCAGAACCGGTCCTGGGCCTGGACGTAGCCCTGGGCCCGGAACAGGTCGGCGTCGGTGTCCGCGTAGAGCTGCGGGATGCCGTTGGCGTCCCGCTTGACGTCGACCGGGGCCGACATCCCGGCGACCTTCACGGTGCCCTCGACGACGGGGTAGGAGGCGCGGACGGTGCGCACCCCCCAGTAGCCGCCGCCGGCCACGGCGCCGACCAGCAGCACGGCCAGCACGAGCACGATCAGGCGAGCGCGCCGGAACTTCTTCGAGCGGGACATCCGGATCCTTGGCTGGGGAGTTTGCGGCCGTGACAGGTCACCACATTAGGGCGACTCAGGTGGCGCACGAACACGGGGGAGGCCCACGGTGGGGTCCTGGGGACCCTACCTGGCAGGGCGGCGTAAATCCGAGATCAAAGATCAGGTAAAATGTTAGACTGAGTAACGATTCATCAGCTGCCCCCTCACTACGCCGAGGTGCTCCTGCGTGACCGTCGACCAGCTGAACCAGTTCCTGCTCGAAGACTCCGTGATCCTGCTGGTCGCGGTGGTCGCCGTGCGGTTCTCCACCCGATCCGGCCTTCCCAGCCTGTTGATCTACCTCGGCATCGGCGTCGCGCTGGGCCAGAACGGCCTCGGCGTCAGCTTCAACAACGCGGAACTCACGCAGGTCCTCGGCTATGCCGCCCTGGTGGTGATCCTGGCCGAGGGCGGTCTGAAGACCAACTGGAAGTCGATACGTCCGGTGATGCCCGCCGCCACCGTGCTGGCCACCGTCGGCGTCGCGGTCAGCGTCTTCGTCACCGCCGCCGGCGCGCACCTGCTGGTCGGCCTGGACTGGCGGACCAGCATGCTGCTCGGCGCCGTGGTCTCCTCCACCGACGCCGCGGCGGTCTTCTCGGTGCTGCGGATGGTGCCGCTGCCCGAGCGGCTGACCGGCCTGCTGGAGGCCGAGTCCGGCTTCAACGACGCCCCCGTGGTGATCCTGGTGGTCGCCTTCGCCACCTCCGGCCCGCTCGACCCCTGGTACGTCCTGGTCGGCACCATCCTCGCCGAGCTCGCGATCGGCGCCGCCGTCGGCTACGCGGTCGGCCGGATCGGCGCGTACGGGATCAAGCACGTCGCCCTGCCCTCCTCCGGCCTGTACCCGATCGCCGTGCTGGCGCTGGCGGTCCTCGCGTACGCCGGCGGCGCGCTGCTGCACGGCTCGGGCTTCCTCGCCGTGTACGTGGCCTCGGTGATCCTCGGGAACAGCAAGCTCCCGCACGGACCGGCGGTCCGCGGCTTCGCCGACGGGCTGGCCTGGATCGGGCAGATCGGCATGTTCGTGGTGCTCGGCCTGCTGGTCACGCCGGAGACGATGGGGTCGGCGATCGTGCCGGCGCTGGTGGTCGGCGCGGTGCTGGTCTTCATCGCCCGGCCGGCCTCGGTGTTCGCCACCATGACCCCGTTCCGGCTGCCCTGGCGCGAGCAGGCCCTGCTGAGCTGGGCGGGCCTGCGCGGCGCGGTGCCCATCGTGCTCGCCACCATCCCGCTGGTCGCCGAGGTGCCCGAGGCCGAGGAACTGTTCAACGTCGTCTTCATCCTGGTCGTGGTCTTCACCCTGCTCCAGGGGCCGACCCTGCCGCTGGTCGCCCGCAAGCTGCGGATCGGCGAGGGCGCGCTCGGCCAGGACCTGGGCATCGAGTCGGCGCCGCTGGAGAAGCTGCACGGCCGGCTGCTCTCGGTCTCGCTGGCGGACGGCTCCCGGATGTCCGGCGTCGAGGTGGGCGAGCTCCGGCTGCCCAAGGGCGCGGCGGTCACCCTCGTGGTGCGCGACGGGTCGAGCTTCGTCCCCGACCGGGCGACCGTGCTGCGGGCCGGCGACGAACTGCTGGTGGTCACCACCGAGGAGGTCGGCGAGGCCGCGGAGCGCCGGCTGCGCGCGGTCGACCGCGGCGGCAAGCTGGCGGGCTGGCTGGAAGGGCGCCGGTAGCCCGGGGCGGTGGATCGGGGGCCGTGGATCGGGGCCCCTGGATCGGGACCTGTGGATCGGGGGTCGTTGCGGGGTCGCGGCCGTTCGTGCCCGATGGGCGGACGTGTGCTGCTGTTCACCTTCCGTTGCCAGGTAGGGGCGGCCGGGACCGGCTAGTATGAAGGTGTATAAGCGTTGAAACACTGAACCACCCGCAACATCTGCCTGATGCAGAGTTGGCGCGACCGCTCGGCGGCCGCGGTCCGCACGAACTGCCTCAACCGGCCCCCGCTTCCACGAAACGGCCGGACGGACCCGGTATCTACCCCGGTCGACGCGCGAGAGGACGACTCTCGGCGCCGTCGGGGCTCTCCCTGCCCTTGCCGCGCTACCAGGCAGCAGGAAGGACCGACCGTGACGGCCCGCCGAACGGTCGACAGCCCCACCGCCCCTGCCCGCGCCGGATACGGGGCGCTGCTGCGCACCCCGGGCGCCTGGACGTTCCTGGCGCCGGCGTTCGCCGCCCGGCTCCCCTACGCGATGCTCAGCCTGGGCATCATGCTGCTGGTCATCGAGACCAACGGCTCCTACGGCGTGGCCGGCGCCGTCGCGGCGGTCGCCGCGGTCGCGCAGGCCCTGGTCGGCCCGCAGACCGGCCGGCTCGCCGACCGCTACGGCCAGGCCGCCGTACTGCTGCCGAGCGTCGCCGTGCACGCGCTGTCGGTCGGCGCCCTGATCGCGCTGGCCCTCGGCCACGCCCCGGTCTGGAGCCTGTTCCTGGCCGCCGCCCCGGCCGGCGCCAGCGTGCCGCAGATCGGCGCGATGGTCCGGGCCCGCTGGGTCGGACGGCTGTCCGATCGGCCGGCCATGCTGAACACGGCCTTCGCGTTCGAATCGGTCACCGACGAGTTCACCTTCGTGATCGGCCCGGTGCTGGCCACCGCCATCGCCACCCAGGTCAGCCCGGCGGCCGGCCTGATCGCCGAAGCCACGCTCACCGTGCTCGGCGGGCTCGCGTTCGCCGCCCAGCGCCGCACCGCCCCCGCCCGGCACCCCCGGGTCGAGGGCGCGCAGCGGGTCTCCGCCCTGGCCTCCCCCGGTGTCCGGCTGCTGGCCGGCTCCTTCCTGGGCGTGGGCGCCGTCTTCGGCGCCATGCAGGTCTCGGTCACCGCGTTCACCGAGTCGGTCGGCCGCGGCGGCGCCAGCGGCACCGTCTACGGGATCTTCGCCGGCGGCTCGATGGTCGCCGGGGTGCTCTACGGCCTGATCGGCTGGAAGCGCTCGGCCCGGCAGCGGATGCTGTTCAGCTACGCGCTGCTGGTGATCGGCTGCTCCACGCTGTGGGCGATGCCCAGCCTGACGTCGCTGACCGTGGCCGGACTGTGCTGCGGCCTGGCCATCGCGCCGACCCTGATCACCGGGTACACCCTGGTCGAGACGCTGGTCGCCGACGGCGCCAAGACCGAGGCGTTCACCTGGCTGACCGGTGCGATCGGGCTCGGCCTGGCGGTCGGGCAGACCGTCGCCGGGCAGCTGATCGACCAGCGCGGTCCCTCCGCCGGGTTCCTGGTGGCGCTGGCCGGCTCCGGGCTCGGGCTGATCGCGCTGGTGTCGCTGCGGGGGCTGCTGGTGGCACCCGGGGCGCGCAGCCGGACGGTCGCACGGGGTGCGGGGACGGTCCCGGCGGGGGCGCAGATCGCGACCGCCGAGGGCTGAGGGCTCCGGGCTTGGTCCGGTTTGCCGGGCCGGTTTGCCGGGGCGGTTTGCGTCCGGTTTGCGGGGCCGGTTTGCGGTCCGGTTCCGGCCCGGTTCGGGCCTGGCTTCCGGGTCCGGTGGTCATCTGACACCCGGATCACACCGGGAGCGCTGGACTCGGCCCACGGAATACCGCATCATTGGACACCGTTAGCACTCATCAGGCCCGAGTGCCAGAGGGAAGTGCAGGAGGAAGAGCAAGTGCCCACGTACCAGTACCAGTGCACCGAGTGCGGGACCGGCCTGGAGGCGGTGCAGAAGTTCACCGACGATGCGCTGACCACGTGCCCCGAGTGCCAGGGGAAGCTCCGCAAGGTCTTCTCGGCCGTGGGTGTGGTCTTCAAGGGCTCGGGGTTCTACCGGACCGACAGCCGCTCCTCGTCCAGCAGCTCGGTGACCCCGGGGGCGTCCAGCTCCTCGTCCACCGGCTCGTCGACGTCCTCGACGCCCGCCGCGAGCTCCTCCGGCTCCTCGTCCTCCTCGTCGACGACGGCGTCCGCGCCGGCCGCGAGCTGAGGCGGGGCGACCGCAGGCCGTACCGAGGCCGCGCACGCACGTTCGTACGCACCGAGGCCCGGTGGCACCGCTCAGGCGGTGTCGCCGGGCCTTCGGCGTGCCCGGGCGGGGTGCCCGGGCGGGGTGCCCGGGCGGGGTGCCCGGGCGGGGTGCCCGGGCGGGGTGCCCGGGCGGGGTGCCCGGGCGGGGTGCCCGGGCGGGGTGTGCGGGGGTAGGTGCGGCGGGGTGGGCGTCAACCGCTGGGGGCCTGTTCACCCTGGCGAGGTAGCCGGGTTGTCCACAGGGCCGGGTTTTCCACAGGATCTGCGGGGGTCATTCCGGGGATCGCCGGGTCGGCGGAGGCTGGGTCCCGCGGGTCCCACCGGGCCCGTTCGACCCGACCCGAAGGCGGTGCTCCGACCATGACCACGGCTGCCCACTCCGCCCCGCTCCCCGCTCCCGCCGTGCCGCCGCGGCAGGAAGTCCCCTACTTCACCCCGATCCGGCGCGGTGGCGGTGGCCGCCATCGGCTCCGGCAGGCGGTCCGGCACCGGCCCGGGCTGCTGCTGGCCGGCGTGCTCACGGCGGTGGCGCTGACCTCAGGGGTGCTGCGGGGTGGTGAGCCGCCGCCCCAGGCCGGTCCGGGCATCTCCGGGGTGGTCGGCGAGGCGCGCTGCACCACCGGGCACTGAGGGCGCTCGGCTCCCGCCCGGCCCCCGGCGGCGCTCAGTCGCCGTGGTGGGGCGGCCGCTGGCTCAGGTACCAGTCCAGTCCGCGTCCACCGCTCTCCCCGCCGCGCGGGCGCTCGCCCCAGCCCTGGTCGGTGTCGTCGCTGGTCTGCCGGTCCAGGGGGTCGCCGAAGACCAGCCCAGCGGGCTTCCGTGCCTTCCCCCCGTTCGCCGGTGCGCCGGTCCCGTCCTGGTCACCGTCGCGGCCGTTCCCGCCGTCCTGCTCGCTCGGCCCGCTCATGCCGCCTCGCCTCCCGCTGTTCCTGTCCTGCCCGCCACCGTCCGACCACCGTCGACCCACCACCAGCCTAGGCCGCACGACGGCGGCCCCGGCACGGCCGAAGCCGTACCGGGGCCGGTGGGTCCAACCGTTCCCGTCCGCCCGCGTCACCGCCTGCGTCAGGCTGCCTCGAAGCCGGCGTGGTCGGCGATCTTCTTCAGCTCCGCCAGCGCGTGCTTCTCGATCTGCCGGATCCGCTCGCGGGTCAGCCCGTGCTGCTTGCCGACCTCGGTGAGCGTGCGCTCGCGGCCGTCCTCCATCCCGTAGCGGGAGCGGATGATCGAGGCCGTCCGGTCGTCCAGCCGGTCGATCAGGGTGTCCAGCTCCTCGCGGCGGAGCATGACCATCACGGCGTCCTCGGGGGAGACCGCTCCGGTGTCCTCCACCAGGTCGCCGAACTGGGTCTCGCCCTCGTCGTCGACCGACATGTTCAGGCTGACCGGGTCACGCGCCCAGTCCAGCACGTCCTTCACCCGCTGCTCGCTGATGTCCAGCTCGGCGCCGATCTCGGCCGGCTCCGGCTCACGGCCGAGCTCCTTGGCCTTCTCGCGCTGGACCCGGCGGATCCGCCCGAGCTCCTCGACCAGGTGCACGGGCAGCCGGATCGTCCGCGACTGGTCGGCGATCGACCGGGTGATCGCCTGCCGGATCCACCACGTCGCATAGGTGGAGAACTTGAAGCCCTTCGAGTAGTCGAACTTCTCGACCGCCCGGACCAGGCCCGCGTTGCCCTCCTGGATCAGGTCCAGCAGGGGCAGGCCGCTGCGCGGGTAGCGCCGGGCCACCGCGACCACGAGTCGCAGATTGGAGCGGATGAAGACGTCCTTGGCACGCTCGGCGTCGTCGGCTATGAACTCCAGCTCCTCCCGCCGCACGCCCTTGGGGAGGGTCTCCTCTTCCAGCAGGTGCTGCGCGTAGACGCCGGCCTCGATCCGGAGCGAGAGTTCGACCTCCTCGGCGGCGTCGAGCAGGGGCGTCCTGGCGATCTCGTCCAGGTACATGCCGACAAGGTCGCGGTCGGCCTCGAAGTTGGTCGGGCGGGCCGAGCGAGTCCGGTCGGCCCTGTCGCGAACGACGGCACGGGTGGCCATGCTTGCTCCCTTGCTGGTGTTGCCGGGTCTGCCTGCGGCTGTGCCGATCCGGTGCGGACCGGTACAGCGGGATCCACGAAGGATCCCCGGGGAGATCCACGGGCTCGAAGAGGTGCGGGCCTCACCGAGGCTCACACGTAACGATCCAACGCACAGAAATCGGACAACATTCCCAACTCCCTCAGAGTTTCCTCCGCCATGGAGTATCCTGCTCATTTTGCCCTCGATCCCGCACGCAGCGTGATCGATGGTGCACGCCATGCGATCGCCGAATCTGCGGCAACTCGACACAAAAGATGCCGAATCGGGATTCACCAGGCATCGGGAACGCCGTCCCACCGGGAAGGTGACAGCCATGCAGCAGCCGATCGACGACCTCCACCAGAGACAACGTCGCCACCACGCCGAATGTGCCGCGGTGGCGGTCGGAGCCGCCGCATTCTTCGCCGTGCTGCTCGCTCTGGTCCTGGGCAACTGGGGCCCACTGGCCCGCCTCGACCACACCACGGTGAGTGCGCTGCACCCGATCGCCCGCCGCCACACCGTCTCGACCGCAGCGATCCGGACCTTGGCCGAGCTGGGCGGCCCGGTCACCATGCGCGCCCTGCTGCTGCTCGTGGCCGTCTGGCTGCTGCGCCTGGGCACCCGAACCCTGGCCGGCTGGGCCGCGGCGCTGGCGCTGACCGGGTGGCTGGCGGCCCGGTCGACCCAGCTCCTGGTCGACCGCCCGCGGCCGCACTTCCCCGACCCGGTCACCCGCGCCGCGGGGTCCTCCTTCCCGTCCGGGCCGGCGATGGCCTCGCTGATCACCTGCGCCGCGCTCACCGCGCTCCTGTGGCCACGGGCGAACCGCGCCGGGCGGGCCGCCGCCTGCGGCCTCGCCGCAGCGCTGGCACTGGCGGTCGGCTGGAGCGGGATCGCGCTCGGCCTCTCCTGGCCGAGCGACGTCCTGGCCGGCTGGCTCGGCGCCGCCGCCGTCCTGGCCGGCGTGACGGCGGGGCTCGAACTCTGGCACCCCGGCGCGCTGCTGCGGGACTCCTGGCGGCTCGACCGGCGAACCCGACCCCGGGTGCAGCGCGTCCTGATACCCGAAGGGGCGACGCGTCCGATCGAGGAGGATCCACCGGACGAGGAGTCCTGACGGGCGGTGAGGAAGATCACATCGATGCAGTGGCAACCCGGGGAGGAGCTCGGAGCGTGGTCCAGCAAGCCGTTGACTTCCCGGCGCGCCACTACATTTCACCCCATAACGGGCAAATCGTCGCCAATCCTGCGCACCCGCTGCTCAACTCCGCGGAGCCGCCGCCTCAGTGGTGCTCGTCACCCGCGACACCCGGCTCCCCAGCGGGTGCCGAATTGAGGCAGACTTCTCCGGCCGGGTCGCCCTCCGCGTCCGGCACGGGGAGGCCCGGTTCCGTACAGGACCAGGCCGGCCTTGTCCGACAGGTCGACTCCGTACACCGACGTTTCGCCGGACGGGCGTGGCGGAATCGCTCCGCAGCGCCGCTTCCCAGGCACCGAGTGACGGGGGTCTGATGACCATGCACACGACGGACGGGTCCTCCGACCCGAACGCGTCCATCGACCCGCCCACCATGGCCCTGCGGATCCCCCTGCAGCCCTCCCCCGGCGCCCCGCCGATGCCCCCCGGGCCGCCCGCGATCCCGGGCCAGGCACCCGCGCAGACCCAGGCCCCGGCTCAGGCCCCGGCCGCCGGGAAGCCGGCGCCCTCGGCAGGCCGCAACGGCCTGATCATGGCGCTGGGGACGATGGCCTCCCGCTCGCTCGGCTTCGTCCGCAGCGCGATGATCGTCGCCGCGCTCGGCTCCGCAGGCCTCGGCGACTCGTTCAACATCGCCAACTCGCTGCCCAACGTCGTCTACATGATGCTCATGGGCGGCGTCCTGGCCTCGGTGTTCGTCCCCGAGCTGGTCCACGCCGCGCAGACGCACAAGGACGGCGGCGTCGCCTACACCGACCGGCTGCTGACCATCTGCGGCGTCGCCCTGATCGTCCTGACCGTCGCCGCCTGGTGCGCGTCCCCGCTGATCGTGGACGCCTACTCGGGGTACCCGCCGGGCGTGAAGCGCGACCTGACCATCGCCTTCGCCCGGTTCTGCCTCCCGCAGATCTTCTTCTACGGCGTCTTCACCCTGTTCGGCCAGGTGCTCAACTCCCGCGACCGGTTCGGCGCGATGATGTGGACCCCGGTGCTGAACAACGTGGTGGCCATCGCGGTCTTCGGCCTCTACATGGTGATCGGCTCCAACGCGAAGACCGTGGACGCCGTGACCACCGGCGACGTGCTGCTGCTCGGCCTCGGCAGCACCCTGGGCATCGTCGTGCAGGCCGTCGGCCTGCTCCCCTCGCTGCGCAGCTCCGGCTTCCGCTGGCACCCGCGCTTCGACTGGCGCGGAGCGGGGCTGGGCAGGCCGCTCCGGGCGGCCGCCTGGGCGCTGGCCCTGGTCGCCGTCACCCAGCTGTCCTTCGCGGTGATCAGCCAGCTCAGCGCCCGGGCCGGCGACCTCGCCGAGCACGCCCACCTGCCGATGGGTCTGGGCAACTTCGCCTACACCAACGCCTACCAGCTCTTCGTCGTCCCGCAGGGCGTGATCACCATCTCGCTGGTGACCGCGCTGCTACCCGGGATGTCCCGGGCCGCCACCGCCGGCCGCTACAGCCAGATCGGCGCCGACCTGGGCGGCATGCTGCGGTCCTCGGCCGCGATGATCATCCCGGTCACCGTGCTGTTCGTGACCCTGGCCACCCAGATCACCGCGCTCGCCTACCAGCACGGCAAGACCACCCCCGCGGACTCGTGGGTGATCGCCCAGGTGCTGATCGCGTTCGCGATCGGGTTGCCCGCCTTCTGCGCCCAGTACGCGCTGGCCCGCGGCTTCTACGCGATGGGCGACGCCCGCACCCCGTTCTGGCTGACGGTGGCGACCACGCTGACCAACGCCGGGCTCTCCGGTGTCGCGTACTGGCTGCTCGACCCGCGCTGGATCATCATCGGCATGGCCGCGGCGCAGACCGTCGCCTGCATCCTCAGCGTCGCGCTCACCGGCTGGGCGCTCGGCCGCCGGTTGCGGCAGGCACCGCCGCCACCGGCCGTCCCGGCGCAGGCCGGCCCGGACGCGACGCTCACCCTCGGTACCCGCCGCGCCAAGCCCACCAGCGGCCTGGAGGGCGGCCGGGTGATCACCCTGCACCTGGCGATCCTGCTGGCCTGCGTGCCGGGCGCGGTGGCCGCGCACTGGATCGCCGCCTGGTTCGGACCGGGCGTCTTCGGCAACTTCGCGGGCCTGATGGCCGGCTCGGCGGCCGTACTGCTCTCGCTCTTCGTGCTGGCCCGCCCGCTCGGTGCCGGCGCCGCCGTGGCCCCGCTGGCCCGCAAGCTGCGGATCCCCTACCCCGAGCCGGCCACGACGGCGGCCGGCGGCCGCCACCGCCGCTGAGCGGGCGGCGGCCGGTGTTCGACTACCTGGCACGGACGATGGCCGCGTACGAGAACGGCCTGGCGAAGTACGAGCGGGCGACCGGCGCCATGCACCCCGGCCAGGAGCTGGACCGCTTCGTGGCGCTGCTGGCGTCGCCGCCGGGCGGTCCGGTGCTGGACGCGGGCTGCGCCTTCGGCCGCGACACGGCGCTGTTGGCCGCGCGCGGGCTCGACGTCCTGGGCGGCGATCTCTCGCCCTCCTTCGTCGCCCGGGCCCGCGAACTCCACCCCCGTCTCGCCTTCGAGCAGCTGGACGTCTGCGCGCTCCGGCTGCCGGACGCCTCGCACGCCGGGATCTGGTGCCAGGCCACCCTGCTCCACCTCAAGGACGAGCACATCGCCCTCGCCCTCCGGGAGTTCGCCCGGGTCCTGGTGCCCGGCGGCGCGCTCTTCGTGAGCTTCAAGGAGGGCGAGGGCGCCGAGGAGGTGGTGGAGCCGTTCAGCAGTGACGGCGTCCGGTTCTTCAACTACCAGAACGCGGCGGGCGTGCACGCCCTGCTCCAGGCGGCGGGCTTCACCGTGCTCGCCGTCGAGCGGGCCAACGAGCGCGAGCGGTACGGCCCGGGCCACCGCGATCTCACCTGGCTGCACGCCTTCGCGGTCAACGGCCCGGCAGCGCCCAGGGCGGATGCCCCGCCTCAGGTGCCGGCCAGCAGCTCCGGGAGCCCGCGCATGTCCTCGAACACCACCGTCCCGGGGCCGACCAGCCGTTCGGCCGGGGTGACGCCGCCGGCGTAGCCGAAGGACCGCATCCCGGCGGCCCGGGCCGCCTCGACGCCGGGACGGCTGTCCTCGACCACCCCGCACCGGCCGGGCTCGGCCCCCATCCGCTCGGCGGCGTACAGGAACAGGTCGGGCGCCGGCTTGCCGCGGGCGACCTCGGTGGCGCTGAAGATCCGGCCCGCGAAGCGCTCGTACAGGCCGGTGCGGCCCAAGGTGTGCCGCATCTTCGCGTGGCTGCCGCTGGAGGCCACGCAGTACCGCACCCCGAGCCCGTCGAGGGCGTCCAGCGCCACCACGATGCCGTCCACGGCGGCCAGTTCCGCATCCACGGCCACCCGGTGCAGCTCGCCGAACCGCTCACCCCAGGCCACCGCGACATCCGCGCCCAACCTGGCGGCGATCTTCTCCCCGATCGACGCGGTGGATCGCCCGACGAACTCCTCCACCACCTCGTCCGCGCCCAGCGGCCACCCGAACTCGGCCCCCAACGCGACGTGCACCCGCACCGCGATCGGCTCACTGTCGACCAGCACCCCGTCGCAGTCGAACACGACCAACTCGACCGCCCCGTCCCCCATACCCACTCCCCCGTCGACCCATCTGCATACTGTCCACCGCCCAGCTTCCCAGGCACCCGGCAACCCGAGCACCGCGCCCCGTGACGCCCGTTCACCACCTCGCGATTCGAACCTGCGACACCGGCTTCAGGAGTAACAGTTGTCACTCACCGTCCCTGACCTGCACCGCCATGGTGGGGGCAGTGCGATCTGACGAATGGCCAGCGGCCCCGGCCGAGGCCTCGCCCGCCGCGACCAGCCCCGCTGCCCTGGCCCCGCATGCCGTTCACTGGAAAATCAGGCTGTCAATCCACCCAGAGGCGGACGTTCAGGTCAGGGAATGACCAGGGGGGGTGAAACCTGGTCCTGCGGCTACGCGACTCTCAGAATGAGTAACGGAGCGGACGCGCTCTGTCACTACCAGGGGAGTGGAGACGGACATGTCGGAAATCGTCAAAAGAGAAGCCGACGGAAACCCCAAGACGGTCTCGGGCTGGGCCGCCGGCTTCGTCGGCATGGGAGCGATGATGATGGCCCTTCCCGTCGCCGTCGCGGCCGGAGGGGTCGCGGCCCTTCGGGGGCGGGATGCGGAGGAGACCATGGAAAAGGTGATGGAGCCGGTGGGCAACGCTGTGGAGCGGTTCATCGACGCGGCCGACAAGCACAATGACACGATCGTCAAGGCGACGATCGGCGCAGTCATCACCCAGATCGGCAAGCACTACGACCCGCACAAGAAGTAGGACACCGGGCTGCGGGGGAGGGATTCGGGTCGAGTCCCTCCCCCGCGGTCACCCGGAGAACCTGGAGCCGCGAGAGCCGCTCCGGCTCGCATCCCGGTGGAGGTGCATGTGCACGATCTCCGGCACACCGGCAACAGCCCCGCCTCCCGGACCGAGCCAGCACGCGGGAGCTGATGACCAGGGTGGGACACAGCACCACCCGGGCCGCGTTGATCCACCAGCACATGACCAGCGAGCGCGATCGGTTGGTCGCCGACCGGGTGGGCGAGGCCGTCCGCCAGGCGCTCGGCGGGCAAGTGCCGCCGGACCCATCTGGCACGGGTGTGGCGCAGCCCGACTGGCCGCCCCGCCTGCCGCAGCAATGACGAAGGGCCAGCTTTCGAGGATCTCCCTCGTGGGCTGGCCCTTTGCGACGTTCTGCGCCGCGGACGGCGGTGTGCCCCAGGCAGGATTCGAACCTGCGACACCGGCTTTAGGAGAGCCGTGCTCTATCCCCTGAGCTACTGAGGCCGACGGGCGGTTGCGCCCGGGGACTGCGTGCTCGGGCCGCGCGGCTCCGCGGGCACGAGGTGGCAGCGGGGCGGCCGACCGATCCCTGACAGACTAGCGGATGAGGCCTCCGAAGATCTCCCCCTGGAGAATCGGCGCCGGTGGCTGCCGGTACAGTGTGCCGTCGGGAGAGCCGGGGAACCGGCTCCCGGGTGCGGCCACGGACCGGGCGGGCGAAGCCCGTTCCGCGTTCTTCGGCGCGTGCGCACCCACCGGGACGGCTGCGTCGTTGTGCACTCGAACCGGACGCTTCCGATCCGGTGCGGCAGTTCGCGGCATGTCAGGCGAGATCTGCCTTGTCAGGCGATATAGGTAGTGTGCTGGGTTCATGGGGAATTGGCCACGAAGCATCCGGTCGGCCGGCGTCTGGCTCGGTCCCGCGCTGGTGATGCTGGCGGTGGGGCTCTGGCGGATAGGTACGCCGGAGCTCTGGCGGGACGAGCTGTCCAGTTGGAGCGCCGCCACCCGCGGACTGGGTGAGCTGTTCGGCATGCTCGACCACGTGGACGCCAGCATCGGCGCCTACTACGTCGTGCTGCACCTGTGGACCGAGGTCTTCGGCACCTCCCCCGCCGCCCTGCGGCTGCCCTCCGCCCTAGCGATGGCCGGCGCCGCCGCGTTCACCGCGCTGACCGCCCGGCTGGTCTTCCGCAGCTCCATGGCCGGACTCGCCTCCGGGCTGCTGTTCGCCACGGTCCCGCTCGTCTCCCGGTACGCCCAGGAGACCCGGGCCTACGCCTTGGTGGCGTGCGCGACCGCGGCCGCCGTCTGGTGCCTGTTCCGGGCACTGGAGCGACCCGGGTTCGCCCGCTGGGCGGCCTTCGCCGCCTGCAGCTCGGTCGCCGGTCTGCTGCACCTGGTCTCGCTGAGCGCCTTGGTGCCGGCAGCCGCGGTGGTGCTGCTGCGCGCGCTGCGACCCGGCTCCCGGAGGCTGCTGTGGCAGTTCCCCTGCGCCGCGCTGGCAGCAGCCCTCCCGGCGGTGCCGGTGATGCTGCTCGGGCAACAGCAGTCGGCCCGCCAGCTGTACTGGGTGCCCCGCCCCGACGGGAACGCGCTGCGACAGTTCTGGGACCTGCTGTTCGCCTCCCCCCGGGTGCTGCACGTCTTCCTCGTGCTCGCCGTGTTCGCGCTGGTGCGCCGCACGCGGCCGGCGATCGACCTGTTGCTGCTCGCGGTGCTGCCGGTGCTGGCCGTCTGGGTGGCCTCGCAGGGTGAGATCTCCTACTTCCTCGACCGCTACCTGCTCTTCACGCTGCCCGCCTGCGCCGCGCTGGCCGGCGGCGGCGTGGACGTGCTGTGGGCCGCCGTCCGGGGCGCCGCCACTGCCCGGAGCTCCGTCACCGCCCGGGGCACCGCGACGGCTCGGGGCACCACCGCGTGGGTCACCACCGCACGGGCCGCCCTCGCGCTGGCGGTGGTCGCGGCCGCGGTGGTGCTCCCTGGCTACCTCGGCCTGCCGGTGCAGCGGGCCGAGCGCGGCGGCCGGGCGCACGGCGCCCCCGACTACCGCGGCGCCACGGCCGTGGTCACGGCCGGCTACCGAAGCGGCGACGGCCTGGTGGCGATCGGTGGCCTGGAGGCCTGGCAGATGGCCGGGCCCGGCATCACTTACCATCTTCCGGCCGAGGTACGGCCGAACCAGATGTTCGTCCAGCGGTCGGCCATACAGGCCGATGATCTCTACCCGAGCGAGTGCCCGGTGCCCGCGAGCTGCATCGGGGACGAGCCGCGCGTGTGGGTCGTTACCATCGGCACTGGTGATGACCCCTACCAGGGCCTCCCGGCGGAACAGGCCGGGGCGCTGCGGAACGTCTTCACCCCGACCGAGGTCCGACATGTTTCCGGACTAACGGTGTCGCTGCTGGTGCGCAGCCACCGGTAGCCGGCGTGCAGGGCACAATGACCGGCACGCCACACCAGACTGAAAGGCACAGACGTGACTGCCCCCCAGGAGAGCACCTTCGCCGACCTCGGCAAGGTACTGGTGATCATTCCGACCTACAACGAGGCCGAGAACGTCGAGCGGATCGTCTCCCGGGTCCGTGACTCCGTCCCCGAGGTCCATGTCCTGGTGGCGGACGACAACAGCCCCGACGGCACCGGCGACCTCGCCGACAAGCTGGCGGCCGAGGACGGCAACGTCCACGTCCTGCACCGCAAGGGCAAGGAGGGCCTCGGCGCGGCGTACCTGGCCGGCTTCCGCTGGGGCATCGACCACGGCTACGACGTCCTGGTCGAGATGGACGCCGACGGTTCCCACCAGCCCGAGGAGCTGTGCCGGCTGCTGACCGCACTGCGCGGCGCCGACCTGGTGCTCGGCTCCCGCTGGGTGCCGGGCGGGGCCGTGGTCAACTGGCCCAAGTCGCGGCTGCTGCTCTCGCGCGGCGGTTCGCTCTACTCCCGGGTGATGCTGGACGTCCCGATCAAGGACGTCACCGGCGGCTACCGGGCCTTCCGCAAGGAGACCCTGCTCGGCCTCGGCATGGACGAGGTCGCCTCGCAGGGGTACTGCTTCCAGGTCGACCTGGCCTGGCGCGCCGTCAAGAGCGGCTTCAAGGTCGCCGAGGTCCCGATCACCTTCGTGGAGCGGGAGCACGGTGCCTCGAAGATGAGCCGGAACATCGTGGTGGAGGCCCTCTGGCGGGTCACCGCCTGGGGCATGAAGGCCCGCTTCGAGAAGATCACCCGCCGGTAGTACGGAGCGCCGGGCACCCGCCCGCAACCCCGTCGGGGGCCCGGCCGGCCGGTCGGGCCCCCGACGCGGCTCCCGGTCCGGGTGCGGCGCCCCGGGTCAGGGGCGAGCATGGAGCATCGACCCGGCCCGGGAGGTGTCCCGTGACAGATCCACCCAGCCGCGGTCACGGTACGCCCGACGGAGCCGCCCCGGAGCCGGTCCCGGGCCCCGCCGGCGCCCCGGAGCCATCCCCCGGCGTCGCCGGCACCCCGCAGGTGCCCCCGGAGCCGGCACCGCCCCCCACCGCCTCCCCGGGTGGCCGCTGGGCCAGGACCCGCGAACGCGCCGCCCGGCTCGCCGAGACCGCCCGCGCCAGCCCCGAGCAGGTCCCGATGGTCGGCCGGACGGTCGGCCACCTGCTGCGGGTCAACCTGTTGGACAACGCGACCCGGCTGGCCGCCCAGACCTTCCTCAGCGCGCTGCCCGCGCTCTTCGTGGTGGCCGTGTTCGCCCCGGCGACGGTCCGCGACGGCGTGGCCAGCTCGCTCCGTGACCACCTCGGTCTGCAGGGCGCCACCGAGCAGCAGGTGCACCAGCTGCTGAACACCCGCGAGGACGGCACGACCCAGAGCTTCGGCGTGCTCGGCGCGGTGGTCACCCTGCTGTCAGCGACCGCGCTGAGCCGCGCGCTCCAACGGGTCTGCGAGCGCTGCTGGGAGCTGCCCAAGTCCCGCACCCGGGTCGCCGTGTGGCGGTGGCTGGTCTGGCTGGCGGTGTGGCTGGTGTTCCTGGTGTTCGAGGTGCCGATCCGCAAGGGCTTCGGGCTCGGCCCGCTGCTGGGCGTCCCGCTGGCGTTCCTGGCCGGCACCGCGCTCTGGTGGTGGACCCAGCACCTGCTGCTGGGCAACCGGGTGCGCTGGTACCCGCTGCTGCCCGGCGCGGTGTTCGCCGGGGCGACCGAGCTCCTGATCGGGGTCGCCTCGCAGGTCTACCTACCGGGGGCGGTGAGCCGCAGCGTGCAGAAGTTCGGCCCGTACGGGGTGGTGTTCACCTCGCTGTCCTGGCTGATCGTGCTGTTCGCCGGGATCACCCTCGCGCTGGTGCTCGGCCGGGTGATCGCCGAGGAGCCGGCCGTCGCCCGCCTGCTCGGCAGCCCCACCGAACCCGGCGAGTGGGGCCGGCCCCGACGGCCCCGACGGCCCGGACGGCCCGGGAACGCGGTGGGCGGCGGCACGGGCGGGCCCAGGAACGCCTGAACCCGGGAACGCCTGAACCCGGGAACGCCCGAGCCCCGGAACGCCCGAGCCCCGGCCGCTGCGGCAGGAGCCGCGGCGGCCGGGGCCGGGGCGGGGCCGCGCGTCGGGCGCGGCCCCGGGGGCGTACCGGTCAGAGCAGCCGGAACAGCCGGGAGGCGATCGACGGCGGCGCCAGGTCGGACTGGAGGGTGACCGGGACCTCCACCCGCCCGTCGCCCTCGCCCGCCGAGACGGTGCCGACCTGGGTGCCCGCCTTGGCCGTGTGGCCGAGCTTGGTGGCGTCCAGGGTGACGTGCGCGGTGATGCCGGACCAGCCGGCCACCGTGAGGTCCTTGGCCGCGACCACCGGCGTACGGCCGCCGAGACCGTCGTCGACGTAGCCGACCACCTGGCCCTGCTTGGCCAGGGTCTGGCCGGCGAGGCCGTTCTGCGCCGCCGTGATGATCTTCATGCTGATCGGCTGGGCGGCCTTCACCAGGCTGGGCTCCTCCTTGGTGGCGGGCTGGCCGAGCGTGACGCCGAGGATCAGGCGCTTGGTGCCGCCGATGTCCTTGACCGCCGCCCACATCAGGCAGGAGCCGGCCGGGGTGGAGGAGCCGGTCTTGACCCCGATCACCCCGTTCTTCGGGGAGAGGATCTCGTTGGTGTTGAACACCCGCTGGTTGTTGAACTTGGTGTCGGGCTCGGCGACGATCTGCCGGAAGATGTCGTTCTTCATGACCTGCTCGGCCAGCTTGAGCTGGTCCTTGGCCGTGCTCTTGGTGTCGTTGTTGTACCCGGCCGGGTCGGCGTACGTGGTGTTGGTCATCCCCAACTGGGCGGCCTGGTCGTTCATCTTCTTGACGAAGGCCTCCTCCGTCCCGGAGTCCCAGCGCGCCAGCAGCCGGGCCACGTTGTTGGCGGAGGGGAGCATCAGCATCTCCAGCGCCTCGTACTGGTTGAGCTGCTGCCCCTCGGTGAGCGGGATCTTCGACTGGTCCGCGTCGCTGGACTCCTGCGCGGCCTGCCGGTCGACGGTGAGCACCGGGCCGGTCTCACCCTTCTTCAGCGGGTGCGCCTGGAGGATGAGGTAGGCGTTCATCACCTTGGTGACGCTGGCGATCGGGGCCGGGGTCTCCGGGCCGGAGCTGCCGAGGCTGCCCACGCCGACCACCTCGGCGGCGGCCTGGCCCTTGGCCGGCCACGGGATGGCGAGCTGGTCGCCGGAGAAGGTGAAGGCGCCGGGCAGGCTCAGCTTGGCCTTGGGGTCCGGCAGCGGGCGCAGCAGCTGGGCGACGACCACGGCGCCGAGCACCACCGCCACGAAGACCGTCCAGATGGTGGCGCGCTTGACCGCCCGCTGGAACGGGGTGACCGGTCGGCGGCTCAGCGCCGCGAGCACCTCCATCGCCTCGACGGTGTTCTCCGGGCCCGGGGCCGGCCAGGGCTCGGGGTCCGGTGCGGCGGCCGGGGCGGGCGGTGCGGCGACGGGGGCGGGCGGCACCGGCGGTGCGCCGGCAGCGCGGCCGGCGGCGGGTGCCGCGGCAGCGGCCGCGGGCGAGGCGGCAGAGGGCGCGGCAGGGGCGGCCGGCCGGGCCGCCGGCTGCGGAACGGTCGGCGGCAGCGGCGGCGCGGCGGGCACCGCCACCGGCTCGCGCTCGGCCGCGGGCTTCGCGGCCGCAGGCTTCGCGGGCTCGGCGATCGGCTCGGACGCAGACTCGGCGACGGGCTCGGCAGCGGTCTCGGCCTCGCCGGCGGGAGCCTCGGCCGCGGCGCCGGCGCCCGCCGGGCGCTCCGGCCGGGACATCGGCGTGGTGGTCGCCTCCTCGGCCGCCGGCCCGACGGGCTCGACCGCCGCCGGGCGGGACTCCTTGAGCCCGGCGCCCGCGCGCTCCCGCCCGTCCCGCATGGCGAGACGGGGATCGGCCGCCGCCGGGCGCTCGGCCGACTCCGGGGTGCGGGCCGGCTCGGCCGCGTCCGCCGAGGGCTCCTGCGCCGACGGCTCGTCAGCGTCCGGTCCGTCCTGCTCCGGAGGGTCGGCCGGCTGCGGCGCGGGCTTCGCGGGCGGCGCCGTCACCTCCTTGGGCAGGCGCAGCGCGGTGGTGGCGTTGTCCACCGGCAGCCGCAGCGCGGTCGTCCGGGAGTCCACATCCTGGACCCGCAGCTGCACCGTGGAGCTGCTCGACCCGGCCTGCGACCCGGTCGGTTCGGACTCGACCGGCCCGTTCTCGCCGTCGTTGCGCACTCTGTCGGGGGACTCGCCCACGGTGACCCTTCCTCCTTGTCCGCCCGGCTCTGCCCGGGCCGACCCTCGACCTGTTTTTTCCCGCAGGTTCTCGTCCTGCTCCGCTCTCGGTACAGTCTCCGGCACCGACCGCGGTATGGGCGCGCACACCCCGCCCGACCGGCGGTTATTGTCCCCGCCCGGGCTGTTCCCCGGGTCAGACGCCGTGGTGTTCGGCAGTGGTTCCCAGCTCCTGGGCGGTTCCCGGGCCAAGGTCACGATTCGGAGGCGTACTCGACAAGCCTGTGTGAGAGGCGTCACTCTGTCATTCATCCACGCGGGGAGGCTTGGATGGGCAGGAGCCGCAGAACAATTCCCGAGGAGCTGTTGCTGCTCGCACTGGACCCGGCCACGGGTACCACCGCGCAGCCGCAGACCCTCGACCTCGGACTCGCCGGGGCACAGCTGGTGGAGCTGTCCCTGGCCGGACGGATAGTCCCGGACGGAGATCGGATCGCCGTGGTGATGGCACGGCCGACCGGTGATCCGACCCTGGACCACGCACTGGAACTGCTGCGCCGACGTGGCAGTCCGGTCCGTGCCGCGCACTGGATCGGTGGGCCCCGGCTGGGGCTGCGCCAGACGTACCTGGCGCACCTGGAACGGTGCGGCATGGTGACGGCGGTGCCGGGCCAGATGTGCGGGGTGCTGCCGACGACGCGCTACCAGGCGTCGGACGACTGCACCAACGCCGCGATCAAGCAGCGGCTGGACACCGCGATCCGGACCGGCGTGCCGCCGGACCCCAGGACGGCGGCGCTGGCGGCGCTGGCGCACTCGGTCGGGCTGGGCAAGCACCTCTACCCCGGCAACGAGGGGCGGTCCTCACGGTCGCGGCTGCGCGACCTGATCCGCTACGACCCGCTGGGCGGCATGGTCGCGCACGCGGTGATGGACGTGCAGAACGGCTTGCCGGTCCAGCAGAACCGCGCGCCGGCCGGTCCGCCCGGGCGACCGGCGCCGGGGCGTGGTGTGGCCGCACGGGTGGGCGCGCGATGAGCGGCGCACGCCGTTAGTCGGCAAGGAACTTCACGGGGCGGTCCGCCCGGCGCACCACTCGCCGGACGGGCCGCCCCGCCGCCGTTCCCGGACGAACCACCGCGGCGGGCGCCGAGCGCTCCGCGGGTCCGGTGGCCGAACCCGTACGAGAGCCCGGTTCCGGGGCCGTGCGAGGGCATACAGTCGGGCCGTGCGGGGCGTACCCGCCCGCGGCCCGGGCCGAGCGGAGGCGGTCCGCGGCGCGGTGCGGGGCACTCGCCGCACGTCGAACGCCTTTATCGGTAAACGCCGTCGGAGCGCAAGGCCCAAGATCCGGAATGAACGGTTTTCCGATGATCTGTTCTACTGCGCTCATGCGATTTCCCGGCATGGACCGGATTCGAGATGGCATGCTGCTCCACATCAGGGGGTTGGTACCAATTTCCACACTCTTCCGAGGCGCGGGGCCGTCGGCCGCGCCAGAGGCCCGGCCGGAGGTCGATGTGTCCACCAGCGTCAATCCCACAGTCCGGCGCCGGAGGCTCGGCGCCGAACTGCGGCGCCTGCGCGAACTGCGGCAGATGACCGCGGAAGAGGTGGCCGGCCGCCTGATGGTCTCCCAGTCGAAGATCAGCCGGCTGGAGAACGGCCGGCGCAGCATTAGCCAGCGCGACGTCCGCGACCTGTGCGACGTCTACGAGGTGACGGACGAACGGGTCCGGGCCGGCCTGATGGAGATGGCCCGGGAGTCCCGCCAGCGCGGCTGGTGGCACGACTTCGGCGACATCCCCTACAGCGTCTACATCGGCCTGGAGGCGGAGGCCTCCTCGATCCGGGCGTACGAGTCCTCCTTCGTCCCCGGCCTGCTCCAGACCCGGGAGTACGCCGAGGCGGTGGTGGCCGGCACCCAGCCCGACACCGACCCCGGGGCGGTCAAGCGGCGGGTGGACGTCCGGCTGAAGCGGCAGGACCGGATCTACGGCGAGGACCAGCTCGGCAGCCTCTGGGTGGTCATAGACGAGGCCGTGCTGCGACGGGCGGTCGGCAGCGCCAAGGTGATGGCGGCGCAGCTGGAGCAGCTGCTGACGCTCAGCCAGCGGGCCAACATCAACCTGCAGGTGATCCCGTTCGAGCGCGGCGCCCATCCCGGCATGACCGGGACATTCTCCCTGCTGGAGTTCCCCGAGTCTGCCGATTCGACGGTCGTCTACTTCGAAGGGGTGACGAGCGATCTCTACCTGGAGAAGGACGCGGACGTGCGCCGCTATACCAATCTCTATGACCACCTGCGGGCCGCGGCGCTCAGCGTCGCGGAGAGCCGGTCATTGATGCACACCTATGCAGAGAGGTTCAGAGCCACATGAGCACCCAGTCCCCGAGCAACCTGGCCTGGCGCAAGAGCAGCCACAGCGGTGGCAACGGCGCATGCGTGGAGATCGCCGTGCCGAGCTCCGTGTCGATCGCCGTGCGTGACTCCAAGGACCCGGAGGGCCCGCAGCTGCACTTCCCGAACGCGGTGTGGAGCGCCTTCGCGACCGCCGCCGGGTCCGGCGCCTTCGGCGAGGTCTGATCACGTCCGTCCGCGCCGTCCGGTGCCCGCCGTCCTCCTGCGGCGGGCACCGCGTCGTGCCGACCGGGCCCGCTCGGCCCACCAGGCCCGCTCAGCCCACCGGGTAGCGGGCCGTCCAGCTCTCGGTGCCGTGCAGTTCCGGCCCGTGCAGCAGCTCCAGCACGAAGTCGTCGGCCAGCTCCAGGATCGCGCCGCGCCCCTCCAGGCCGGCCACCAGGTCGGGCGGCAGGGCGGTCTCCCCGTGCAGCGCGCCGAGCAGGTTGCCGCAGATCGAGCCGGTGGAGTCGCTGTCGCCGGAGTGGTTCACCGCCAGCAGCAACCCGGACCTGACGTCCTCCGCCACCAGCGCGCAGTACAGGCCGATGGCCAGCGCCTCCTCCGCCACCCAGCCCTCGCCGAGCGCCTCGACCCGCTCCTGGGAGGGCACCCCGGCGCGCACAGCGTCCAGTGCGCCGCGCAGCGCGGCGGTCGCCTCCTCGTGCCGGGGCCGCTCGGAGAGCAGGGCGAGGGCGAGGTGCACGCCCTCCTCGAGGGTGCCGCCGCGGGCCACCGCGTGCACGATCACCGCGAAGGCCCCGGCCGCGAGGTAGCCGGTGGGGTGCCCGTGAGTCAGCACCGAGCACTCGACGGCCAGTTGGAAGACCAGGCCGGGCTCCCACGCGGTCAGCAGCCCGAACGGGGCGGCCCGCATCACGGTGCCGCAGCCCTTGGAGTGCGGGTTGCGCGGCTCGTCGACGGTGCCGAGCCGGTCGGCGTCCGGGCCGGAGAGGCCGGACAGGCAGGACTGGCCCGGGGCGCGCTGGGCGTACAGCCACTCCTCGCGGCCGAGCCAGCCGAGGTCGCTGCGGCGCTCGTCCGGTCCCCAGTCGCGCTGGGTGGCGGCCCACCGCAGGTAGGCGCGGTGCACGTCGGTGGGCGGGTGCCAGTTGCCGCCGTCCCGGCTGACGTGGGCCCGGATCAGGCCGTCCACCGTGTAGAGGGTCATCTGGGTGTCGTCGGTGACGGCGCCGGAGCGGCCGTACGCCGGGACGTAGCCGGTCACGCCCTTCGGGCCGTGCGCGGCGACGATCTTCTCCAGCGACTCGAACTCGATGCCGGCGCCGAGCGCGTCGCCGATCGCACCGCCGAGCAGGCAGCCCCGCACCCGGCTGCGGAAGTCCTGCTGCTGCGCGCGTGACCACAGGGGCATCACGGAGGGGCCTTTCGTCCGGGACAGGGAGCGCACCGCACTGTATTCGAAGAGGTTGGCAGGTTCACCCCTCCGCCTCGAACGACAGCTCTTCAACATTTTGTTGCCGTCGGGCCATCCGCAGGCCACCGGGGTCGGCCCGGGGCTGCCTAGGGTTCCCGCCCATGACCACCATCCCCCGCCGGCTGGCCGCCGCCGCAGCCCTCGCCGCCGCCCTGACCACCGGCGCCGCCACCCTCGCCGGACCGGCCTCGGCCACCCCCCTCGCCGGGCCGGCCCAGCACACCCGGATCCCGTTCACCGCCGCCACCGCCACCCAGCAGGCCGACGGCAGCTTCACCCTCACCTGGACCGCCCCCGGGGTCCGGGGCGTCACGGTCTACGCCGGCACCGACCGCGACCACGTCCGCCACCGCACCCCGGTCGCCCGGGGCAACGGCTCCGCCACCGTCACGGTCAAGGGCCTCGCGGCCGCCGACCGCTGGTACTTCGACCTGGTCCCGGACCGCGGCGAGGCGCTGACCGTCGCCGACCGCTCGCTGCACCTCGCTTCGGCCCCCAACTTCCGTGACGAGGGCGGCTACCGCACCGCCGACGGCCACTGGGTGAAGCTCGGCGTGGTCTACCGCTCGGACGACCTGAGCCGGCTGACCGACGAGGACCTGGCCAAGCTGCACCGTCTGGGCATCCGCCAGGTCTTCGACCTGCGCACCCCGGCCGAGCGCACCGCCGCCCCGGACCGGATCCCGGCCGGCGCCACGGTGACCGCCGCCAACGTGCTGGGCGTGGCCGACACCGGCGCGTTCAACGTGACCAGCCCGCAGGCCGCCGTCCAGGCGATGGTCGACGCGGAGCGCACCATGGTCTCCGCCGACAGCGCCCGGGCGGCGTACCGCTCGGTGCTGGACGCCGTGGGCGAGGGCCGCGGCGCGGTGCTGTTCCACTGCACCGCGGGCAAGGACCGCACCGGCTGGGCCGGCGCCGCCCTGCTCACCGCGCTCGGCGTGCCGCGCGCCACCGTGGAGGCCGACTACCTGGCCAGCAACACCTACCGCGCCGAGGCCAACGCGGCCGTGCTGGCCAAGCTGCCGCCCGCCTACCAGGCGCTGTACAAGCCGCTGCTGGACGTCCGCCCCGAGTACCTGAACGCGGGCTTCGACGAGGTCGCGGCCCGGTTCGGCAGCTTCGACCGCTACCTGGACAAGGGCCTGCGGCAGGACCGCGGCGACCTGCGCGACCTGCGCCGGGACCTGCTGGTCGGCTGACCCCCGGCCCCGTACCGACCCGGCCTCCCGTACCGGCTCCGGCCCGGCCCCCGCGCGCACCGCGGGGGCCGGGCCGCGGCCGTCGCACAGCTTCCTGGCCGACCCGGGTTGCGCGGACCCCCCGGGCGGGCAGAACCGGTCCGGGGGAGGGATCCGGCCACCACCGGCGAGTTGGGGGGCACAGGTGCGCTGGCACAGACCGGCGGTCCGACGCGGCCGCCGCACCGAGGGCGACGCCGGCACCGGCACAGGCAGGCGGGTGGACGCCACGATCGGCGGTGGCACGTTCCACGGCCAGGTGGTGCAGGTCGGCGAGCTGAACCTGCGGCTCTCCGCGCTGTTCACCCGGCTGCCGAGGCCGGTCTCCTGGCTGCTCGCCGCCGTTCTGCTGGTGGGCGCGGCGGGCGGCGTCAAACTGCTCGCCGCGACCGGCGGCGGGGGCCGAGGCGGCGACGGCAGCACGGCCCGGCCGAGCGCCTCCGGGCCCGCGCCCTCCGCACCCGCCACCGGCGCCGCCCCGGCCCCGGCCCCGGGGGCCGGCGGGACCACCCCGGCGGCGGGGCCCGGCTCCGCCCCGGCGGGCGGCGGCGACCCGTCCGGCGCGCCCCCGCTCCCGCCGTGCTGCGCCGTGCCCGGCCGCACCCCCGCTGCCACGGCCGGCACCGCGCCCGGTCCGCAGCCGGGCCAGGACGCCGAGGGGAGCACCCGACCGGCCGTCTCAGCCGCCCCCTCGCCGACCCCCGTCCCGGCCGGGGAGTGGTCCGGCGGCTTCCACACCGCGCTCCAGCAGAACGGCACCATCGACCTCGGCAACCCCGACCCCCAGCCGGACACCACCGACTGGAGCCCCTACACCACCTTCGGCTGGTACGGGAAAGGCCAGGACGGCCACGAACAGGTCGCGTTCAAGGGCCAGTCGGCGGCCTTCCTGCCCGCCGGGCAGCCCGCCACCCACGCCGCCTGCCTCGGCCAGGGCCGGTTCAGCCCGACCTCCGGGTTCGCCCCGCAGGGCTTCGACCCCGGCACCCGGGTCTGCGTGTTCAGCGGGCGCTCCGACGCGCTGATGACGATCACCGGCAACACCGCCGGGCGCGGCACCGGCGACGCGGGCGTGCTCACCTTCGACGTGCTGTACCTCGCGAAGTCCTGAGCCGGGGCCGGCCCGCCGGACGGTCCCGGCCCGCCCGGGTCAGTCCAGCACCGGCAGCAGCTGGGGCAGGTGGCCGTCGGAGGCCAGCGCGGCGGCGCGGCGCTCGGCGGGCACCTCGCCGTAGGTGGTGGTGCGCTGCCGGTGCGGCCGGCCGGCCGCCTCGGCGATCGCCTCCAGGTCCCGGACCGACTTGTAACTGCCGTACGCCGACCCGGCCATCCGCGAGATGGTCTCCTCCATCAGGGTGCCGCCCAGGTCGTTGGCGCCGGAGCGGAGCATCTCGGCCGCGCCCTCGGCGCCCAGCTTGACCCAGCTGGTCTGGATGTTGGTGATGTGCGGGTGCAGCAGCAGCCGGGCCATCGCCATCACCGCGCGGTTGTCCCGGGCGGTCGGCCCCGGCCGGGCGATCCCCGCCAGGTAGACCGGCGCGTTGGTGTGGATGAACGGCAGCGTGACGAACTCGGTGAAGCCGCCGGTGCGCTGCTGGATCCGGGCCAGCAGCCGCAGGTGGCCGAGCCAGTGCGCCGGGGTGTCCACGTGGCCGTACATCATCGTGGACGAGGAGCGGATGCCCAGCTCGTGCGCGGTGGAGACGACCTCCACCCAGGTCGCGGCCGGCAGCTTGCCCTTGGTCAGCACCCAGCGGACCTCGTCGTCCAGGATCTCGGCGGCGGTGCCCGGGATGCTGTCCAGGCCGGCCTCCTTGGCCTGCTGGAGCCAGTCCCGGATCGACAGGCCGGTCCTGGTCGCGCCGTTGACCACCTCCATCGGCGAGAAGGCGTGCACGTGGATGCCCGGCACCCTGGCCTTCACCGCGCGGGCGATGTCGAAGTACGCCGTGCCGGGCAGGTCGGTGTGGATGCCGCCCTGCATGCAGACCTCGGTGGCCCCCACCTCCCAGGCCTGCGCGGCGCGTTCGGCGACCTGTTCGAGCGAGAGGGTGTACGCGTCGGCGTCGGTGCGGCGCTGCGCGAAGGCGCAGAACCGGCAGCCGGTGTAGCAGACGTTGGTGAAGTTGATGTTCCGGGTGACGCAGTAGGTGACCTCCTCGCCGACCACCGAGCGGCGCAGGTCGTCGGCGATCCGGCAGAGCGCGTCCAGGGCCGGGCCGTCGGCGTGCAGCAGGGCGAGCGCCTGGTCGTCGGTCAGCCGGGTCGGGTCGTCCGCGGCGACCGCCAGCGCCGTCCGCAGGTCACCGGGCAGCCGCTCCGGCGCGCTCGCGGCGACCTGCTCGCGCAGCGCCTCCCAGTCGCCGTAGACGTCCTCGAAATCGGCCCGGCGGTCGCCGGTGCGCCCCTCGGTGTCGATGGTGCGGTGCAGGTCGGTGCGGCCGGTGGAGGTCTGCGGGTGCTCCGGCTCCTGCCAGGGCAGGCCGACCGGGAGCACGCCCTCCCGGGCCAGCCCGGTGACCGGGTCGGCCAGCGCCCGGACGTGCGGCAGGATCCGCGGGTCCAGCCACGGCTCGCCGCGCAGCAGGTACTCGGGGTGCACGGTGAGCCGCTCGCGCAGCTCGAAGCCTTCGGCGGCGGTCCGGGCCGCCAGCTGCTCGATGTGCGGCCAGGGCCGCTCCGGGTTGACGTGGTCCGGGGTGAGCGGCGAGACGCCGCCCCAGTCGTCGATGCCCGCCCCGATGATCAGCGGGTACTCCTCGTCCACCAGGTTCGGCGGCGCCTGGATCCGGGCGGACGGCCCGAGCACCAGCCGGGTGACCGCGATCGCGGCGGCCAGCTCGGACAGCTCGGCGTCCGGCATCGCCCGCATCGCGGTGTCCGGCTTGGCCCGGAAGTTCTGCACGATGACTTCCTGGATCCCGTGGTACTGCCGGGCGACCCGGCGGATCTCGAACAGCGCGTCGGCGCGCTCCTCGTAGCTCTCACCGATCCCGATCAGCACCCCGGTGGTGAACGGCACCGAGCTGCGCCCGGCGTCCTGGAGCACCCGCAGCCGCACCGCGGGCTCCTTGTCCGGCGAGCCGTGGTGCGGGCCGCCGGGCTCGGACCAGAGCCGGGTGGCGGTGGTCTCCAGCATCATGCCCATCGACGGCGCGACCGGCTTCAGCCGCTGGAAGTCGGTCCAGCTCAGCACCCCGGGGTTGAGGTGCGGCAGCAGTCCGGTCTCCTCCAGCACCCGGACCGCCATCGCCCGGACGTACGCGAGCGTGTCGTCGTAGCCGTGCGCGTCCAGCCACTCGCGGGCCTCGGGCCAGCGGTCCTCCGGCCGGTCGCCCAGGGTGAACAGGGCCTCCTTGCAGCCCAGCGCGGCGCCCTGACGGGCGATCTCCAGCACCTCGTCCGGGGAGAGGAACATGCCGTGGCCGGCCCGCTTGAGCTTGCCCGGGACGGTGACGAAGGTGCAGTAGTGGCAGCGGTCCCGGCACAGCCGGGTGAGCGGCACGAAGACCTTCCGGGAGTACGTGATCACCCCGGGCCGGCCGGCCTCGGCCAGGCCCGCGTCCCGGACCCGGGCGGCGGCGGCGGACAGCTCCCGCAGGTCGGCGCCGCGCGCCTGGAGCAGCACGGCGGCCTCGGCCCGGTCCAGCGCGACACCGTCCCTGGCCCGGCGCAGCGCCCGGCGCATCGAGTTGGCGGTGGGGCGGGGGGCGTCCGTTGCGTCCATGGGGTGACGATACGCGAGTGGTCGGACCGCAGGAGGACACGACCCTGACCCGGACTCAGGGTTACGTTATCCATCTGGCGTACACCGATCTGGCCCTGTGGGGCGATGCCCGCCGGCGGCGGCGCGCCTCTAATGGGTAGGGCAACCGCAGCGACGGAGGGTGGGAGACCATGGTGGGACAGGACACGCCGTACCGGGCGCGTCGCCGGACGACCGTACGGGTGCTGGTGCCGGTGGCGGTCGCGGCGGTCGCGGCGACCGGCATCGGCCTGGTGCCGGCGCTGGCCAGCGACGCGCCGCCGAGCCTGCCGGCGGTCACCGCCGAGCAGTTGGTGGCCAAGGTGCTGGGCAGCGACACCGACGCGTTCAGCGGCACCGTGCAGGTCAAGGCCGACCTGGGCGTGCCGGCCCAGCTGCTCGGCATGGCGGGTGGCGGCGGCGGATCGCCGCAGGCCAAGGCGGTCGAGCTGCTCGGCGGCGAGCACACCCTCCAGGTCGCGGTGGACGGCCCGCAGCGGCAGCGGCTCGGCCTGGTCGGCGGGCTGAGCGGCTACGAGGTGGTGCACAACGGCGACCAGCTCTGGGCCTGGGACAGCACCGCGAACGAGGCCTACCACCTGACGGCCCCGCAGGGCGGCGAGCACCGGCAGGCCGCGAAGCCGCTGCCGGGCCCCGGCCCGGCGACCCCGCAGGAGCTGGCGAAGCAGTTCCTGACGGCCGGCGCCGGCACCACCTCCGTGACGGTGGACGGCACCGCCGAGGTGGCCGGGCGCGCGGCGTACCGGCTGAGCGTCAAGCCCACGCAGTCCGGGTCGACCATCCGCGAGGTGCGGATCTCGGTCGACGCCGAGCACGGCGTGCCGCTGGCGGTGCTGGTGCAGGGCTCGGACGGCAGCCAGGTGCTGGACGCACACTTCAGCTCGGTGTCCTTCGCCCGGCCGGCAGCCAAGACCTTCGAGTTCACCGCCCCCAAGGGCGCCAAGGTGACGGACGGCCGGGACGCGGCGAAGGGGGCGGCCGGGCACGGGCCGGCCGATCTCAGGAACGGTGCGGAGCAGGCCGGGCCCGGCGTCGACGTGGTCGGCGGGGGCTGGACGGCGGTGCTCTCCACCCGGCTGCCCGACGCCGGGGCCCCGGCCGCGACGGACGGGCACGGCGGGCGGCCGGGCGGCGTCCCGCAGAACCTGCAGTCCTTCGCCAAGGCGCTGGGCAAGCCGGTCGGCGGCGGTTCGCTGATCAGCACCAAGGTGCTGAACGTGCTGATCACGGACGACGGCCGGGTGTTCGCCGGCGCGGTGACGCTGCCGGTGCTGCAGAGCGCGGCCGGGGTGAAGTAGTGGCCTCTCCGGTGACGGAGCGGCCGGCGGGCCGGGCTGCCGACGGCGGCCCGGCCCCTGCCGCCGCGACCGACGACGACGTGATCCGCACCCGCGGGCTGTCCAAGCGCTTCCGCGGCGGCCAGCTCGCCGTGGACGGGCTGGACCTGTCGGTGCCCCGGGGCAGCGTGTTCGGCTTCCTCGGGCCCAACGGCTCCGGGAAGACCACCACCATCCGGATGCTGATGGGCCTGATCGCCCCGACCGACGGGGTGGCCTCGGTCCTCGGCGAGCCGATGCCGCAGTCGGTCGGCCGGGTGCTGCCCCGGGTGGGCGCGCTGATCGAGGGCCCGGCCCTCTACGGCTTCCTGTCCGGGCGGGACAACCTCAAGCGGTTCGACGCGGCGGATCCGACCGCCGATCCGCGCACCCGGGAGCGCCGGGTCGGCGAGGCCCTGGACCGGGTCGGTCTGACGGCCGCGGCGGGCAAGAAGGCGAAGGCGTACTCGCTGGGCATGAAGCAGCGGCTCGGCCTGGCCGCGGCCCTGCTGCAGCCGCGCGAGCTGCTGGTGCTGGACGAGCCGACCAACGGGCTCGACCCGCAGGGCATGCGGGAGATCCGGGCGCTGGTCCGGGAGGTGGCGGCCGAGGGCACCACGGTGTTCCTCTCCTCCCACCTGCTCGACGAGATCGAGCAGGTCTGCACGCACGCGGCCGTGATGTCCCGCGGCCGGCTGCTGGTGCAGGGCACGGTGGCCGAGCTGGCGGCGCGGGCGCAGGGCCGGTTGGTGGTCCGCACCCAGGACGTCGAGCAGGCCGCGGCGGTGCTGGCGAAGCACCGGGTGACCGAGGTCCGGGCCGGTGAGGGCCGGGTGGAGGCCACCGCCGAGTTCGGCGAGGAGGTGCTCGCCGAGCTGTGCGCCGCCCTGGTGGGCGAGGGGGTGCGGGTGCACGGCTTCGGGGTCGAGCGCGGCACGCTGGAGGACGCCTTCGTGGCGCTGACCGGAGAGGGTTTCGATGTCGCAGGCTGAGGTGGCGGTCGCGGTCGGCGTCCGCCCGCAGACGGTCCCGGGGTTCCTGGCGCTGTTCCGCAGCGAGGTGGGCCTGACCTTCCGCCGGGCCCGGACGATCGCGCTGCTGGGCATCCTGGCGGCGCTGCCGGTGCTGATCGGCGTGGTGGTGCGGATCGAGACGGACGGCAACGAGGGCGGCGGCGGCCCCGCGTTCGTCGCCCAGGTCACCCAGAACGGCCTGTTCCTGGTGTTCACCGCGCTCGCGCTGACGCTGCCGGTCTTCCTGCCGATGTCGGTCGGCGTGGTGGCGGGCGACGCGATCGCCGGCGAGGCGGCCGGCGGGACGCTGCGCTACCTGCTGGTCGCCCCCGCCGGGCGGACCAGGCTGCTCGCGGCCAAGTTCACGGCGGCGCTGGTGTACTGCCTGGTGGCGACCGGCGTGATCGCGCTGGCCGCGCTGGCCACCGGCGCCGCGCTGTTCCCGATGGGCGAGGTCACCCTGCTCTCTGGGGACGCGATCGGGCCGGGTGCGGCGCTGCTGCGGGCCCTGCTGGTGGCCCTGGTGGTGGCGGCCTCGCTGGCCGGGCTGGTGGCGATCGGGCTGTTCGTCTCCACCCTGACGGGCAGTGGGATCGCCGCGATGGCGACCACCGTCGTGCTGGTGATCACGGTGCAGATCCTGGACTCCTTCCCGCAGTTGCACACGATCCAGCCGTACCTGTTCACCCACCACTGGCTGAGCTTCGGCGATCTGCTGCGCAGCCGGATGTACTGGGACAACGTGCTGGAGAACCTCGGGCTGCAGGCGCTGTACGTGGCGGTGTTCGGATCGGCCGCCTGGGCCCGGTTCAGCTCCCGGGACATCACCGCATGAGCCGCCGCCCCGAGCCGCCGCCTTGGGCTCCGAGCTACCCGGCCGGGGCGCTCAGGCGGGCGGCGGCACCCCGGGAGGTCGCGGCGGCGCAGGCCAGCACGGCCAACTGGGCGGGCGCGATCAGGAACAGCGGCGACCAGTCCGGGCAGACCAGCCGGACGCCGGCGGTCAGCCCGTGCAACCGGGCCCGGTAGGAACTCTTGAGGTCGACCCGGTCCAGCCGGTACGGCGGCGCCAGGGTGATCGCCGGGCAGCCGGGCCGCTGCCACTGGATGGTCATCGGGCCACCGGGCGGGCCCTGGGTGAGCACCAGCTCCCCCGCCTCCGCACTGGCCGGCTCCCGGCGGACGGCGGGCACCCGGAAGGTGTCCGTGAGAGCGGCCGGCCGGGCGACCCGGCGCAGCGGGCGGGCGAACCGCCCCGTGAGTTCGACCATCGCAAGCCCTCCTGCGGGCCCCTGGGCACGGTGCCGAGCTGGGTGCCCGGCGACAGCCGCGGGTGAACCACCGGCGGCACCCCGGACGTTAGCAGCACAGTGCTCCGCTTGAGGAGATCCGGAAACGAGATGTTCACCCTCCTCGGCACGGACCACCTCCCTTGACGGCCGCCGCCCGGGCGGGTGGGATGGGGCACCGTCACCGAACGTGCAACGACCGCTCGCTCGGAGTCTCGAACCACCTGCGGCCGACGTCGTCCGCACCATCGGGGGAGCTCGGCAAGCATGACGATCAGGCGCAGGGAGCTCCTGCTGGGCGTGCCCGCGGCCGGGGCCGCGACCCTGCTCGCCGGGTACGGGAGCGCGGGCGCACGGGCCCCCGGACCGGGGCCGACCGGGCAGCTGGAGCTGTACTCCTGGTGGACCGACGGCCCCGAGCAGAACGGCCTGCTCGCGCTGCTCACCGCGTTCAAGGGCCGGGCCCCGCTGCTGACCTGCTACAACGGCGCCCGCAGCAGCCGGGCGGCCACCCGGCCGCAGGCCGAGCTGGAGCGCCGGCTCGCCGCGGGCGACCCGCCCGACACCTTCCAGTGCCACGCCGGCGCCGAACTCACCGAACTGGTGGCGGCCGGACGGCTGGCGGGGCTCGACGAGCTCTACCACCGGCAGGGCTGGGCCGACCTGTTCCCGACCGCCCTGCTGCCGCAACTGCGCAGCGGGGACAGCTACTACTGCGTGCCGGTCGACATCCACCGGGCGAATCTGCTCTGGTCCAACCCGGCGGTGCTGGAGCGGGCCGGGGCCGAGCCGGCGCCGGGTTCGGTCGCTGCGCTGCTGGAGAACCTGCGCCGGGTGGCCCGCACCGGGGTGGTGCCGCTGGCGGTGGGCGGCTCGTGGAGCCGCAAGCACCTGCTGGAGACGGTGCTGCTGGCGGCGCTGGGTCCGGAGGGCTGGTCGGCGCTGTGGAGCGGCCAGGGGTGGGGCGGTCCGCGGGTGGCGGCGGCGCTGCGGGACTTCCGCGACCTGCTGGAGCTGAGCAACCTGGCCGACCCGGCCATGCTGGGCTGGGAGGACGCCACCGAGCTGGTGGGCGGCGGCCGGGCCGGCTACCAGGTGATGGGTGACTGGGCCGAGGGCTACCTGCGCGGTTCGCTGGGGCTGCGGCCCGGGGCGGGGTACGCCTGGGCGGCGGCACCGGGCACCGCCGGGATCTTCCAGTACCTCTCGGACGCCTTCACCCTGCCGGTCGGCGCCCGGCACCGGGAGGCCGCGCTGGCCTGGCTGGCGGAGTGCGGCAGCCTGGACGGCCAGGTCGCCTTCAACGGTGCCAAGGGCGCGATCCCGGCCCGGCTCGACCTGCCGGAGCAGACCAGGGCGCTGTTCGGCCCGTACGCGCGGTGGTCGCTGGACGAGTGGCGCGGCGGCCGGATCGTCGGCTCGCTGACCCACGGGGCGGTGGCCCCGACGGCCTGGAACGCCCGGATCGACACGGCGCTGGCGGACTTCCTGGGCCACCGCGACCCGGGCCGGTTCCAGGCGGCACTGGTCGCGGCGGCGGCGCCGGCCACCCGGGCGTGACGGCAGCCGGCCCGTGAAGGGCGGTCAGCCTGTGAAGGGCGGTCAGCTCGTGACGGCGGTCGGTTCGGCGGCCGGCAGTCCGGCGGCGGCCCGGGCGCGGGCGGCCGCGGTGGCCGCCCGGTCGGTCCGGACCCGCACCAGCGCGTCGACGGTGAGCACCAGCAGCGCCACCCAGACCAGCCCGAAGCCGGCCCAGCGGGCGGGCGGCATCTCCTCGTGCATCACCACGACGCCGATCAGGAACTGGAACACCGGCGCCAGGTACTGCAGCAGCCCCAGCGTGGTCAGCGGGACCCGGACGGCCGCGGCGCCGAAGCAGATCAGCGGGACGGCGGTGATCACCCCGCTGAGGATCAGCAGCCAGGAGTGCCCCCAGCCGTACTCCCCCGGCACCACCCGGCCGAAGCTGCCCTCGCCGCGCACGGCGAGGTAGCCGAGGAAGGCCAGCGCGAACGGGAACATCGCGGCGCTCTCCAGCGCCAGGCTCTCCGGGCCGCCCAGCGCGACCCGCTTCTTGAGCAGCCCGTAGGTGGCGAAGCTGAGCGCCAGGGTGAGTGCGATCCACGGCAGCCGGCCGTAGCCGACGGCCAGCACCACGACCGCGGCCGCACCGGTGCCGACCGCCACCCACTGGGCGCGGCGCAGCCGTTCGCGCAGCACCAGGACGCCGAAGCCGATGGTGACCAGCGGGTTGATGAAGTACCCGAGGCTGGTCTCCACCACGTGGCCGGCGTTGACGCTCCAGATGTAGACGCCCCAGTTGACCGAGATGACGGCGGCGGCCAGCGCGGAGAGCGCGAGCCGGCGGGGCTGGGCGAGCAGCGGCCGGATCCACGCCCAGCGGCGCTGGACGAGCAGCATCAGGGCGACCGCGACCAGCGACCAGACCATCCGGTTGGCGAGGATGTCGGCCGCCCCGGCCGGCTCCAGCAGCGGCCAGAAGAGCGGGAACAGGCCCCACATCGCGTAGGCGGCGAAGCCGTACCAGAGTCCTCTGCGTCCCTCTGCCATCCCGGGCCTGCCCTCCGCGCGCACTGGTGTCGGACCGACGGTAGCGGGCGGAAGGGCAGGATGTCATCTCCGTTATCAGTTTTTGGTCATGACACCCGGGGGGGCATCCGAGGTCCGACTGCGGTTCGACTCCGGTCCGGCCAGGGTCCGGCTTCGGCCCGGGCCCCGGGGCGCGGTCGGATCAGGCGCCCAGCGCGGCCTTCACGGTCTCGGCCATCGGCGTGGTCGGCCGGCCGATCAGCCGGGCCAGATCGCCGTTGGCGCGGGCCAGGTCGCCGCGCCCGATCGCCTGGTCGACGTCGACGAAGACCGCCGCGTAGGCCGCCGGCAGGCCCGCGCCGACCAGCACCTCGTGGTGCTCGGCGGGCGACACGTCCCGGTAGGCCACCGGCTTCCCGGAGGCGGCGGCCAGCTCGGCCGCGTACTCGGAGAAGGCCCAGGCGACGTCGCCGCTCAGCTCGTAGACCGCGTTCTCGTGGCCCTCGCCGGTGAGCACGGCGACCGCCGCGTCGGCGTAGTCGCGACGGGTCGCGGTGGCCACCCGGCCGTCGCCGCTGCTGCCCACCACCACCCCGCGCTCGACCGCGCCGGCCGCCTGGGCGGTGTAGTTCTCGGTGTACCAGCCGTTGCGCAGGAGGACGAAGGGCAGGCCGGAGGCCCGGATCACCGCCTCGGTCTCCTTGTGCTCGTCGGCCAGACCGAAGCTCGCCTCGTCACCGCCGAGCACACCGGTGTAGGCCAGCAGGGCGACCCCGGCGGCCTGCGCGGCCGCCACCACGGCCCGGTGCTGCGGGGTGCGCCGGCCGATCTCGCTGCCGGAGATCAGCAGCACCCGGTCACCGGCGGCGAAGGCCCCGGCCAGCGTCTCGGGCCGGTCGTAGTCGACCACCCGGACGTCCACGCCGAGCGCGGCCCAGTCGGCCGCCTTCTCGGCCGAGCGGACGGCCACGGCCAGTTCCCCGGCGGGGACCTTGGCCAGCAGGCCCTCGACCACGAGCCGGCCGAGCTGTCCGGTGGCTCCGGTGACGACGATCATCGCGTACTCCTCGAAAGGTTGATTTCTGCTTCACCACTCACTTTATGGAGGGCACTAACCTTCCGTAAGTACGCACTTCGAAGTAGGGTACTGACATGGAGGTAATCGAGAGCGAGAGCTCACTGCTGGAGCGGCTGCCGGACGTCTACGACCGGATGTGCCCCTCGCGCGGTGTCCTGGAGCACGTCACCAGCCGCTGGGGTGTGCTGGTGCTGGTGGCCCTGCTGGAGCGCGGCTACCGGTTCAGCGAGCTGCGCCGCCGGGTCGCCGGGGTGAGCGAGAAGATGCTCGCCCAAACCCTGCAGAACCTGGAGCGCGACGGCTTCGTGCTGCGGGTGGCACACCCGGTGATCCCGCCCCGGGTGGACTACAGCCTGACCCCGCTCGGCGCCGAGGCCGCGGAGCGGGTCTCCGGCCTGGCCCACTGGGTGGAGGCCCGGATGCCCGCCGTCACCGAGGCCCGCGCCAGCTACGACACCCGCCAGAGCGGCACCTGACGGCCCGGCCGGCTCAGGGCGCCTGCGGGTGCTCGGGGGTCGCGCTGCGCGGCGCCCGGTCGGCCGCCAGCAGGCAGCGCACCGTCCGCTCGTGGGTGTCCCCCACCCGGTCGACCACCCGGACGCTCACCGACACCTCCTCGACCACGGCCATCGCCCGTTCGGTGAACCAGCCGAGCAGCAGCCGGCTCTGACCGGCCATCGGCCACCCTGGCCCGACGGTCGGCAGGAAGTAGTCGCTGCCGTGGACCAGCCCGTACGCCGCCAGCTCGACCCGGACCGCCTCCACCGCCATCGGCCGGGCCGGCAGCCCGGGTGCCGGCCCGTCGACGCCCGGGGCCGTCTCCACCAGGTAGCGGACCTGCCGGACCACCGCGATGTCCTGGCCCGCGTTCAGCAGCTCCGACACCCAGACCAGCCGCCCGTCCGGCGCCAGCCCCGCCTTCGCCCGGCCGGTGTGCCCGAGCGCCGGCCGTACCGCCCGCGCGTACTGCGCCCGGGCCAGCGCCGCACCGGCGGAGGCCACCGCCGCGGTGGCCGCGCTCTGGGTGTCCAGCAGTTGCAGCCGCCAGGGCCAGTGGGTCAGCGTGCCCGCCGAGAGGTTGCTCCGCACCACGCTGTGCACCAGCAGCAGGACGGAGAGCACCACCACCGCCGTCAGCAGCCTGGACAGCAGGGCGTTCCGCCGCACGACGCGCTGCTGGTACTGATGGTCCACCGTGCCCCCCGGCCCCCGCGCCGCCACGGTGCGGCCGGCTGCGAACGACTCTAGGGAGGCCGGGCCCGGCGCGGTAGGGCGCCTCGGCCGGGCGGCCGCGCCGGTTGTCCCGGACGGCCTTCGGGCGGCCGCGTCAGCGGCCCCGGGCGGCCTTCGGGCGGCGCCAGACCAGCGGGAGCGCCGCGGCCGCCACCACCGCGAGCAGGCCGGCCAGCGCGATCGCCCGCCCGGCGGCGACCTCCTGGACCTGACGGAAGGCCGCCGTGATCGCCTCGCTGGTGGCCTGGTCGACCGAGGAGAGGATCTGATCGGCCAGCTTGGAGTCGGTCACCGCGTTGCCGAGCTCCTGGACGTCGGCCGAGGACAGGCCCGCCGCCTTGGCGCGGTCCTCCGCCTGATTGGTCTCCACCGCCTGCTGGACGGCGACGGTCACCGCGACCCCGAAGGCCCCGCCGAGCATGCTGGTCACCTTGAACATGCCCGAGGCCGTCCCGGCCAGCTCCTCGGGCGGGCCGGCCACGGCGGTGTCGGAGAGCGGGATGGACATCAGCCCGAGACCGGCGCCGAGCACCAGCAGGCCGGCCGCCAGGATCGCGTAGTGGTAGTGCTTCCCGATGATCGCGGTCACCAGGGTGCCGATCCCGAGCAGCAGCACGCCGGCCACCACCGGCAGCCGGGCACCGCGCCGTGCCGAGACCCGGCCGCCGACCGGGTTGAGCAGCAGGATCGTCACGGTCGACGGGAGCAGCAGCAGTCCGGCCGCCACGGCACCGTACCCGCGCACCTCCTGGAGGTAGAGGGTGAGCAGGAAGCTGACCCCGGCGAAGACGATGTTCATCACGGAGTTGGCCACCAGGGCCCCGCAGAACGGGCGCGAGGAGAACAGCCGGAGGTCCACCAGCGGGTCCCGCACCCGCTTCTCCAGCAGGACGAACAGCGCCGCCAGCACCACCGAGCCGACCAGCAGGGCGATGATCAGCGGGTCGGAGAAGCCCAGCTCCTGGCCGGCCGTGCAGCCGTACAGCAGGCAGAACGCGGCCGCCGCGCTGGTCAGCAGGCCCGGCAGGTCGATGTGCCGGGAGGCGTTCGGGTCGGTGGACTCGACGGCCGCGCGGCGCACCAGCCACAGGCCCACCACGGCCAGCGGGGCGTTGATCCAGAAGGTCGACCGCCAGCCGAGCACGCCGGTCAAAACGCCGCCGACCGCCGGGCCGGCGGCCTGGCCGACCCAGGCGACGGCCATCCAGGCGCCGAACGCCCGGGGCTGCTCCTGCGGCGGGAACATCGGCGGGATCAGCGCCAGGGTGGCGGGCAGGATCAGCGCGGCGCCCACCCCCATCGCCGCGCGGCCGACGATCAGCCCGGTCACCCCCGGGGCGAACGCGGCCACCAGCGAGACCGCGCCCATCACCAGCAGGCCGATCTCCAGCATCCGCTTGCGGCCGAACACGTCACCGAGCCGGCCGGCCGCCAGCACCAGCGCGCCGGTGGACAGGCTGAAGGCGTTGTTCGCCCACTGGAGGTCGGGCAGCGAGACGGCCAGCTCCCGGGAGATGGTCGGCACCGCCACGCCGAAGTCGGCGAAGGTCAGCCAGACCATGCCGGCCGCGACGCACATCCCCGCCAGCGCCTTCCACCGGTGCTCGGAGTAGCCCTCCGGCGGACGACCGGTCGACTCGGCCATGGACCCGGCTCCCCACACTCTGGCCGGCCGATCGCCGGGACGGTGAGACCACTATCGGCACGCGCCCGGCCGGGCCGCCCGGCGACATGCTCGGACGCCCGGACGGCTCCGCCGGATGGCCCCGGCCGACGGCAGCGGCGGACGGCAGCGGCGAGCGCCCGGCCACGGAGCCCGGCCGGGCGCTCGCCTGGTGCGTCGGGGTGCGGTCAGCCGACCGTCCAGGTGTCGGTGCCGTTGAGCAGGCCGGCGAGGTTGCCGGGGCCCCGGTCGGTGGTGGCGCGGGTGAGCTGCTCGGCCATCAGGGTGTCGTAGACCGGGCGGGAGACGTCGCGCAGGACGCCGATCGGCGTGTGGTGCAGGGTGTCCGCGTCGGCGAGCCGGGTGAGCGCGAACGCGGTGGCCGGGCCGGCGGCGTGGGCGTCGTGCACCAGCACCCGGTCCTCGGTCGCCGGGTCGAGGTCGACGACCGCCAGCTCGCCGTCGGCGCCGCGCACCACGCCCTTGCCGGCGAAGGTGATCGGCCGGCCGTGCTCGAGGCGGATCAGCGCCTCGTCCCGGGTGCCGGCCTCCTTGAGCACCTCGAAGGCGCCGTCGTTGAAGATGTTGCAGTTCTGGTAGATCTCCACCAGCGCCGTGCCCTCGTGCTCGGCCGCCGCCCGCAGCACCGACTGCAGGTGCTGGCGGTCGGAGTCGATGGTGCGCGCGACGAACGTCGCCTCGGCCCCGATCGCCAGCGACAGCGGGTTGAACGGCGCGTCCAGCGAACCCATCGGGGTGGACTTGGTGATCTTCCCCAGCTCGCTGGTCGGCGAGTACTGGCCCTTGGTGAGGCCGTAGATCCGGTTGTTGAACAGCAGGATCTTCAGGTTGACGTTCCGCCGCAGCGCGTGGATCAGGTGGTTCCCGCCGATCGAGAGCGCGTCGCCGTCACCGGTGACCACCCACACCGACAGGTCGGGCCGGGAGGCGGCGAGCCCGGTGGCGATCGCCGGCGCCCGCCCGTGGATCGAGTGCATCCCGTAGGTGTTCATGTAGTACGGGAACCGCGAGGAGCAGCCGATCCCGGAGACGAAGACGGTGTTCTCCCGGCGGATGCCGAGTTCGGGCATGAAGGCCTGGACGGCGGCGAGGATCGCGTAGTCGCCGCAGCCCGGGCACCAGCGGACCTCCTGGTCGGTCTTGAAGTCCTTGGCGCTCTGCGGGCCGTCGGCCTTGGGGACCAGGTGGAGGGAGCGGTAGGGGGCGGTCACTGCTGGTCTCCTTCGAGCGTTCCGATCGCCGCCGACAGCACGTCCGCGAGCTGGGCCGCCTTGAACGGCAGTCCGCGGACCTGGTTGTAGGACTGCGCGTCGACCAGGTAGCGGGCGCGTAGCAGCAGGGCGAGCTGGCCGAGGTTCATCTCGGGGACGACGACCCGCTCGTAGGAGGCGAGCACCTGGCCGAGGTTGGCCGGGAAGGGGTTGAGGTGGCGCAGGTGGGCCTGGGCGATGCGCAGGCCGTCGGCGCGCAGGCGGCGCACGGCGGCGGTGATCGGGCCGTAGGTGGAGCCCCAGCCCAGCACCAGGACCCGGGCGTCGCCGGTGAGGTCGTCGACCTGAAGGTCGGGGACGGTGATGCCGTCGACCTTGGCCTGCCGGGTGCGGACCATGAAGTCGTGGTTGGCCGGGTCGTAGGAGATGTTGCCGGTGCCGTCCTGCTTCTCGATGCCGCCGATCCGGTGTTCCAGGCCCGGGGTGCCGGGCACCGCCCACGGGCGGGCCAGGGTCTGCGGGTCGCGCTTGTAGGGCCAGAACGCGGTCGAGCCGTCCGCCAGCTCGTGGTTCGGGTCGGTGGCGAACTCCACGGTGAGGTCGGGGAGTTCGTCGACCTCCGGGATCCGCCAGGGCTCCGAGCCGTTGGCCAGGTAGCCGTCGGAGAGCAGGAAGACCGGGGTGCGGTAGGTGAGCGCGATCCGGGCCGCCTCCAGGGCGGCGTCGAAGCACTCGGCCGGCGTCGCCGGGGCCACGATCGGCACCGGCGCCTCGCCGTTGCGGCCGAACATCGCCTGCAGCAGGTCGGCCTGCTCGGTCTTGGTGGGCAGCCCGGTGGAGGGGCCGCCGCGCTGGATGTCGACCACCAGCAGGGGCAGTTCGAGCGAGACGGCGAGGCCGATCGTCTCCGACTTCAACGCCACCCCGGGCCCGGAGGTGGTGGTGACGCCGAGCGCCCCGCCGAACGCCGCCCCGAGCGCGGCGCCGATCCCGGCGATCTCGTCCTCCGCCTGGAAGGTCCGCACCCCGAAGTTCTTGTGCCGGCTCAGCTCGTGCAGGATGTCCGAGGCCGGGGTGATCGGGTACGAGCCGAGGAACAGCGGCAGCCCGGAGCGCTCGCCGGCCGCGATCAGGCCGTAGGACAGCGCGAGGTTGCCGGAGATGTTGCGGTAGGTGCCGGCCGGTAGCCGGGCGGGCGGGATCTCGTAGGAGACGGCGAAGTCCTCGGTGGTCTCCCCGAAGTTCCAGCCGGCCTTGAACGCGGTGATGTTCGCCTCGGCGATGGCCGGCTTCTTGGCGAACTTCTGCCGCAGGAAGGCCTCGGTGCCGTGGGTGGGGCGGTGGTACATCCAGGACAGCAGGCCGAGGGCGAACATGTTCTTCGCCCGCTCGGCGTCCTTGCGGGCCAGGCCGCTGTCCTTGAGCGCTTCCAGGGTGAGCGTGGTCAGCGGCACCCGGTGCAGGTGGTAGGCGTCGAGCGAGCCGTCGGCCAGCGGATCGGCGGCGTAGCCGACCTTCGCCAGGGCCCGCTTGGTGAACTCGTCGGTATTCACAATGATCTCCGCGCCGCGCGGGAGATCGGCAATATTGGCCTTGAGAGCGGCCGGGTTCATCGCCACCAGCACGTTCGGCGCGTCGCCCGGGGTCAGGATGTCGTGATCGGCGAAGTGCAACTGGAAACTCGACACACCGGGAAGCGTCCCGGCGGGCGCCCGGATCTCGGCCGGGAAGTTCGGCAGGGTGGAGAGGTCGTTCCCGAAGGACGCCGTCTCCGAGGTGAAGCGGTCACCCGTGAGCTGCATACCGTCGCCGGAGTCACCCGCGAAGCGGATGATCACCCGATCCAGACGCCGGATCGGCTTGGCGGATCTTCCACCGACACCGGACGGGGCGGCGGACTCCGGTCCGTCCTCGCCGTCCGATCCGTCCACTGCTGCTGACTGATCGACCTGACTGGTCACTGCCGCGGACCTCCTCGTGGCGCCAGCCGCGGGCGTGAGCCGTGTGCCCCGTCCGCCTGGTGCACCGAATCGCATCCTAAGCGGGCCGGGGCCGGCGGGAGGGGAACTCGAGCGCATGGACCGCCCCCGGGGAGCCGGATGCCCCGGCTCCGGTTGCGCCCGCGCCGGGGGTGGCCGCGGCGCGCCGGGGAGGGCCGCAGGTCAGGAGTTCAGATAGGTCAGCACGGCCAGCACCCGGCGGTGGTCGGCCGGGCTCTGGGCCAGGCCCAGCTTCAGGAAGATGTTGGAGACGTGCTTCTCCACCGCGCCGTCCGAGACCACCAGGCGGCGGGCGATCGCGGTGTTGGTCCGGCCCTCCGCCATCAGGCCCATCACCTCCCGCTCGCGCGGGGTGAGGCCGGCCAGCACATCACCCTTTCGGCTGCGGCTGAGGAGCTGCTGCACCACCTCGGGGTCGAGCGCCGTGCCGCCCTCGGCCACCCGGACCACCGCGTCCACGAACTCCCGGACCTCGGCGACCCGGTCCTTCAGCAGGTACCCGACGCCGCGGGTGGAGCCGGCCAGCAGCTCGCCCGCGTAGCGCTCCTCCACGTACTGGGAGAGCACCAGCACGCCCAGGGCCGGGTACAGGCCGCGCAGCGTGACGCAGGCGCGCACGCCCTCGTCGGTGTGGGTCGGCGGCATCCGGACGTCCGCCACCACGACGTCCGGGAGCTCGCCGGCGGTGGCCAGGTCGTGGACGGTCTTCAGCAGCGCCTCGCCGTCGCCGACGCCGGCGACCACCTCGAGGCCGCGGTCGGTGAGCAGCCGGGTCAGGCCCTCCCGCAGGAGTACGGAGTCCTCGGCGATGACGACGCGCAGCATGGGGAGGCCCTTCCAGACAGCCGGATCATGGTCGACCCGAACAGTCTGGCGCATCCCCGGCCGGCGCCGTCCCGGAACGGCCCCACCGGTGCGGGGCCCGTCCTACATGGTGCGGATGGCGACCGTGTCGCAGAGCTCCTGCAGGGCGGCCTTGGCCGGGCAGTCCGGCAGCGGGTCCAGCAGGGCGCGGGCCTCCTCGGCGTAGCGCAGCGTCTCGCGGCGGGCCCGCTCCAGCGCCGGGTGACGGCGCAGCAGCCGCAGCGCCTCGGCGTGGGCGGCGTCGTCGGCGGCGAGGTCGGTGTCGAGCAGCTCGCGCAGCCGCAGGTCCTCGGGGTCCGTCGGGTCGGCCGGGAGCTGACGCAGCAGCAGGACCGGCAGGGTGGGGACGCCTTCGCGCAGGTCGGTGCCGGGGGTCTTGCCGGACTCGTGGCCGTCGCTGGCGATGTCCAGCACGTCGTCGGCCAGCTGGAACGCGGTGCCGATCCGCTCGCCGTACTGGGTGAGGCTGTCCACCATCCAGCGCTCGGCGCCGGCCATCAGCGCGCCGAAGCGGCAGGAGACGGCGACCAGCGAGCCGGTCTTGCCGGCGATCACGTCCAGGTAGTGCTGGAGCTCGTCGTCGCCGGGGCGGGGGCCGGCGGTCTCCAGGATCTGGCCGGTGACCAGCCGTTCGAAGGCGTCGGACTGGATCCGGACGGCCTCCGGGCCGAGGTCGGCGAGCACCTGGGAGGCGCGGGAGAAGAGGAAGTCGCCGGTGAGGATGGCGACCGAGTTGTCCCAGCGGGAGTTGGCGCTCGGGGCGCCGCGGCGCACCGGCGCCTCGTCCATCACGTCGTCGTGGTACAGCGTGGCGAGGTGGGTCAGCTCGACCACCACGGCGGCCGGCACCACCCCGGGGGCGTTGGGGTCGCCGAACTGGGCGGCGAGCATGACGAGCAGCGGGCGGAAGCGCTTGCCGCCGGCCTCGATCAGGTGGCTGGCGGTGATCGTGATGAACGGGACCTCGCTCTTGACGGCCTCGACCAGCGAGGCCTCCACGGCGTCCATCCCGGCCCGGACGTCGCGGGTCAGATCGCGGTCCTGCACGCTCAGCCCGAAGGGCCCCACGACGGTCACTGACCACTCCTGTCCCTGGTCGATCAAGCGGGCTGGTCCCTGCGCCCCGCCGTTGCACCTACAGGCAGCGTATCCGGTCGGGAGTGGATCACTGCACGGGCGGGGCCCACGACGGTCGGTCGTGGGCCCCGCCCGTGCACGGCGGGTGCGGCGCGTCAGCGGACGAAGACCGAGGCCTTCGAGGCCAGGTCGAGGAAGTACTGCGGAAGCAGGCCGAGGCCGAGCGTGACCAGGACGCCGACGCCGATCGCGGTGGCGGTCAGCGGGCTGGGCACGGTGACGGCCGGGCCGTCGGGCTGCGGGTCGGAGAAGAACATCAGCACGATGACCCGGATGTAGAAGAAGGCCGCGACCGCCGAGCTGAGCACACCGACGATCACCAGCGGGGTGGCGCCGCCGGCCGCCGCGGCCTGGAAGACCGCGAACTTGCCGGTGAAGCCGCTGGTGAGCGGGATGCCGGCGAAGGCCAGCAGGAAGAGCGCGAAGACCGCCGCCACCAGGGGCGAGCGGCGGCCGAGCCCGGCCCAGCTGGAGAGGTGGGTGGCCTCCCCCTTGGAGTCCCGCACCAGGGTCACCACGGCGAAGGCGCCGAGGGTGACGAAGGAGTAGGCCAGCAGGTAGAAGAGCACCGCGCCCAGGCCCTGCCGGCTGGTGGCGATCAGCCCGGTCAGGATGAAGCCGGCGTGCGCGATCGAGGAGTACGCCAGCAGCCGCTTCACGTCCTGCTGGGTGACCGCGAGGATCGCGCCGACCACCATGGTGAGAATGGCCACACCCCACATGACCGGCCGCCAGTCCCAGCGCAGGCCCGGGAAGGCCACGTAGAACAGCCGCAGGAAGGCGCCGAAGGCCGCGGTCTTGGTGGCCGCGGCCATGAAGCCGGTGACCGGGGTGGGTGCGCCCTGGTACACGTCCGGGGTCCAGGAGTGGAACGGCACCGCGCCGACCTTGAACAGCAGGCCGACCGAGACCATCGCCAGGCCGATCAGCAGCAGCGCGTCGTTCTGGGTGGTGGTGGCCAGTGCCGGGGTGACCGGGGCGACCCCGGAGACCACGTCCGCGATGTCGCCGAGCTGGACGCTGCCCGCGTAGCCGTACAGCAGGGCGGTGCCGAACAGGAAGAAGGCCGAGGCGAAGGCGCCGAGCAGGAAGTACTTGACCGCCGCCTCCTGGGAGAGCAGCCGGCGCCGGCGGGCCAGCGCGCAGAGCAGGTAGAGCGGGAGGGAGAAGACCTCCAGCGCCACGAACATGGTCAGCAGGTCGTTGGCGGCCGGGAAGAGCAGCATGCCGCCGACCGCGAACAGGGTGAGCGGGAAGACCTCGCTGGTGCGCAGGCCCGCCCGGGTGGCCTCGCGCTCCTGCTCGCCGCCGGGGACGGCGGCGCCCTGGGCGGCGAAGGCGTCCACCCGGTTGCCGTTCAGGCGCGGCTCCAGCCGGCCCTCGGCGAAGGTGAGCACCGCCAGGATCGCGGTGAGCAGGATGACGCCCTGGAGGAACAGCGCCGGGCCGTCGATGGCCACCGCACCCATCGCCAGCAGGCCCGCCTTGGTGGTGCCGTGGCCCTGGGCGGCGAGCACGACCACGGCGGCGAAGGCGCCGGCGAGGCCGAGCAGGGCGATCACCAGCTGCGCGCCGTGCCGCTGCCGGCGGGGCAGGAAGGCCTCCGCGAGGATGCCGACCAGGGCCGCGCCGAACACCACCAGCATCGGTGAGAGCTGGCCGTACTCGATGTGCGGGGCCGGGATGCTGGGGCTGTTGCCGCCCGCGGCGGCCAGCCAGTGGGTGGCGCTCACTCGTGCTCACCTCCGTTGGTGGCGGCGACCGGGTGGGCCGGTGCCGGGTCGGTCCGGTGGACCTGGGACAGCGTGGCGTCCACCGCCGGGTTGACGATGTCGGTGAGCGGCTTGGGGTACACGCCGAGCAGGATGGTCAGCGCCACCAGCGGGGTGACCACCGCGAGTTCGCGCAGCTTGAGGTCGGGCAGGTGGCGCACGCCCTCCTTGACCGGGCCGGTCATGGTGCGCTGGTAGAGCACCAGGGCGTAGAGCGCGGCCAGCACGATGCCGAAGGTGGCGATGATGCCGATCACCGGGTAGCGGGTGAAGGTGCCGACCAGGACCAGGAACTCGCTGACGAACGGGGCGAGTCCGGGCAGCGACAGGGTGGCCAGGCCGCCGATCAGGAAGGTGCCGGCGAGCACCGGCGCGACCTTCTGGACGCCGCCGTAGTCCGCGATCAGGCGCGAGCCGCGGCGGGAGATCAGGAAGCCGGCCACCAGCATCCACGCGGCGGTGGAGATGCCGTGGTTGACCATGTAGAGGGTGGCGCCGGTCTGGCCCTGGCTGGTCATCGCGAAGATGCCCATGATGATGAAGCCGAAGTGCGAGATCGAAGCGTAGGCGACCAGCCGCTTGATGTCCTTCTGGCCGACCGCGAGCAGCGCGCCGTAGACGATGCCGACCAGCGACAGCACCATGATCGCCGGGGCGAAGGTCTTCGAGGCGTCCGGGAACAGCCCGAGGCAGAACCGCAGCATCGCGAAGGTGCCGACCTTGTCGACCACCGCGGTGATCAGGACGGCGGTGCCGGCGGTGGCCTCGCCCATCGCGTTCGGCAGCCAGGTGTGCAGCGGCCAGAGCGGGGCCTTCACCGCGAAGGCGAAGAAGAAGCCCAGGAACAGCGCCTTCTGCGCGACCGGGTCGATGACCAGCTTGCCGTCCGCGATCGCCCCGGTGAGGGTCTGCAGGTCGAAGGTGGCGAAGCCCTGGTCCTGCGCGACCACGTACAGCCCGATCACCGCGGCCAGCATGACCAGGCCGCCGAGCAGGTTGTAGAGCAGGAACTTGACGGCCGCGTACGAGCGCTGGGCCGCCGAGTCGGGGCCGCCCGCCCGGTCGCCGAAGCCGCCGATCAGGAAGTACATCGGGATCAGCATGGCTTCGAAGAAGACGTAGAACAGGAAGACGTCGGTGGCCAGGAAGGAGACGATCACCATCGCCTCCACCGCCAGGATCAGGGCGAAGAAGCCCTGGGTCCGGCGGCGGTTCTCGAAGCCGCCGGCGGGCGCCGGGGCGGCGCCCGCCCGCTCGGCGCCGGCCGCGGGGGCCTCCCGGCCGGGGGCCGGGTCGGCGTCGTGCCAGGAGGCCAGCATCACCAGCGGCACCAGGACCGCGGTGAGCAGGGTCAGCACCGCGCCGATGCCGTCCACGCCGAGCGAGAAGCTGATCCCGAACGAGCGGATCCAGCTGTGCGACTCGGTCAGCTGGTAGCGCGCGCCGCCGGGCTCGAACCGGGCGGCCACCAGGGCGGCGAGCGCCAGGGTGGCGACCGAGACGGCGATCGCGACGGTCTTGGTGGTCCGGCGGCGGCCGTCGCTGGTGCCGGCCGGCAGGGCCGCGGTGAGCACCGCGCCGGCGGCGGGGACCGCGCAGGTGGCGGTCAGCAGGTAGCTCATGGCCGTCCTCCCACCGGAACACGCCCGTGCAGCGGGCACACGCGCGGGCCTGAGCGCTCGGCGGCGAGCGCGCGAGTAGCAGTCATCTAGACCGACCTCATCAGGAGAGTGGTGGCGACCAGCACCAGCGTGCCGCCGAACATGGAGAGCGCGTACGAGCGCACGAACCCGGTCTGCGTCCGGCGCAGCCGTCCGGAGATCCCGCCGATGGCGGCGGCCAGGCCGTTGACGAAGCCGTCCACCGCCTTGCTGTCGAAGAAGACCAGCGAGGCGACCACACCGGTGCCCGGGCGGACCAGCACCGCGTGGTTGATCTCGTCCTGCATCAGGTCGCGCCGGGCGGCCCGGGTGAGCAGCGAGCCGATCGGCGGGGTGACCGGGACGGGCGCGCGGCCGTACATCAGGTACGAGACGCCCACGCCGACCAGCATCAGCACGGTGGTGATCAGCGTGACGGTCAGCGGGGTGAGCGGGGAGTCGCCCTCCGAGTGGCCGGTGACCGGCTCCAGCCAGTTGACGAAGGAGTTGCCGTAGACGAACAGGCCGCCGGCGAAGACCGAGCCGAAGGCCAGGACGATCATCGGCAGCGTCATGGTGGACGGCGACTCGTGCGGGTGCGGGTCGTGGCCCTCGGCGTCGGGCTGCCAGCGGCGCTCGCCGAAGAAGGTCAGCAGCATCACCCGGGTCATGTAGAAGGCGGTGACGGCGGCGCCGACCAGCGCGCAGGTGCCGATGATCCAGCCCTCGGTGCCGCCCTTGGCGAAGGCGGCCTCGATGATCTTGTCCTTGGAGAAGAAGCCGGACAGACCCGGGAAGCCGATGATCGCCAGGTAGCCCAGGCCGAAGGTGACGAAGGTGATCGGCATGAACTTCCGCAGCCCGCCGAAGTGACGCATGTTCACCTCGTCGTTCATGCCGTGCATGACCGAGCCGGCGCCGAGGAAGAGCCCGGCCTTGAAGAAGCCGTGGGTCACCAGGTGCATGATCGCGAAGGCGTAGCCGATCGGGCCGAGCCCGGCCGCCAGGATCATGTAGCCGATCTGCGACATGGTCGAGCCGGCCAGCGCCTTCTTGATGTCGTCCTTGGCGCAACCGACGATCGCACCGTAGAGCAGGGTGACCGTGCCGACCACCACCACGACCAGCTGGGCGTCCGGCGCCAGGTTGAAGATCGCCGAGGAGCGGGTGATCAGGTAGACGCCTGCGGTCACCATGGTGGCGGCGTGGATCAGGGCCGAGACCGGGGTCGGGCCCTCCATCGCGTCCCCGAGCCAGGACTGCAGCGGCACCTGCGCCGACTTGCCGCAGGCCGCGAGCAGCAGCATCAGGCCGATCGCGGTGAGCCGGCCCTCGTTCGCCTCGCCCGCGGCGCCGAAGACCGGGCCGAAGGTGAAGCTGCCGAAGGTGGTGAACATCAGCATGATCGCGATCGACAGGCCGAGGTCGCCGACCCGGTTGACCAGGAAGGCCTTCTTGGCCGCGGTCGCCGCGCTGGGCTTGTGCTGCCAGAAGCCGATCAGCAGGTACGAGGCCAGGCCCACGCCCTCCCAACCGACGTACAGCAGCAGGTAGTTGTCGGCCAGCACCAGCAGCAGCATGGCCGCCAGGAACAGGTTGAGGTAGCCGAAGAACCGGCGGCGGCGCTCGTCGTGCGCCATGTAACCCACCGAGTAGAGGTGGATCAGCGTGCCGACGCCGGAGATCAGCAGCACGAACACGATGGACAGCTGGTCGAGCTGGAAGGCGACGTCGGCCTGGAAGCCGTTCACCGGGATCCAGCTGAACAGCGTCTCGTGCAGCGTCCGGTCGTCGCCGGCGCGGCCGAGCAGATCGGAGAAGAGCGTGAGGCCGATGCCGAAGGAGACGGCGGCCAGCAGCGTGGCCAGCCAGTGGCCGAAGCGGTCCAGCCGGCGCCCGCCGAGCAGCAGCAGGGCAGCACCGGCCAGCGGGGCCGCCACGAGCAGCGGAATGAGAGAGTTCACCGAAGGCCCTCCGCCTACAGCTTCATCAGGTTGCTGTCATCGACCGAAGCCGAGTGCCTGGTCCGGAAGATGGACACGATGATCGCCAGTCCGACCACGACCTCGGCCGCGGCGACCACCATGGTGAAGAACGCGATGATCTGGCCGTCCAGGTTGCCGTGCAGCCGGGAGAAGGTGACCAGCGCCAGGTTCGAGGCGTTGAGCATCAGCTCCACGCACATGAACAGCACGATCGCGTTCCGCCGGATCAGCACCCCGGAGGCGCCGATGGTGAACAACAGGGCAGCGAGGTAGAGGTAGTTGACGGGGTTCACTCCGCCTCCTCCTTGTCCTTGGCCGGCACGGGCTTGGTGGGCACGGTCTCCAGCTCCCGGCGCGGGCCGGCGACCGGCGGCCGCGCGGAGGACGGGCGGCCCAGCCAGTCGGCGGTGCTCTCCTCCAACTCGGCCATCCGCTCCAGCATCGGCCGGCTGACGTCGCGGATCTGGCCGCGCTCGCGCAGGGTGGCCATCACCGAGTCCTCGGCGATGGTGCCGTCCGGCAGCAGGGCGGGGATGTCCACCGCGTTGTGCCGCGCGTACACGCCGGGGGCGGGCATCGGCGGCACCTGGATGTTGTCCCTGACCCGCTGGGCCGCCAGCTCGCGCTGGGTGGCCGCGGCCCGGACCCGCTCGCGGTGGGTCAGCACCATGGCGCCGATCGCGGCCGTGATCAGCAGCGCGCCGGTGACCTCGAAGGCCCAGACGTACTTGGTGAAGATCAGCCGGGCCAGGCCCTGGACGTTGCCCTCGGCGTTCGCCTCGGTCAGGCCGGTGAAGTGGTCGAGCTTCGCGTTGGCGATCCCCGCGATCAGCAGCACCCCGAAGCCGAGGCCGCAGACCACCGCGGCGATCCGCTGGCCCTTGAGCTGCTCCTTCAGGGAGTCCGCCGAGGTGACGCCGACCAGCATCACCACGAACAGGAAGAGCATCATGATCGCGCCGGTGTAGACGACGATCTGCACCACGCCCAGGAACACCGCGCCCTGTGCCAGGTAGCAGACCGCCAGCGCCAGCATGGTGGCGGCCAGGCAGAGCGCGCTGTGCACCGCCTTCTTCATCAGCAGCATGCCCAGCGCGCCGCCGACGGCGATCACGGCGAGGACCCAGAACTGGACGGCCTCTCCGGTGGAGGTCATGACTGCACCTCCTTCTCGCGGCTCTCGCGGTCGGTGCGCTCCTGCTGGACGGTGCCGGGGGCGGCCGCGGTGATCTCGCCGCGGTAGTACGCGCCCTCGTCGGTGCCCGGGAAGATCGCGTGCGGCGAGTCGACCATGCCCTCGGTCAGCCCGACCAGCAGCTGCTCCTTGGTGAAGATCAGGTCGGCCCGGCTGGAGTCGGCCAGCTCGTACTCGTTGGTCATGGTCAGCGCGCGGGTCGGGCAGGCCTCGATGCACAGCCCGCACAGGATGCAGCGGGCGTAGTTGATCTGGTAGACCGCGCCGTAGCGCTCACCGGGCGAGTAGCGCTCCTCCTCGGTGTTGTCCGCGCCCTCGACGTAGATGGCGTCGGCGGGGCAGGCCCAGGCGCACAGCTCGCAGCCGACGCACTTCTCCAGGCCGTCCGGGTGCCGGTTCAGCTGGTGGCGGCCGTGGAAGCGCGGTGCGGTGGGCTTCTTCTGCTCCGGGTACTGCTCGGTCAGCCGCTTCTTGAACATGGCCTGGAAGGTCACGCCGAAGCCGGCGGCCGGGCCAAGGATCGACGGCTTGTCAGCGCTCTTGTCCGACATCTCGGTTCAGCTCCCTTCGGAATGGTCGGCCCCGTTGAGGGCGTCCTGCAGTTGCGGGGTCCGGCTGCGCCGGCGCGGCACCGGCGGGAGTTCCTGGCCGGGCAGCGGGGGCACCGGGTAGCCGCCCGCCATCGGGTCGAAGGCCGCCGGGCCCGGTTCGGCCCCGGCCGCGGACTCGGGCTCGGGCTTGCGCCGGATCACGTCCCGCACCAGGGCGAGCAGCAGCAGCACCGCGATCGGCGCGCCGACGTACAGCACGACCTTGCCGAAGTCGTAGCCCTCGTTTCGCAGCGCCCGGACGCTGGCCACCATCACCAGCCAGACCAGCGAGACCGGGATCAGGACCTTCCAGCCCAGCTTCATGAACTGGTCGTAGCGCAGCCGGGGCAGCGTGCCGCGGAGCCAGATGAAGAAGAACAGCAGCAGCTGGATCTTGATGGTGATCCAGAGCAGCGGCCACCAGCCGTGGTTGGCCCCCTCCCAGAAGGTGGAGATCGGCCACGGGGCCCGCCAGCCGCCCAGGAACAGGGTGGAGGCGACCGCCGAGACGGTGACCATGTTGACGTACTCCGCCAGCATGAACATCGCGAACTTCAGCGAGCTGTACTCGGTGTTGAACCCGCCGACCAGCTCGCCCTCGGCCTCCGGGAGGTCGAACGGCGCCCGGTTGGTCTCGCCGACCATGGCGATGATGTAGACGATGAACGACACCGGCAGCAGCACCCCGAACCAGGTCGGCTGCTGCGAGGCGACGATCTCCGAGGTCGACATCGAGCCGGAGTAGATGAACACCGCCGCGAAGGACAGGCCCATCGCGATCTCGTACGAGATCATCTGCGCGGAGGAACGGATGCCGCCGAGCAGCGGGTAGGTCGAGCCGGAGGACCAGCCGGCCAGCACGATGCCGTAGATCCCCACCGAGGCGGTGGCCAGGATGTAGAGCAGCGCGATCGGCAGGTCGGTGAGCTGCATCGGGGTCCGGGTGCCGAAGATCGAGATCTCGTCGCCGGCCGGGCCGAAGGGGATCACCGCGAAGGCCATGAAGGCGGGGATGGCGCTGACGATCGGGGCCAGGATGTAGACCGCCTTGTCGGCGCCCTTCACCACCAGGTCCTCCTTCAGCGCCAGCTTGACGCCGTCGGCCAGCGACTGGAGCAGACCCCACGGACCGTGCCGGTTGGGGCCGATCCGCAGCTGCATCCAGGCGACGACCTTGCGCTCCCAGACGATCGCGATCAGCACCGTCAGGACCAGGAACGCGAAGACGAAGACCGCCTTCAGCAGCACCAGCCACCAGGGGTCACGGCCGAAGAATCCCAGGGTCTCGTAGGCAGCAAGCATCACGCCTCCTCGGCCGCGGTGATGGTGACCAGGTGGCCGGGGGTGGTGCCGAGCGCGCGGTGGGCGCCGCCCGGGGTGGAGTTGAGCGGCAGCCAGACCGTGCGGTCCGGCAGTTCGTCGGTGAGCTCCAGCGGCAGCTCCAGCGAGCCGGCCGGGCCGGTGATCCGCACGGCGCGCCCGGCGCCGATCTCGGCGGCGGTGACCGGCGAGAGCCGGGCCACCGCGGGGTGCCGGGTGCCCGCGAGGTGCGGGTCGCCCTGCTGGAGCGAGCCGTTGTCGAGCAGCAGCCGGTGGCCCGCCAGCACGGCCTGGCCACCGGCCGGGCGGGGCAGCGGGGCCGGGTGGACGGCCGGCGCGGTCGGGCGGTCGCCCTCCCAGGGGGCGAAACGGTCCAGCTCGAACCGGGCCGCCCGGACGTCCGGCAGGCCGAGCGGGCGGCCGATCGCCTCGGCGAGCATGTTCAGCACCCGCACGTCCGAGTGCAGCTGGCGCCCCATCATCTGGTCGGGCTTGAGCGCCGGCTCGAACATCCGTACCCGGCCCTCCCAGTCCAGGAAGGTGCCGGCCTTCTCGGCCACCGCGGCCACCGGCAGCACCACGTCGGCGTGCTCGGTGACCGCCGACGGGCGCAGCTCCAGCGAGAGCACGAAGGACGCCCGGGTGAGCGCCTCCTCGGCGAGCGCCGGGTCCGGCAGGTCGTCCAGGCCGACCCCGCCGAGCACCAGCGCGGTCAGGTCGCCCTGCACGGTCGCGGCCAGCATCTGGTCGGTGTCCCGGCCGAGGCGCGCCGGCAGGTCGGTGGCGCCCCACAGCTCGGCCGCCTCGGCCCGCGCGGCGGGCACCGAGACCGCCCGGCCGCCGGGCAGCAGGCCCGGCAGCGCGCCGGCCTCGACCGCGCCCCGCTCGCCGGCCCGGCGCGGCACCCAGGCCAGCCGGGCCCCGGTCACCGCGGCCAGCCGCAGCGCGGCGCTCAGCCCGCCGGGCACCCCGGCCAGCCGCTCGCCCACCAGGATCACGGCGCCCTCGGCGCGCAGCTGATCGGCGGCGCGGCCGGCGTCGTCCGCCAGCACCTCGTCCCCGGCCAGCGCGGTCAGCCACTCCGCCTCGGTGCCGGGGGCGGCCGGCAGCAGCGCGCCGTGCAGCTTGCCCAGGCCCCGGGAGGAGTGCGAGGCGATCGCGTACACCTTGAGGCCGGCGGCCCGGTTGGCCTTGCGCAGCCGCAGGAAGACGATCGGCGCCTCCTCCTCGGGCTCCAGGCCGGCCAGCAGCACTGCGGGCGCGGCCTCCAGCGCCGCGTACGAGACGCCCTCGCCGCCCAGGTCCACCCCGCGGCCGGCGACCGCGGCGGCCAGGAAGTCCGCCTCCTCGCCGCTGTGCGGGCGGGAGCGGAAGTCCACGTCGTTGGTGCCCAGCACCACACGGGCGAACTTGGCGTAGCCGTACGCGTCCTCGACCGTCACCCGGCCGCCGGTGAGCACCCCGGCGCGGGCGCCGCGCAGGCCCTCGGCGGCCGCGGCGAGCGCCTCCGACCAGGAGGCGGGGACGAGTTCACCGCTCTCGTCGCGGACCAGCGGGGTGGCGAGCCGGTCGCGCTGCTGCGCGTAGCGGAAGGCGAACCGGCCCTTGTCGCAGTTCCACTCCTCGTTGATCTCCGGCTCGTTGCCGGCCAGCCGGCGCAGCACCTTGCCGCGCCGGTGGTCGGTGCGCTGGCCGCAGCCGGCCGAGCAGTGCTCGCACACGCTCGGCGAGGAGACCAGGTCGAACGGACGGGAGCGGAACCGGTAGGCGGCCGAGGTGAGCGCGCCGACCGGGCAGATCTGGATGGTGTTGCCGGAGAAGTACGAGCGGAACTCGTCGCCCTCGCCGGTGCCGACCTGCTGCAGCGCCCCGCGCTCCACCAGGTCGATGAACGGGTCGCCGGCGATCTCCTGGGAGAACCGGGTGCAGCGGGCGCACAGCACGCAGCGCTCGCGGTCCAGCAGCACCTGGGTGGAGACCGGCACCGGCTTCTCGTAGGTCCGCTTCATCCCCTCGAACCGGGAGTCCGCGCCGCCGGTGGACATCGCCTGGTTCTGCAGCGGGCACTCGCCGCCCTTGTCGCAGACCGGGCAGTCCAGCGGGTGGTTGATCAGCAGCAGCTCCATCACGCCGCGCTGGGCCTTCTCGGCCACCGGCGAGCTGATCTGGGTGCGCACCACCATGCCCTCGGCCACCGGGATGGTGCACGAGGCGACCGGCTTGCGCTGGCCCTCGACCTCGACGATGCACTGCCGGCAGGCCCCGGCCGGGGCGAGCAGCGGGTGGTCGCAGAAGCGCGGGATCTGGGTGCCGATCTGTTCGGCGGCGCGGATCACCAGGGTGCCCTTGGGGACCTGGACCTCGACGCCGTCGATGGTGAGCGTGACCAGCTCCACCTGGGTGGAGGGCTCAGTGATCGTCACGCGTGCACCTCCCTCTCGGTGGCGGACTCGTGGGCGGACGACCGGCCGGCCCACACCGTGGCGGCGGCCGGGTCGAAGGGGCAGCGGCGCTCGGCGAGGTGCTGCTCGTACTCGGCGCGGAAGTGCTCGAGCGAGGAGACGATCGGGCTGGCGGCGCCGTCGCCGAGGGCGCAGAAGGACTTGCCGTTGATGTTGTCGGCGATGTCCAGCAGCTTCTCCAGGTCGCCCTCGACGCCCTGGCCCGCCTCGATCCGCTTGAGCAGCTGGACCAGCCAGTAGGTGCCCTCCCGGCAGGGGGTGCACTTGCCGCAGGACTCGTGGGCGTAGAACTCCGTCCACCGGGTCACCGCCCGCACCACGCAGGTGGTCTCGTCGAAGACCTGCAGCGCCTTGGTGCCGAGCATCGAACCGGCCGCGCCGACCCCCTCGTAGTCGAGCGGGACGTCGAGGTGCTGGTCGGTGAACATCGGGGTGGAGGAGCCGCCCGGGGTCCAGAACTTCAGCCGGTGGCCGGACCTGACCCCGCCGCTGATGTCCAGCAGCTGGCGCAGCGTGACGCCGAGCGGGGCCTCGTACTGGCCCGGGTTGGTGACGTGGCCGGAGAGCGAGTAGAGCGTGAAGCCCGGGGACTTCTCGGTGCCCAGCGACTTGAACCAGTCCTTGCCGCGGGCCAGGATCGGCGGCACCGAGGCGATCGACTCGACGTTGTTGACCACGGTCGGGCAGGCGTAGAGACCGGCGATGGCCGGGAACGGGGGGCGCAGCCGGGGTTGGCCGCGGCGGCCCTCCAGCGAGTCCAGCAGCGCCGTCTCCTCGCCGCAGATGTACGCCCCGGCGCCCGCGTGCACGGTGATGTCGAGGTCGATCCCGGAGCCGAGGACGTCCTTGCCGAGGTACCCGGCCTCGTACGCCTCGGCAACCGCGGCGTGCAGCCGGCGCAGCACCGGGACGACCTCGCCGCGCAGGTAGATGAAGGCGTGGTCGCAGCGGATCGCGTAGGACGCGATGATCATGCCTTCGATCAGGCTGTGCGGGTTGGCGAAGAGCAGCGGGATGTCCTTGCAGGTGCCCGGCTCGGACTCGTCGGCGTTGACCACCAGGTAGTGCGGCTTGCCGTCGTTCTGCGGGATGAACTGCCACTTCATCCCGGTCGGGAAGCCGGCGCCGCCGCGGCCGCGCAGGCCGGCGTCCTTGACCAGCGCGATCACGTCGTCCGGCGACATGGCGAGGGCGGCCCGCAGGCCCTCGTACCCCTCGTGCCGGCGGTAGGTTTCCAGGGTCCAGGGGCGGTCGTCGTCCCAGGAGGCGGAGAGGACCGGTGAGAGGAGCTTCTCGGCCGGCTCTGCGGAGGTCATCACGCTTCCGTCCCTTCGTGCCGCGGGGAGACCACCTTGGTGCCGGGGGCGCCGGGCAGCGCCTCGCCCTTGGCCAGCCGCAGGCCGGCCAGCGAGGGGGTGCCACCGGCGCCGGACTCGTCCACCGCGCCGGGGCGCTCGTCGGGGAAGCCGGCCAGGATCCGGGAGGTCTCCCGGAAGGAGCAGAGACGGGCGCCGCGGGTGGGCTTGGGGTCCTGGCCCGCACGCAGGTCGTCGACCAGCTGCCGGGCGCTCTCCGGGGTCTGGTTGTCGAAGAACTCCCAGTTGACCATCACCACGGGGGCGTAGTCGCAGGCCGCGTTGCACTCGATGTGCTCGATCGAGATCTCGCCGTCGGCGGTGGTCTCGTTGTTCTCGACCCCGAGGTGGTCCTGGAGCTCGGCGAAGATCTGGTCGCCGCCGAGCACCGCGCAGAGCGTGTTGGTGCAGACCCCGACGTGGTACTTACCGGCGGGCCGGCGGCGGTACATGGTGTAGAAGGTCGCGACCGCGGTCACCTCGGCGGTGGTCAGGTCGAGCTGTTCGGCGCAGAAGCGGATGCCGGTCGGGCTGACGTAGCCCTCCTCGGCCTGCACCAGGTGCAGCAGCGGGAGCAGTGCGGAGCGGGCGACCGGGTAGCGGTCGATCAGCTCGCGGGCGTCCGTGGCGAGGCGCTCGCGCACCTCGGCCGGGTACGGCACGGCCGGCATCGCCGGCAGACCGAGTTCTACGTTGGTCACCGGTCCACGCCTCCCATCACCGGGTCGATCCCGGCCACCGCGACGATCACGTCGGCGACCTGGCCGCCCTCGCACATCGCCGCCATCGTCTGCAGGTTGGTGAACGACGGGTCGCGGAAGTGGACCCGGTAGGGCCGGGTGCCGCCGTCGCTGACCACGTGCACCCCGAGCTCCCCCTTGGGCGACTCGACCGCCGTGTACGCCTGGCCGACCGGGACCCGGAAGCCCTCGGTGACCAGCTTGAAGTGGTGGATCAGGGCCTCCATCGAGGTGCCCATGATCTTGCGGATGTGGTCGAGCGAGTTGCCCATCCCGTCCGGGCCGACGGCCAGTTGGGACGGCCAGGCGATCTTCTTGTCGGCCACCATCACCGGGCCGGGCTTCAGCCGGTCCAGGCACTGCTCGGCGATCCGCAGGGACTGCCGCATCTCCTCCAGGCGGATCAGGAACCGCCCGTAGGAGTCCGCGGTGTCGGCGACCGCCACCTCGAAGTCGTAGTTCTCGTACCCGCAGTACGGGTCGGACTTGCGCAGGTCGTGCGGCAGGCCGGTGGCCCGCAGGATCGGGCCGGTGGCGCCGAGCGCCAGGCAGCCGGCCAGGTCCAGGTGGCCGACGTCGACCAGCCGGGCCTTGAACACCGGGTTGTCGGTGGCCAGTTTGTCGTACTCGTGCATCCGGGAGCGGAGCAGCTTGATGGCCTCGCGGACCTGGTCGACGGCGCCGGGCGGGAGGTCCTGGGCGAGGCCGCCGGGGCGGACGTAGGCGTGGTTCATCCGCAGGCCGGTGACGAGTTCGAACAGGTCGAGGATGACCTCGCGGTCCCGGAAGCCGTAGATCATCAGGGTGGTGGAGCCGATCTCCATGCCGCCGGTGGCCAGCGCCACCAGGTGCGAGGAGATCCGGTTGAGCTCCATCATCAGGACCCGGATCACGGTCGCCCGGTCCGGCACCTGGTCGGTGATCCCGAGCAGCTTCTCGACCGCCAGGCAGTAGGCGGTCTCGTTGTACAGCGGCGTCAGGTAGTCCATCCGGGTCACGAAGGTGGTGCCCTGGACCCAGTTGCGGAACTCCATGTTCTTCTCGATGCCGGTGTGCAGGTAGCCGATGCCGCAGCGGGCCTCGGTCACCGTCTCGCCGTCGATCTCCAGGATCAGCCGCAGCACGCCGTGGGTGGACGGGTGCTGGGGGCCCATGTTGACGATGATCCGCTCGTCGTCGGCCCGACCGACGGCCTCGACCACCTCGCCCCAGTCGCCACCGGTGACGGTGAACACGCGCCCCTCGGTGGTCTCGCGCGCTCCTGCTTCGTAGTGAGTGGTCATCAGCTGTACGACCTCCGCTGGTCGGGCGCCGGGATCTGGGCGCCCTTGTACTCGACGGGGATGCCGCCGAGCGGGTAGTCCTTGCGCTGCGGGTGGCCCAGCCAGTCGTCCGGCATCATGATCCGGGTGAGTGCGGGGTGGCCCTCGAAGACCAGGCCGAAGAAGTCGTAGGTCTCCCGCTCGTGCCAGTCGTTGGTCGGGTAGACGCTGACCACGGAGGGGATCCGCGGATCGGCGTCGGGCGCGGTGACCTCCAGCCGCAGCAGCCGGCCGTGGGTGATCGAGCGCAGCTGGTACACCGCGTGCAGTTCGCGGCCCTGGTCGCTCGGGTAGTGCACGCCGCTCACGCCGAGGCAGAGCTCGTAGCGCAGCGCCGGGTCGTCGCGCAGCGTGCGCACGGTGCGCAGCAGGTGCTCGCGGCTGATGTGGAAGGTGAGTTCACCCCGGTCCACCACGGTCTTCTCGATCACGTCGGCCGGGTCGAGCCCCTGCTCCTCCAGGGCCCCCTCCAGCTCGTCGGCCACCTCGTCGAAGCCGTGCCCGTACGGGCGGCTGCTCGGCGGGGGCAGCACGATCGGCGCGTTCAGGCCGCCGAAGCCGGAGGTGTCGCCGGTGCCGTGGGCGCCGAACATGCCCTGCCGGCGGCCGACCACCTCGACCGGCAGCTCGGTGCGGTGCGGCTCCGTGCGGGAGGCGGGGACGGTGCTGTCGTCGCTCATCGCAGCAGCCCACCCATCTCGCTGGTGGGGGTGGCGTGCAGGGCGAGCTGCTCCGCCTCCTCCTGCGCACGGACCTTGTTCACGCCGAGCTTCTCGTGCTGGATCTTCTCGTGCAGCTTGATGATCGCGTCCAGCAACATCTCGGGGCGCGGCGGGCAGCCCGGCAGGTAGATGTCCACCGGCACGATGTGGTCGACGCCCTGGACGATGGCGTAGTTGTTGAACATGCCGCCCGAGGAGGCGCAGACGCCCATCGAGATGACCCACTTCGGGTTGGGCATCTGGTCGTACACCTGGCGCAGCACCGGCGCCATCTTCTGGCTCACCCGGCCCGCCACGATCATCAGATCGGCCTGCCGCGGTGAGCCGCGGAACACCTCCATGCCGAACCGGGCCAGGTCGTAGCGGCCCGCGCCGGTGGTCATCATCTCGATCGCGCAGCAGGCGAGCCCGAAGGTGGCGGGGAAGACAGACGCCTTCCGCACCCACCCGGCGGCGGCCTCCACGCTGGTGAGCAGAAAGCCGCTCGGCAGCTTCTCCTCGATTCCCATCAGTTCCCTCTCAATGCGATCCAAGTCCGGTGGCGATGACGCCCGTTCACCTTGCGCGCCGGTTCACAAGGCCGGCCCGGTCAGTCCCACTCCAGACCGCCGCGGCGCCACACGTAGGCGTACGCGACGAAGACGGTGGCGATGAAGAGCAGCATCTCGACCAGCCCGAAGATCCCCAGGGCGTCGAAGCTGACCGCCCACGGGTAGAGGAAGACGATCTCGATGTCGAAGACGATGAAGAGCATCGCCGTCAGGTAGTACTTGATCGGGAACCGACCGCCGCCCACGGGCTGCGGGGTCGGCTCGATGCCGCACTCGTACGCCTCCAACTTGGCCCGGTTGTACCGCTTGGGGCCGGTCAGTGAGGCCATCGTGACGGAGCCGACCGCGAACGCCGCCGCGATGGCACCGAGTACGAGGATCGGCGCGTAGGCATTCATAAGCCCCCGCTCCCTCCGTCCAGTCGTCCTTGACTGCAGATCGGAACCGCGGGATCACCCCAGGTGAACCCGTGATCCACTTCCTGAGATCCAACTCATGTGAGGCAGTTCACAAAGCCTGGATCGAGCGCATCCTATGCCCGTCGGCTTGTGATCTGCGACACGCAGTTCCAGACGATCTTTGTGATCTGCGACACCTCGCAAAGGCACCCGTAGACGATCAAGTCGCGAACTATCAACACAGCGGAGGCAAATGGGCACAATCAGTCGCATTCAACGGTGAACCGACAGGTCAGCGGCCTCCGCCTATATCAATCCACCATCGCCCGAGGCAAATTTCGGTCACCTCAGGTTGACGTGTTATAGGTCCTCACCCGCGAGAGTGGCCGGCCCGGTGCGTCCGCTTGACCCTTCGTTCACAAGCGCACGAACCGGCCCCGATCGGCGGGAGTAGCGCCCGCCGGAGCGGGCATGGATGACTCGTCCCACGAGTGACACGTCCATGCCACCAGATCCGCTCCCCCTCCGGAGGTTCCGCACGTGAAGCGCAAGCACTGGGCCCTGCTGCTGGCCGCCGCCACCGTCCCGCTCACCCTGGCGACCACCGTGCAGGCCGCCTCGGCGGCCCCCGCGCTCCAGGTCGGCTGCACGTACACACCGGCCGTCCCCGCCGACAACTTCAAGGGCATCCCGGTCTTCGACGCGGTCAAGGCGGCCAAGCCCTACCGGGCGACGCTGCGGACCAAGCAGGGCGACATCACCTTCAAGGCGCTGACCGCCCAGGCCCCGTGCACCACCTTCTCGTTCCGCTTCCTCGCCGAGCACGACTACTTCGACCGGACCCACTGCCACCGGCTCACCACCCAGCGGATCTTCGTGCTGCAGTGCGGCGACCCCACCGGCACCGGCAGCGGCGGCCCGGGCTACTCGTTCCCGGACGAGAACCTCACCGGCGCGACCTACCCGGCCGGCACCGTGGCGATGGCCAACGCCGGCCCCGACACCAACGGCAGCCAGTTCTTCTTCGTCTGGAAGGACACCAAGCTCTCCCCCGCCTACACCCCGTTCGGCCAGGTCACCGGCGGCCTGGACGTGCTGCAGAAGATCGCCGCGGCGGGCGAGGACGACCAGAACGGCCCCGGCGACGGCTACCCGGCGCTGCGCACCGACATCCGCAACGTCAAGATCACCAAGGGCTGACCGCGGCACGGCATCCCGTACGGTGGGGGCCCACCCCCTCGCCGTACGGGAGCCGAGCCCATGGACCGCGCCACCTGGCAGACCGTCGACGAACTGGTCACCTGGCTGGACCGGGAGAGCCGGCTGCCGGCCGGCGACGAGAAGCTGCTGCGGATCCTCAAGCTCACCGAGGAGGTCGGCGAGGTCGGCCAGGCCGTCATCGGCGCCACCGGCCAGAACCCGCGCAAGGGGGTCACCCACAGCTGGCAGGACGTCCAGCACGAACTGTGCGACGTGGTCTTCGCCGCCCTGGTCGCGCTGCGCACCCTCACCCCGGACGCCCGGCAGGTCTTCGAGGAGCGGATGGCGTACGTCGAGCGGCGCTCGCTCGGCATCACCACGACCGACCGGCTCGACCTCGTCCCGCTGCGCGAGGACCACGCCCAGGAGATGGCCGCCGTGCTCGCCGACCCCGCGCTGCACGCCTTCACCGGGGGCGCCCCCTCGACGGCCGAGGAACTGCGGGCCCGCTACCGCCGGTTGGCCGCCGGCTCCCCCGAGCCCGGCACCAGCTGGCACAACTGGGTGGTACGGCTACGCGCCGACCACCGCCTGACCGGCTACGTGCAGGCCACCGTCACCGGCCGCACCGCCGAGCTGGCCTGGGTGGTCGGCACCCCGTGGCAGGGCCGCGGCATCGCGGTCGAGGCGGCCCGCGCGGTCGCCGTCGAGCTGACGGCCGGCCAGGTCGACACCCTGGTCGCGCACATCCACCCCGACCACCACGCCTCGGCGGCGGTCGCCACCGCCCTCGGGCTGAGCCCGACCGACCGCTGGTACGACGGCGAGCGCCGCTGGGAGTCCTGACCGCCGCGCCCGCGCCTCGGCCCGCCGGTGCTCGCCACCGGTCGCTACTGCTCGCCGAGCAGCATCCACTTGTCCGGCTTGGCCAGCGGCTCGAACCCGGCCTTCGCGTAGACCTCGTGGGCGTCGGCGGTGGCCAGCATGAGGCGCCGCAGCCCGTACTCGGCGAGGTGGTCGCGGACCGCGCCGGCCAGCGCTGTCCCGAGGCCCCGGCCGCGCGCGCCGGGCGCGACGTAGACGTCGCACAGCCAGCCGAAGGTGGCCAGGTCGGTGACCACCCGGGCGTAGCCGAGCTGGGCCCCCGAGCTGCGCTCGTAGACGCCGAAGTTGAGCGAGTTGGCGATCGCCCGGTCCTGCTTCTCCCGGGGGCGGCCGAGGGCCCAGTAGGCGTCCTCGGAGAGCCAGCGGTGGATGAGTGCGGCGTCCAGGCGGTCCGGGTCGGTGGAGATCTCGTAGCCGTCCGGCAGGTTGGTGTCCATGCCCGGATCCAAGCACCGCGGCCCCGGGCCGGGCCAGCGAAATCCTGGCCCGGCCCGGGGCCGGTGCGGGTCAGGCGTTCGGCGCGACCTTGGTGAGGCCGTTGATCAGGCGGTCCATCGCGTCGCCGCCCTGCGGGTCGGTCAGGTTCGCCAGCAGCTTGAGGGTGAACTTCATCAGCAGCGGGTGGGTCAGGCCGCGCTCGGTGGCGAGCTTCATCACCTTCGGGCTGCCCAGCAGCTTCACGAACGCCCGGCCGAGCGTGTAGTAGCCGCCGTAGGTGTCCTTGAGCACCTGCGGGTAGCTGTGCAGCACCCGCTCGCGCCCGGCGTCGGTGATCCGGGCCGCGGCCTGGACGATGACGCCCGCCGCGATCTGGCCGGATTCCATCGCATAGGCGATGCCCTCGCCGTTGAACGGGTTGACCATGCCACCCGCGTCGCCGACCAGCAGCAGGCCGCGGGTGTAGTGCGGCTGCCGGTTGAAGGCCATCGGCAGCGCCGCGCCGCGGATCTTCTCGGTCATGTTCTCCGGCGTGTAGCCCCACTCCTCGGGCATCCCGGAGCACCAGGTGGTGAGCACCTCGGGCCAGTTGAGGTTGCCGAAGGCCGGCGAGGAGTTGAGGATGCCGAGGCCGACGTTGGAGGTGCCGTCGCCCATCCCGAAGATCCACCCGTAGCCGGGCAGCAGCTCGTCCTTCTTGCGCGGGTCCCGCAGCTCCAGCCAGGACTCCAGGAAGTCGTCGTCGTGCCGGGGCGAGGTGAAGTACGTCCGGTAGGCGACGCCCATCGGACGGTCCTCCTTGCGGTGCAGCCCCATCGCGACCGAGAGCCGGGTGGAGTTGCCGTCCGCGGCGACCACCAGCGGGGCCCGGTAGACCACCGCCCGCTTCTCCTCGCCCAGCTTGGCGGTGACCCCGGTGATCCGGCCGGTCCGCTCGTCCAGCACCGGGCCGGTGACGTTGCACCGCTCGACCAGCCGGGCGCCGGCCTTCTGCGCCTGACGGGCCAGCAGCTCGTCGAAGTCGGCCCGCTTGCGGACCAGGCCGTAGTCCGGGAAGGAGGCCAGCTCGGGCCAGTCCAGCTCCAGCCGGACCCCGCCGCCGATGATCCGCAGGCCCTTGTTGTGCAGCCAGCCGTTGCCGGTGGAGACGTCGATGCCCATGTCCACCAGCTGCTTGGTGGCGCGCGGGGTCAGGCCGTCGCCGCAGACCTTGTCGCGCGGGAACTCGGTCTTCTCCAGCAGCAGCACGTCCAGCCCGGCCTGGGCCAGGTAGTACGCGGTGGTGGCGCCCGCCGGGCCGGCGCCGACCACGATGACGTCCGCGGTGCTCTCCACGGGGCTGTCCGGCTTCGTCAGATCGGTCGCGGTGTCGGTGGTCACGACTGGCACTCTCCTGCGAACGGCGGTGTGGGGGCTCGGTCCGGCTGGGCTGCGGACGCCCGCAGCAGTCTAGTTGTCAGACCTTGAAGCCCCGGTGCAGGGCGACGATGCCACCGGTCAGGTTGCGCCAGGCGACCTTCGACCAGCCGGCCTGCTGGATCTTGCCGGCCAGCGCGGGCTGGTCGGGCCAGGAGCGGATCGACTCGGCCAGGTAGACGTAGGCGTCCGGGTTGCTGCTGACCGCGGTGGCGACCGGCGGCAGCGCCCGCATCAGGTACTCGGTGTAGACCGTGCGCAGCGGCGTCCAGGTCGGGGTGGAGAACTCGCAGATCACCAGCTTGCCGCCGGGCTTGGTGACCCGGTACAGCTCGCTCAGCGCCTCGTCGGTGTCCTGCACGTTGCGCAGCGCGAAGGAGATGGTGACGGCGTCGAAGACCCCGTCGGCGAACGGCAGCCTGGTGGCGTCGCCGGCCGTCAGCGCCAGCTCGGGGTGGCGGCGCTTGCCCTCGGTGAGCATCCCGAGCGAGAAGTCGCAGGGGACCACCTCGGCGCCGGACTCGGCGAAGGGCAGCGAGGAGGTGCCGGTGCCGGCACCCAGGTCGAGGATCCGCTGCCCCGGTCCGGCACCGATCGCCTCGGCCACGGCGCGGCGCCACAGGCGGGTCTGGCCGAGGGAGAGGACGTCGTTGGTCCGGTCGTACTTGGCCGCGACGTCGTCGAACATCGCGGCGACTTCGTGCGGCTGCTTGTCCAGGGAGGCTCGGGTCACGGCACCCATTGTTCACCTTGCTCCGGGTGGGACGGCAGACGGGGTGTCCCCGGGTGCGGCGCGCGGTGGCCCGGGCAGGCGCTCCGCACACCGACGCAACCGGCGGGCGCGGGCCGATCCCTCCGGGCGCCGGTGTGCGCCGGTCAGCGGGCGGCGCGTCGGCCGCCCTTGCGGCGCCGGCGGGAGCGCTTGCCGTGCGTGATGGCGGGCATCCCGTCGCCGAGCGCCTCGGCCGCCAGCGCGACCGTGGCGCGCACCCGGGAATCGCCGCGGCGCGCCGGGTTGGCCCGCCGGTGGCGCCAGATCCGGACCACGCAGCCCGCGCACAGCAGCAGGGCGATCGGCACGCTGGTACGGGCCAGTCCGACGCCGACCGGCTGCGGGTAGCGCTCGCCGCAGACCCGGACCGCGCCGGGGTCGTCGGCAGCGTGCTCCAGGCAGATGGTCTCGCCGACCCGGGCGTCCTCGGGGAGCCAGAGGTCGGCGGCGAGCAGTTGGCGGCCGCCGGCCTGGTAGCGGACCTGGCTGTAGGTGCCGCTGCCGCCGGGCAGCTGGGTGACGGTGCCGTCGACCCGGACGGGGTGGGCGGCGATCCGGTCGGCCTGGTCGGCCTGGCGCCAGCCGAGCAGGCAGAGCCCGAGGGCGAGCACCGCGCTCAGGACGGCGACGAGGTACCAGCCCCGGCCGAGCCGTGGCCGAGCCGCTGGGCCGAACGACCCGTTCGGTCGGGGGGCGGTCGCGGATTGCATGGTTCCCTGTCCTGGCTGCCGTCACCTGAGTGGCTGACCGGGATCGTAACCGCTGGCGGGCCCTCAGGTCACGGTGACGCCTGATCATTCGATATGAGGATCACCACGTCCGAGATGGTTTCCGGCCACCCCATGGCGGGAAATTCACGGCCCGTCACCGCCGGCGGTACAGCAGCCGTCCGCCCAGCACGGTGGCCACGCAGCAGCCTGCGCCACGCTCGGCCAGCGCCGCCACCGAGGGCGCGTCGAAGACCGCGAAGTCCGCCGCCGCACCGACCGTCAGTGCACGGTGCACCAGGTCGGCGGGGCTCCCGGAGGCCAGCGGGTCGAGGCCGCCCGGACTGCTGCCGTCCACGTCGCCGTCCACGTCGTCGCCCGGTCCCGCCGCCCCGGGCAGCACGGTCAGCCCGGAGCGGGCGACGGCGGTGCGGACCGCCGGCAGTTCGAACGGGCCGGCCACCGCGGTGGTCCCGAAGGCCAGCATCCGCTGCAGCCCGCGCCGGGCACTGCCGCCGCGGCGCTCCGGGTCGACCTCGATCAGCAGCGGTTCCTCGCCGAGGTCCTCCCGCGGGTCCGGGTGGTAGGCGCGTTCCAGCAGCCGGCGCCCCGACGGGTTGCGCAGGCCGGGCAGCAGCAGGCCGCCCCAGTCCCGGACCCGCGCACCGGAGCCGGCCAGGTCCTGGTACGGCCCGAGGGCCGCCACCACGGCGCCGTCCACCAGCACCGCCCCGTCGGGGATCGGCGGGGCGGCGGGATCGGCCGGGTCGGGCACCAGCAGGGCGGCCCGGTGCAGGGTCAGCATCAGCTGGCGGAGAGGATCTTCAGCTCGGGGTGGGCGGTGCCGCCGTCCAGCGCGGTGGAGGCGATGTGCGAGGCCACCCGCGGGTCGACCGGGTCGTTCGCCGGGTCGTCCAGCACCCGCAGGTGCTGGTAGGTGGTGGAGCGCTGGGCCGGCACCCGGTCGGCCGCCCGGATCAGGTGGATCAGCTCGGTCAGGTTCGACCGGTGCTTGGCGCCGGCCATCGAGACCACGTTCTCCTCCAGCATGACCGAGCCCAGGTCGTCGGCGCCGTAGTGCAGCGACAGCTGGCCGGCCTCCTTGCCGGTGGTCAGCCAGGAGCCCTGGATGTGGGCGATGTTGTCGAGGAACAGCCGGGCGATGGCGATCATCCGCAGGTACTCGAAGACGGTCGCCTGGGTGGAGCCCTTGAGGTGGTTGTTCTGCGGCTGGTAGGTGTACGGGATGAAGGCGCGGAAGCCGCCGGTGCGGTCCTGCACGTCGCGGATCATGCGCAGGTGCTCGATCCGCTCGGCGTTGGTCTCGCCGGTGCCCATCAGCATGGTCGAGGTGGACTCGACGCCCAGCCCGTGCGCCGTCTCCATGATCTCCAGCCAGCGCTCGCCGGACTCCTTGAGCGGGGCGATCGCCTTCCGCGGCCGGGCCGGCAGCAGCTCGGCGCCGGCACCGGCGAAGGAGTCCAGGCCGGCCCGGTTGATCCGGGTGATCGCCTCCTCGACGGAGACCCCGGAGAGCCGGGCCATGTGCTCGACCTCGGAGGCGCCCAGCGAGTGGATCACCAGCTGCGGGAAGTCCGCCTTGATCGCGGAGAAGGCGCGCTCGTAGTACTCGACGCCGTAGTCCGGGTGGTGGCCGCCCTGGAACATGATCTGGGTGCCGCCCAGTTCGACCGTCTCGGCGCACCGGCGCAGGATCTCGTCGAGGTCGCGGGACCAGCCCTTGTCGCTCTTCGGCGGTACGTAGAAGGCGCAGAACTTGCAGGCCGTCACGCAGACGTTGGTGTAGTTGATGTTGCGCTCGATGATGTACGTCGCGATGTGCTCGACGCCCGCGTAGCGGCGGCGGCGCACCGCGTCCGCGGCCGAGCCGAGCGCGTGCAGCGGCGCCGAGCGGTAGAGCTCCAGCGCCTCCTCCGGGGTGATCCGGCCACCGCCCGCCGCGCGGTCCAGAACGGCCTGCAGGTCGGTCGCGGAAAGGGTCTGCTCGGACACCTGGCGGGCCTTCTTTCTGTCCATCCATCGGGTCGCCTCCGCCGGTGCGGGGGCGCCGGCCGACATGACCGAACCAGCCTACGCCAGCCCTCCGCGCCCCCCGCCGAGCCCTCGCCCGCACCGCCGTCCGGGCTTGCGCCGCGCGCCGGAGGCGCTCTGCCGAGGGTGGGCTACGGGCGGGGCGCGCCCTGCGCGGTCAGGTCACCGGACGGGTCGGAGCCCAGCGGTGCCTCGCTGACCTGAAGGTGCAGGGTGCGGGCGTCGGTGAGCGTGTAGGTCTGCTTCTCCGGCGTGCCGGTGCACCCCGCCCCGTCCCCCGGTGCCGGGCGCTCCTGCACCACGATCCGGTCGGCCGCCGCCGAGAGCAGGGTCAGCTCGCCGTGGCAGACGGTGCTGCTCAGCCGGGACGCGTTGCTGGTGCGGCCGACCTTCTCGCCGACCCGTCCGGCCGTCAGCTCGACCTCGAAGTCGCTGGCGAGCGGCACGATCTGGGTGGTGATCGGCCCCTTCCAGGTGCCGAGGTAGCCGGCCGGCAACGCGGCGCCGCCGCTCGCCGCGGGGGAGGCCGGACCGTCGGAGGAGGTCCGGGCGGCCGGGGTGCCGGCCGTGCCGGCGGGGGTGGCGGCGGTGGCCGGCCCGCCCGAGGAGGCCGCCGAGGCCGCAGCGCCGTCCTGGCTCCGGTGCGCGCCGCCGTCCGGCAGGCTCTGGATCCACAGCGCCGCCCCGATCACCGCGGCGACCAGGACGGCGGCCGCCGCCACCAGGGGCCGGCGGCGCCTGCCGCTCCCGCCGGTTCCGGTGGCCGGGGTGCCGCCGGGCGGGCGGCCGGTGGTCCGCGGGCCGTCCAGTTCGGTGGGGTGCCGGTCCCCGGGGGCGGCGGCCTGCCCGGCCGCTTCGCCCTCCAGGTCGAGGAGTTCGACCGCGCTGCGGCCGACCGCCGCCGAGAGCGCGGGCGGCAGCCAGCCGCCGTCCGCCGGGTCGGGCACCCCGGCGGCCAGCAGCCGCTCCCGCAGGGCGCCGGGGGCCGGCCGGTCCTCGGGCCGCTTGGCCAGGCACTCGCCGACCACCGCGCGCAGCCCGTCCGGCACGCCGTCGAGGTCGGGCTCCTCGTGCAGCACCCGGTAGAGCAGGACGGCCGCGCTGACGCCCTCGCCGAACGGGGCCGTCCCGGTGGCCGCGTAGGCGAGCACCGCGCCGAGCGAGAAGACGTCCGAGGCCGGGCCGCTGCGGGCGCCCGCCGCCTGCTCCGGCGACATGAAGCCGGGCGAGCCGACCACGAATCCGGACCGGGTCAGCTCCGCGGCGCCGTCCAGCGCCCGGGAGATGCCGAAGTCGATCAGGCGCGGCCCGTCCAGGGCGAGCAGCACGTTGGAGGGTTTGACGTCCCGGTGCACCAGGCCGAGCGTGTGCACGTGGGCCAGCGCCCCGGCCAGGTCGGCGCCGAGCAGGTGCACGGCGGGGCCGGGCAGCGGCCCGAAGCGGCGGACCGCGACGCCCAGCGCGGGCCCGGCCACGTAACCGGTGGCCACCCAGGGCTGCGGCCCCTCGGTGTCGGCGTCCAGCACCGGCGCCGTGCGGGCGCCGCCCACCAGCCGGGCGGCCGACACCTCCTGACGGAACCGGGCGCGGAACTCCGGGTCGTCGGCCAGCTCGGGGCGCACCACCTTGACCGCGACCGTCCGGCCGCCCGCGGTGCGGCCGAGGTAGACCCGGCCCATGCCGCCGGCCCCGAGCCGGCGCAGCAGCCGGTACGCGCCGATCTGTCGCGGATCGTCCGCCGCCAGCGGCTCCATGGCCCGTCCCCTCGTGTCGGTCCGCGCGGCATCCGGCGGCCCGTCAGGCTGCTGCCGCAGCAGCCCAGACCCTACCGGCCGGCGGGGGCCCGGTCAGGGGCTCGGCCGGCCGGCGGCGGCCCGGTCAGAGGCTCAGCCGACCGGCGCGGGCTCCAGCAGGCCGATCGCCACGTCCGGCGCGAAGCCGCTGTCGGCGGCCACCCGGCGGGCGAACTCGGCGATCCCGGCCAGCTGGCGCCCGCCCAGCGAGAAGTCCAGCGCCTCGCTGAAGTACCTCTCCAGCAACGGGGCGTCGAAGGACTCCCAGCGGGCGGCCTGGGCAGCCACCTTGCCGGCCTCGGCCAGCGAGAGGTCCCGGGACTCCAGGAAGGCGCGGTGCACGGCGGCCACCGTCTCCGGGTGCCGGTCGGCGTACTCGCGGCGGGCGGCCCAGACGGCGAAGACGAACGGCAGCCCGGTCCACTCCTTCCACATCGCGCCGAGGTCGTGCACGGCCAGCCCCTGGGTGGGCGCCTGCTCCAGCGAGGCGCGCAGCGCCGGGTCGCCGATCAGCACGGCGGCGTCCGCCCGGGCCAGCATCGCGTCCAGGTCGGGCGGGCAGCCGAAGTACTCGGGGCGGACCCCTTCGCGCTCCTCCAGCAGCAGCCGGGCCAGCCGCACCGAGGTCCGGCTGGTGGAGCCGAGGGCGACCGGCCGGCCGTCCAGCTCGGCCAGCGGCACCTTGCTGACGATGACGCAGGACATCACCGGGCCGTCGCTGCCGACCGCGATGTCCGGCAGCACCACCAGCCGGTCGGCGTTGCGCAGGTACTCCACGCAGGTGATCGGGCCGATGTCCAGGGCGCCGTTCACCAGCTGGTCGCTGAGCTTCTCCGGGGTGTCCTTGGTCAGGTCGAGATCGAGCAGGTTTCCGGTCCGGGCCAGGCCCCAGTAGAGGGGGAGGCAGTTGAGGAACTGAATGTGTCCGACCCGCGGCCTTACCGCCGCCGGGCCGCCTGCGTCCGTACCGGTCACCGCGTGCTCCCTCTGCTGTTCGTACTCTGCTGGCAGGGTATGCCCGCCTTACGGAAGGCCTCGCACCCGGTGGCCGACACACCGCGTACGGCTTTCGGAGACCCCTGGTCGGGGCAGCCCCCGCGTGCTACGGTTCCACACAGTTGCAGTTTGATTCCCCTTGCAGTACTTGGAGCCTGCGGAGCATGTAACCGCAGGCTTTTTGTAATTTTTCACCAGCATCAATTGAGCACTGATTGAGCACTGTGCGAAAAACTCCGGACCCACTCCGGAGGCGGGGCGATCAGCGCAGCGGACCGGGTGCCACAAGGTGTGGTGCCCGCTACGTCGCTCGCAAGGAGAACGGTATGGCGACCGGAACCGTCAAGTGGTTCAACGCCGAGAAGGGCTTCGGCTTCATCGCCCAGGAGGGCGGCGGCCCCGACGTCTTCGTCCACTACTCCGCCATCAACGCGAGCGGCTTCCGCTCGCTGGAGGAGAACCAGGCGGTCAGCTTCGACGTCACCCAGGGTCCGAAGGGCCCGCAGGCGGAGAACGTCACCCCTGTCTGATCCATCCTCTGATGATCTGATCGCTCTGGACCCCGTGTGGGTCTGTCGGCGGCCCTGATCAGCCGCTGGTAAGAGCATGACGAGCAGTACCAAGGGGGCCCGCCCCGGTCCGGTTCTTCCGGACCTGGCGGGCCCCCTGCCTGTTGTCCCGGGAGCCCGCCGCCCGGGGTCGGGATCCGGCCGTCGTGCCGGCGGCAGGTCGACGCGCGGACCCGCTCGAATGCGGGGACCATGGCGCCATGGCGAGCGGTACGGGCGGTGCGGCGGGCACGGCGGGCACGGCGGGTGCGGCGGGCACGGCGGCAGGACGGGTGGTCCTGCTGGCCCTGGCGTCCGGTCAGTTCCTGATGGCCCTGGACAGCTCGGTCATGAACGTCTCGATCGCGACCGTCGCCGACGACGTGGGCACCACCGTGACGGGGATCCAGGGCGCCATCACCGCCTACACGCTGGTGATGGCGATGTTCATGATCCCCGGCGGCAAGGTCGGCGCGATCATCGGCCGCCGGCGCGCCTTCATGATCGGTTCGGTGATCTACGGCTGCGGTTCGGCCACCACCGCACTCGCCCCGAACCTCCCGGTGCTGCTGGTGGGCTGGGCCTTCCTGGAGGGCATCGGGGCGGCGCTGATCCTGCCCGCGATCGTGGCCCTGGTGGCCGGCAACTTCGCACCGGAGCGCCGGCCGGCCGCGTACGGGCTGGTCGCCGCCGCGGGGGCGGTGGCGATCGCGCTGGGACCGCTGATCGGCGGCCTGGCGACCACCTACTTCTCCTGGCGCTGGGTGTTCGCCGGCGAGGTGGTGCTGGTGCTCGGCATCCTGCTGCTGGCCCGCCGGATCGCCGACGCGCCCGCCGGTGAACGGCCGCGGCTCGACCTGGTCGGCACGCTGCTCTCCGCCCTCGGGCTGGGCGTCCTGGTGCTCGGCATCCTCCGTTCGGGCGAATGGGGCTGGTTCCGTCCGAAGCCCGACGCGCCCGCCTGGCTGGGGATCTCGTTGGTGGTGTGGCTGGTGCTGGCGGGGCTGCTGCTGCTCTGGCTGTTCCTGCGCTGGGAGGCCCGGCTGACGGCGCGCGGGGCGCAGCCACTGGTGGACCCGGCGCTGCTGGCGAACCGGCAGCTCACCGGCGGTCTGACGATGTTCTTCTTCCAGTACCTGGTGCAGATGGGCGTGTTCTTCGTCGTCCCGCTGTACCTGTCGGTGGCGCTCGGCCTGTCCGCGCTGGCCACCGGGGCACGCATCCTGCCGCTCTCGCTCACCCTGCTGGCCGCCGCGGTGCTGATCCCGCGCCTGCTGCCGGACGCCTCGCCGCGCCGGGTGGTGCGCCTTGGGGTGCTCGCGCTGCTGGCGGGCGCGGTGGTGCTGCTGGCCCTGCTCGACGCGGACGCGGGCGCCGAGGTGGTCACCGTGCCGCTGCTGCTGATCGGGCTCGGCATGGGCGCACTGGCCTCCCAGCTCGGCGCGGTCACCGTGTCGGCGGTGCCGGACGAGCAGAGCGCCGAGGTGGGCGGGGTGCAGAACGCCGTCACCAACCTCGGCGCCTCGATCGGCACCGCGCTGGCCGGCTCCATCATGATCGCGGCGCTGACCAGCTCCTTCCTCAGCGGCATCGCGCAGAACCCGGCGGTGCCGCCCGAGGTGACCAGCCGGGCCACCGTCCAACTGGAGAGCGGCGTGCCGTTCCTGTCGGACGCCCAGCTCACCGAGGCCCTCGAACGGGCCGGCACCGGTCCTGAGGTGACCGCCGCGGCCCTCGACGCCAATGCCGCCGCCCGCCTCGACGGGCTGCGCGCGGCGCTCGCCGTGCTCGCCCTCGCCGCGGTCCTCGCGCTGTTCTGCACCCAGCGGATCCCGACCACCCCGCCCCGCTCCCCGGCCGGTTGAGGAACCCGCACCGCAGCGCCGCGCTCCCACCCGGTTGCTTCCGGAACGCACCGAGCCCTCCCCCGCGCTGCGGGGAAGGGCTCGGGACGGCGGGGATCAGGCCGCGACGGTGACCTTGGCCGGGGTGACCGGCTCGTCGAGCAGGTCGCCGGTCGGGTTGTTGTAGGCGGTCAGGTCGAGGGTCTTCTCGCGGGCGGCGACCAGGATCGGCACCACCGACTGGCCGGCCACGTTGGTGGCGGTGCGGACCATGTCGAGGATCGGGTCGATGGCCAGCAGCAGGCCGACGCCCTCCAGCGGCAGGCCCAGGGTGGACAGGGTGAGGGTGAGCATCACGATCGCGCCGGTCAGACCGGCGGTGGCCGCGGAGCCGACCACCGAGACGAAGGCGATCAGCAGGTAGTCACCGATGCCGAGGTCGATGCCGTACACCTGGGCGACGAAGATCGCGGCCAGCGACGGGTAGATCGCGGCGCAGCCGTCCATCTTGGTGGTGGCGCCGAACGGCACGGCGAAGGAGGCGTACTCGGTCGGCACGCCGAGCCGCTCGGTGACGCGGCGGGTGACCGGCAGGGTGCCGACCGAGGAGCGGGAGACGAAGGCCAGCTGGATCGCGGGCCAGGCGCCCTTGAAGAAGTTGAGCGGGTTGAGGCCGCCGACGAAGCGCAGCAGCAGCGAGTAGACCCCGAAGAGCACCAGGGCGCAGCCGACGTACACGTCGATGGTCAGCGTGGCGAACGGCTCCAGCAGGTCCCAGCCGTACTTGGCGACGGACTTGCCGATCAGGCCGAGGGTGCCGAGCGGCGCCAGCCGGATGACCCACCACAGCGCGGTCTGCACCAGGTCGAGGACCGACTCGCTGAGCTTGAGGACGGGGGCGGCCTTCTCGCCGGTCTTCAGGATCGCGACGCCGAGGACCACGGCGAGGAAGACGATCTGAAGGACGTTCACCTTGAGGAAGGCGTCGACGATGTTGGTCGGGATGATGCCGGTCAGGAAGTCGACCCAGGTGCCGGAGTCCTCGACGCCCTTGACGCCCTCGGTGGACAGCCCCGCGCCCTTGCCCGGGTCGGTGAGCAGGCCGAGGGTGAGGCCGATGGCGACGGCGATCAGCGAGGTGATCAGGAACCAGAGCAGGGTGCGGACGGCCAGCCGGGCGGCGTTGGTGACGTTGCGCAGGTTGGCGACGCTCACCACGATCGCGGTGAAGACCAGCGGCGGCACGGCCAGCTTGAGCAGCTGGACGAAGGTCTTGCCGATGGTGTCGAGGGTGGTGGTCAGCCAGGAGATGTCCTGCGAGCGGGCGAGCCAGCCGAGCAGGCCGCCGAGGACGAGGCCGCCGACGATCTGGACCCAGAACGGGGTGGCGCGGACCTTCGCCAGGAACGAGGGTGCGGTGGGTGTGGACATGGGCGTGCGGCTCCGGGGAACGGGAGGTCAGACGGGGGAAGGGCACTGCTCCGGCGGCACGGCGGGAGGGGTCGGACGGGGGTCCGGGGCCTCAGGAAGGGCGTGCCGCCTCGGTACAGCAGCGGGAGCGGCAGCGGCCGGGGCCGACCACGGCACCGGGCAGGCACGCGCGGCGGGCGGCGAGCGGAGTGCTCGTCCCGGGCCGGGGTGCGGTGCCTGCGGTGGTCATGGCCGGTAGATTAGCAATAAATCTTTGAGATGTTCAAAGTACTAGTTTGAACTGCACTGACGAACCACCCGCACGAGCCGGATTGACCCTGGGCAGTTATACGTATAACTTGACTGGTGCCCCCTCGCCCCCGCCTGCCCAGGAGACCGAACACCATGGGCTATGTCGCCCTGCTCCGCGCCCCGCACGTCACCCGACTGCTGCTGGGCACCCTGCTGGGCCGGCTGCCCGCGGGCATGACCGCGCTGGTCATCGCCCTGGCCCTGCGCGAGGCCGGTGCCCCGTACAGCAGGATCGGCCTGGCCACCGCCGCGTACGCGATCGCCGCCGCGGTCGGCGGGCCGGTGCTCGGCCGGATCGTGGACCGCACCGGGCAGCCCCGGGTGCTGATCGCCTCCGCGGTGGTCGCCGGCTGCGGCTACGCGCTGCTCGCCCTCGCCCCCGGCTCGCCGATCGCCGCGCCGGTCGGGGCCGCGATCGCCGGACTGGCGATGCCCCCGCTCGAACCCTGCCTGCGCTCGCTGTGGCCCGCCGTGGTCGACGAGGAGCAGCTGGACACCGCGTACGCCTTCGACTCCGCCTCGCAGCAGGTGCTGTACGTGGCCGGGCCACTCGCCGTCGCCGGGTTGGCCGCCGCCTTCGGGCCGTCCACCGCCCTGTGGACGGCGGCGGCGCTCGGACTGCTCGGCGCGCTGGTGGTCGCCACCACCGCCCCGGCGCGCGCCTGGCAGGCACCGCCCCGGGCGGCCTCGGCCGGGCTGCTCGGCCCGCTGCGCTCCCCCGGCCTGGTCCTGCTGCTGCTCGGCCTGGCCGGCGCCGGCTGGACGGTGGGCGCGCAGAACGTGCTGTTCATCGCCTACGCCGAGGACCACCCCGGCGGCCTGCCCGGCGGCGCGGGCAGCCTGCTGGCGCTCGCCGCGCTCGGCGGCCTGGTCGGCGCGCTGGTGTACGGCGCGATCCCCTGGCGGATCTCGACCGCCACCCGGACCTGGGCGATCGCGCTGGCGATGGCCGTCAGCTACCTGCCGCTGCTGCTGCTCCCCGGCCCGGCGGCGATGGCCGGTCTGGCGCTGCTCTCCGGGATCGGGCTCGCCCCGCTGCTGGCGGCCGCCTTCGTGCTGGTGGCCGAGCTGGCCCCGACCGGCACCGTGACCGAGGCCTTCGCCTGGCTGGTCACCCTGTTCGCCACCGGCAACGCGGCCGGCTACGCGGTGTCCGGTCTGCTGGCGAGCGGTGCGCTGTCCGAGGTGGCGCTCTGCGCGACCGCCGGGATCGGCCTCGGCGGCCTGCTGCTGTTCGGCTGCCGCGGCCGCCTGCAGCCGCTCGCGGCCACCGCCGCCGGCGCACCGGAGCACGTGCGCGCGGCCTGATCGGGCCGAGCAGCGCGGGCCGAGCAGTGCGGGCCGGTCGGCCTGCGCGGTCGGCCCTCAGCCGGCCCGGCCGGTCGAGCTGCGCAGCACCAGCGAGGTCGCCAGCGGCGCCACCGGCGCCACCGCCTCCCCGCGCAGCAGCGCGGCGAGCGCGGTGACCCCGGCCCGGCCGAGTTCCTCGCCGGGCAGGTCGACGGTGGTCAGCGGCGGCGCCAGCAGCTCGGCCACCGGGATGTTGTCGAGGCCGACCACGGACACGTCCGCGGGGATCCGCAGCCCGAGTTCGGCGGCGGCCTGGTAGAGCCCGGAGGCGACCACGTCGTCGTCGCAGACCACGGCCCGCGGCCGGTCCGGGCCGCCGAGCAGCCGGTGCGCCGCCTCGAAGGCGGCCTGCCGGCCGTCGTTCAGGCTGACCCCCGCCTCCACCACGTCGAGTCCAGCGGTGGCCCGCTCGAAGGCGGCCTGCCGGACCCGGAAGGTGTAGGCGGAGTGGGTCGAGCGCAGGTGGCCGATCCGCCGGTGCCCGAGCGCCACCAGGTGCTCGACCGCGCCGCGCATGCCGCCCGCGACGTCGAGCTCCACGGTCGGCCGGCCGCGGTTGACCGCCGGGTCGGCGTCCAGGAAGACCGCGGGGGTGTCGGGGGGCAGCTCGCCGAGCTGGCTGTCGTCCGGCGAGCAGACCAGCAGGCCGTCGAAGCGGCTGGTGGCGGCCGCGTCGGCGAGGGTGGCGCTGCCCCAGCCGCTGCTGACCACGACGGCCAGGCCGCGCCGGCCGGCCTCCTCGTGCACCCCGGTCAGCACCCGGCCGAAGAACGGGCCGAGCAGGTTGGGCACCGCCAGCAGGATCATCCCGCTGCGGCCGAGCCGGAGCTGGCGGCCGGCCGCCTGCGGGCGGTAGCCGAGGCTGCGGGCGGCCTCCCGGATCCGTTCCCGGGTCGCCTCGGAGACCCGGTGACCGGCGTCCGAGCCGGAGAACACCAGGGAGACGGTGGCCTGCGAGACACCGGCCAGCCGCGCCACATCACGGCCGGTCGGCCGCTTGGGCGGGGTCGGGACGGCGGCCGGGCCGGCCTCGGGCGCTGGCACCAGCGGTCAGTTCCCGGCGACGGCGCGGGCGGCCTCGTCGGCCTCGTCCTCCTGCGCGCTCTGCGCGGCGGTGCGGGCCCGGATGGTCTCCACCTTCGCGCTGATCTGCGCGGACATCTCGTCCCGCTGCTTGCTCAGCACCACGTAGCTGATCGGCGCGGACACCAGCCCGGCGAGCAGCACCAGGAAGACCACACCGGTGCTCCCGGTCACCGGGATCACGCCGAAGTGGCCCAGCAGCAGCGAGATCAGCAGGCAGCCGAGGAAGATGCTGACCCGCAGGGAGGTGTAGCGGAGCGTGGCGTGCGTCTTGCTGCTCACGGGTGGGGGTCCTAACTGCAAGGGGTACGGCGGGCGGCGCGGGCACCCACAGGGCGCGGCCTCCAGTGAAGCATGCCGAACGGCGGCGCCGGCCGACAGGCTCCGCCCGCCCGCCCAGGACCCCTCGGCGGCTGGCTCAGCGCAGCTCCCGCCACATCGTCACGTCGTCCCGGTCGTCCCCGTCGGCGACCCGGATCGCACCCGGTACCCGGCCCACCTCCCGGTAGCCGCACCGGGCGTAGAACCGCTCCAGCCCCATCCCGCCGCGCAGCGTCAGCTTCAGCCCGGCCAGGCCCCACGCGCGGCCGACCCGCTCGGCCTCGGCGAGCAGCGCGGCGCCGTGGCCGCGGCCCTGGAGGTCCGGGTCGACCATGACCCGCTTGAGCAGCCGCCAGTGCTCCATCAGCTCGAACCGCATCGAGGCGAAGAACAGCAGCCCGGCCAGCCGCCCGCCGTCCTCCTCGTACGCGACCAGCAGCCGGTCCGGCTGCCCGGGGCCGACCTCGGCGAACTGCCGCTCGGCCACCGGGCGGACCTGCCGCGCGTCGACCGGCGGGACGAAGCCGACGGCGCCGCCCGCGTTGCTGGCCCGCACCCACAGCTCGACGACGGCGGCCCGCAGTTCGGGGGTGAGGTCGGGATCGAGCCGGAAGCGGAGGTTCATGATCCGCAGGCTACCCGTCGGCCACGACCCCCAGGACGGCCGGGCCGGTCGGGCCGGCCGGTGCCGCCGGGGCGGTCGGAGCGGCGAGGTCGGCCGGGGCCGCCGGGCCTCGGCGGGCGAGTCCCAGGCAGAGCAGGACGGCGAGCGCGCACAGGCCGCCCGCGACGTACCAGGCCAGGTCGTAGTCGCCGAAGCGGTCGCGGGCCAGGCCCGCCAGCGAGGCGACCAGCGCCGCCCCGATCTGGTGCGCGGCCAGCACCCAGCCGAACACCACCGGGGCGTCCGCCCCGAAGTGCCGGCGGCAGAGCGCGATGGTGGGCGGGACGGTGGCGACCCAGTCCAGACCGTAGAAGATCACGAAGGCCAGGATCGGCGGCCGCAGCGAGTCGGCGAACAGTTGCGGCAGGAACAGCAGCGAGACGCCGCGCAGCGCGTAGTAGACGATCAGCAGCGCCCGGGAGTCGAACCGGTCGGTGAACCAGCCGCTGGCCACGGTGCCGAGCACGTCGAAGATGCCGACCAGGGCGAGCAGTCCGGCCGCGGTGGTGACCGGCATGCCGTGGTCGTGCGCCGCCGGGATGAAGTGCGTGCCGACCAGGCCCGCGGTGGTCGCGCCGCAGATCGCGAACGAGCCGGCCAGCAGCCAGAAGGCCCTGGTCCCGGCGGCCTCCTTCAGCACCCGCAGCGAACGCGCCAGCGCGCTGCCGGTGACCGCGGGCGGGGCGGGCTGCTCCTGCGCGCCGAGCGGCAGCAGCCCGAGGTCGGCCGGCCGCTCGCGCATCAGCAGCAGCACCGGGACCGCGACCGCGGTGGCCGCCAGCGAGACCACCACCACGGCGGTGCGCCAGCCGTGTCCGGTCACCAGGGCGGCCAGCACCGGCATGAAGACCAGGTTGCCGGCGGCGCCGGCGGCCGTGAGCACGCCGGTGACCAGGCCCTGGTGGGCCTGGAACCAGCGGCCGGTGATGGTGGTGGCGAAGGCCCCCGCCATCGAGCCGCTGCCGAGCCCGACCAGCACGCCCCAGCAGAGCACCAGTTGCCAGGGCTCGGTCATCAGCACCGTCAGCCCGGAGCCGGTGGCGATCAGCAGCAGCGCGCAGACCGTCACCAGCCGGACCCCGAAGCGGTCCATCAGCGCGGCGGCGAACGGCGCGGTCAGCCCGTACAGGGTGAGGTTTACCGAGACGGCGCTGGAGACGGTGGCGTGCGACCAGCCGAACTCGCTGTTCAGCGCGTCCATCATCAGGCCCGGGGTGGACCGGAAGCCGGCCGAGCCGACCAGCACGACCAGCGCCACGCCGGCCACCACCCAGGCGTAGTGCAGGCGCGGGGCCCGGACGGCGGCGGGCGAGGCGGGCGAGGCGGGCGTGGCCGGGGCGTCGGGTGCGCCGGGTAGGTCGGGTGCGTCGGAGGGCGGGGGTGCGGCGGGTGCGGCGCCGGGCGGGCGCGGCGGGGTGTTCAGGTCGGTCACGGACCGAGTCTCCGGCCCCGGGGGCGGGGTGAACGAGGGGTGTGGCTGCCAGGTTTCGTCAGGATCGGGCCACCGTCGCCGCACCCGCCCGGCGCAGGCCCCGGATCGGCGGGGTGAGCAGCAGCGCGGCGACCACCAGCAGGGCGACCGCGCCGCCGGCCGCGAGCACCCCGCGCGCGCCGAAGGCGTCGGCGGCGGGGCCCGCCAGCGCGGCGCCGAGCGGGAACATGCAGACCGAGCCGGCCACCTCGTACGCGTGGATCCGGTTGAGCACCTCGCCGGGCACCTGGGTCTGCACGCTGGTCGCCCACATCACGCCCCAGAAGGTGACCCCGGCGCCGGAGAGCAGCTGGGCGGGCACCAGCAGCGGCACCGGGAGGTCCAGCGCGAGCGCGAACTGGTAGGCGGGGAAGGCGATCAGCGCGAGCGCGCCGCCGGCCAGCGGGCGGGCGGGCTTGAACCGGATCGCCAGCACCCCGCCCAGCACGGTGCCGGCGCCGAACGCGCAGTTCAGCAACCCGTAGGCGGTGGAGCCGTACTGCGGGACCACCACCCCGGCGGCCAGCGGCAGCATCGGGCCCCAGGAGAGCACGGTGAAGAACATCCAGATCACGATGACGCCCCACATCCAGCCGCGGGACCTGAACTCGTGCCAGCCGACCACCAGGTTGCGCAGCAGGCTGTCGCCGGCCGGCGGGGCCGGCACCCGGCCGAGCCGCAGCGAGAGCAGGCACAGCGCGCTGACGCCGTAGGTGGCGGCGGCGATCACCATCACCCAGCCGGTGGCGGCGGCGCCGGCCAGCAGGCCCGCGAGCGCCGGGCCGAGCAGGGTGGTGACGGCCTCGGAGATCCGCAGGACGCCGTTGGCGCCCTGCACGTCGCGGGCGACCAGCGGGACGGTGGAGGCGGCGCCGGGCTGGAACATCGCGGCGGCGGTGCCGGCCAGCGCCAGCAGCGCGTAGAGCTGCCAGAGTTGGTCGACGCCGCGGAAGAAGACCACCGCGAGCAGCGCCCGCGCGGTCAGGTTGAGCAGGTCGGCGGCGATCATCAGCCGGCGGGCGGTGAAGCGGTCCGCCAGGACGCCGCCGACCAGCACCAGTCCGGCGAACGGGGCCATCAGGAAGGCCATCGCGTAGCCGACCGTGCCGAGCGGGTACCCGGCGGCGAGCAGGCCCGCCGAGACGGCGACCGGGAGCATGGCGTCGCCGAGCAGGCCGGAGCTGCGGGCGGTGAAGTAGAGCCGGAACCCGGCGGACCAGATGGCGGGTCCCGGGGCGGCGGGGGCGGCCGTGCGGGGGTGGGCGTCCTGCAGTTCGGGAGCGGTCACAGGAGAAGTTTTGGTGTAGACCACTGCGAATATCCAGTGGTTTCCGGGTCACCGGGGGATCACGATGCGGCGCGGGTGGGCGGGGGCGTGCGGTGCCGCGCGGGCGGCGGGTGGTGGCAGCCGGTGGGGGCCCGGTGGCGGCCGGTCGGGCCCGGTGCAGGCGGCGGCGGGTCGGATCGCGCCGGTCCGGACGGCGGCCGCCGTGCGCGCCCCGAGCACCGCGCGGCGGACCGCCGTCCGACCTGGCGCCCGCGCCCTGAAGCCGCGCGCCTGCGCTCCGCACTCGTCGAGGTGGCAGGACCCGGGCGGCAGGCAGCGACTGTCCCCCTGTGCCCGCACCGGCCGGATGTCGCCTCGACGTCCCCTCGCAACGGAGAGCTGCACCCAAGAGTGATCAGTCGGATACGTCACGTCAATGGGTTGTCCGAAATTCGGAATGGTTGCGGCGCACTTGTGAGGGGATGGCGCACGGCCGCGGTCGGCGGTGCGCCGGATGCGCCCCAGGGGCGGGACGGGGCGTCAGGGAGGCCCGCTGCGGGTGCGACGGCCGGGGCGGGCGGGGCCGACGGGGGCGGGCCGTGCGGTCCGCGCGGGCCGGTCAGAGGGCGAAGACGGCGTTGGGCTCGACCGGACACTCCTGCGGGCGGCCCTGGTCCTGCGGGTCGATCTCGCACCAGACCCGCTTGCCCGAGCCGTCCGGGTACCAGCCCCACCGGGCGCAGAGCAGCTCGACCAGTTCCAGGCCGCGCCCGTTGGTGGCGTCCCCGCCGGCGTGCCGGGGCGCCGGGGCGACCAGGCTGGCGTCCGCCACCTCGACCCGTACCGGCACTCCCCCGGGCGGATCCGCGGCGCCGTCACCGGCCGGACGGGCCCCGGGCACCGGCATCGACAGCCGCAGCACGGCCGGACAGCCGGTGTGCACCACCGCGTTGGTGACCAGCTCCGAGACCACCAGCACCAGCGTCTCGGCCACCGGCGCGTCCGGGTCCAGGCCGTGGCCCTTCAACCGGGCCCGCACCCACCGCCGGGCCCGGCCGACCTCCGACGGGTCCGCCTGGACGGCCAGTTGAACCTGAAGTACCTGCACCGCTTCACCACCCGCACTCGGTCTTCGGCCCGGTAGTCGGCCGTTCTCCCTGCTGCCCGGACCGGGCGGGCCGGGGGCCGGCCACACCGGTACGGCCGGCCGCGCACCGTGGGAAACGCCTGCCGGGCTGCCCATGGCTTCGGCACGAATACGCCTCAGGATGATTCCGCAGCTCGGCCGCAGCAAGCGCTTCAGGCATATTCCAGCGATCGGGGGACAGCTCGGTGCATACTGTCCCGCTCACCCTGGCGAGCCTCGCACCGGTGAACGTCCGTCCGGGCCCGGACCATCGCCTTCGGATCTTGCCCTCCCGCGTGCGGAGGCACCCGGGGGCGCCCGGTGCACGCCGGTGCGCCCTCCCGGCGCCCCGCGGCGCGAGAGGTACGACGGTACTCCCGCCCGGCCGGTAGCCCTCGCCAGCCACGAGCGAACCACCCTTCCTACATATGTCCGGCCCGGCTCGAACACCGTGGCCGCCACCGGACGCCCGCGGCCGCCTCTTCGGAGGAACCCTCCCCGGCCCCCGGCCGAAGGGCTACCGTTGAGTAGGCCGCCCGGGACACGGAGGGGGCAGGACCATGTCCGACCGCGCCCCGAGCTGGGACGAGCAGGTGCGGCAGCGCTTGCTGGACGGCGAGGAGAGCGCCCTCGGCGAGCTCTACGACCGCTACGCGCCGCTGGTGCACGGTCTGGCCTGGCGGACGACCGACGACCAGGACACCGCCGAGCAGCTCACCCGCGAGGTCTTCGGCACGCTCTGGCAGTACCCCGGCATCCGGGACCCGCTGCGCGGCCGGCTGGTCGGGCTCACCCGGCGCCTGGCCGCCGGCATCCTCCCGCCCGGGCACCCCGGGCACCCCGGGCACCCCGGGCACCCCGCCACCGGGCATCCCGGCCCGGGGGACCCGGAGGACCGGCTCGACCCCGAGGACTCGCTGGGCCCGGACGACGGCCTGCGCCGCCAGGTCCTGGAGGGCTGCCTGGCCCGGCGCCCCGCCGCGCGCCCGCTGCCCCCGTGGGCCGCGCCGTTCGCGGCCGAGACCGCGAAACTCGACGCGCTGCTGCGCGACCTCGGCCCCGGCGAGTGGCAGGAGGTCGCCGAACTGCCGTGGCACGGCGGCACCCAGCACTGGCGCCCGGCCCAGGTGCTCTGCCACCTCGCGGCCGTCGACGGCTACCTGGCTCCCGCGCTCGGCCTGCCCGACCCGGTACCGGCCGCCGCCCCGCCGCCGGACCTGACCCCGGTCCCCGCCCCGCGGGTGCCGGAGCAGCGCCGGCCGGACGACGTGCTCGGCCGCACCCGCAGCCTGATCGAGGACCGCCGCCACAGCGCCCCGGCCGAGGTGCGCGAACTGTGGCGCCGGCAGGGGCTCGACCTGCTGCGGGCGGCCGGCCTGGGCAGCGACGGCGGCACCCCGGTGGACTACGGCTTCGCCCTGCTGCCGCTGGCCGACGCCTTCCTGGACCGGGCGTTCGAGTGCTGGATCCACGGCGACGACCTCGCCCGCGCGGTCCACTACCCGTACGCGCCGCCCGCCCCGCAGCACCTGCGCCAGCTGGTCGACCTGGCCGCCCGGATGCTGCCGCACCTGCTGGCCGCGCTGCCCGGCGGCTCGCGCGGCACCGGCCGGCTGCTCCGGCTGGTGATCGACGGACCGGCCTGCGGCGAGTGGCGGATCCCGCTCGACGGGTCGGACGACGGCGGGCCGCCGACCGCCGAAATGGTGCTGGACGGACTGGAGTTCTGCTACCTGGCGGCCGCCCACCGCGACCCGGACCGGCTCCCGGTGGGCCGGCAGGGCGACCGCGCGGCGATCCGCGAGGTGCTGCACGCCGTGCCGCTGCTCTCCCGTCCCTGACCGCCCGGCACCATCCGGTTGACCACCGGGCCGGCCCCGGCGGCCGGCTACTGCGGCAGGCCGGTCTCCAGCGCCAGCAGCTCGGCCACCGACTGCCGGCGGCGGATCAGCCTGGTCCGCCCGCCGTCGACCAGCACCTCCGGTATCAGCGGCCGGGAGTTGTAGAGCGAGGACATGCTCGCCCCGTAGGCGCCGGTGTCGTGGAGGACCACCAGGTCTCCGACGTCCGTGCGGGGCAGTGGCACCGGCTCCACGTCGCCGCCGGCGGCCTGGGTGAAGACGTCGCCCGACTCGCACAGCGGCCCCGCCAGCACGGTGTCCCGCAGGCCGGCGCGGCGGACCTCGCCGTCGGGCGCCAGCACCGTGGCCCGGTGGCTGCTGCCGTACATGGCGGGGCGCATCAGGTCGTTGAAGCCGGCGTCGATCAGCACGAAGTGGTTGCTGCCGACCGCCTTGTCCGCGCGCACCTCGGCCGCCAGCAGTCCGGCGCCCGCCACCAGGAACCGGCCCGGCTCGATCTCCAGGCGCACCGGGTGGCCGAGTTCGGCGGCGATCTCGGCCCGCGCCGAGTCCCAGAGCCGGAAGTAGCGGTCGGTGTCGACCTCCGGCTGCCCGGCCGCGTACGGCACCGACAGGCCGCCGCCGGCGGAGATCGCCCGGATGTCCCGGCCGGCCATCCTGACCTGCTTGACCATGGTCTCGCAGACCGCCTCCAGGTGGCCGTAGTCGACGCCGGAGCCGATGTGCATGTGGAAGCCGACCAGGTCGAGCCGGTGGCGCTCGGCCAGGTCGAGCGCCTCGGCCAGGTGCTCGTGCCAGATGCCGTGCTTGCTCTGCTCACCGCCGGTGTTGGTCTTGCGGCTGTGGCCGTGGCCGAAGCCCGGGTTGATCCGCAGCCACACCGGGTGGCCCGGGGCGGCGCGTCCGAGCTGCTCCAGCATCTGCGGCGACCCGGCGTTGACCGGGATGCCCAGCTCGACCACCCGGCGCAGGGTGGGACGGTCGAGCAGGTCGGCGGTGAACACGATCGGGTCGTCCGCACCGCCGGGGAGGTAGCCGGCGGCCAGCGCGCGTTCCACCTCCCCCGCCGACACCGAGTCCACCAGGACGCCCTGCTCGCGCATCAGCCGCAGGATGTGCAGGTTGGAGCAGGCCTTCTGGGCGAAGCGGATCACGTCGAACTGCCGCAGCCGGTCGATCTGGGCGCGGATCGTGCCGGCGTCGTAGAGCCAGAGCGGGGTACCGAACTCCTCGGCGATCCGGGCGATCCGGGGGCCGTCGACGGCTCCGGGGAATTCCTCGGCACCGGTGGCGGTCGTCATGGGCATTCCTTCGCACGGGTCGTCGGCGGACCGGGCGCACCGGCACCGGAAATCGGGCACGCGAAATCGCCGAATTCCGTTTCCCCGGTACGGGCCGGGGCGGCCCGGCGGGTGGGGGCGGTCGGGTCCACGGCCCCGTTCGACGGCGCCACGTTACCCTCGCGGACGGGCCCCGGAGAAACCGGAGTTGACGCCGGGAGCGGGCCCGGAAAGGGGATTCTGCGGCCTTTCCCGCACTCCGGCGGAGTACTTCCGGAACACCGCGCGACCGCACGTACGAACCGGCCGGCCGGCACCCGGGAAAAAGAAATCCTGCGGCGGGACCGGACCCGGCCGAGGACCCGGTCCGACGGCCGGGTCCGACGGCCGAGCCCGACGGCCGAGCCCGACGGCCGAGCCCGACGGCCGGGCCGGCGACTCAGGCGAAGACCACCGTGCGGGCGCCGTTCAGCAGCACCCGGTGCTCGCTGTGCCACTTGACCGCCCGGGCCAGCGCCTGGCACTCGACGTCCCGGCCGAGCGCGACCAGCTGGTCCGGGGTCACGTCGTGGGTGACCCGGGCCACTTCCTGCTCGATGATCGGGCCCTCGTCCAGGTCGGCGGTGACGTAGTGCGCGGTGGCGCCGATCAGCTTCACGCCCCGGGCGTGCGCCTGGTGGTACGGCTTGGCGCCCTTGAAGCTCGGCAGGAAGGAGTGGTGGATGTTGATCACCCGGCCGGAGAGCTCCTTGCACAGCCGGTCGGAGAGCACCTGCATGTACCGGGCCAGCACCACCAGGTCGACCTTCTCCTCGGCGACCAGGTCGAGCAGCTGCTGCTCGGCCTGCGCCTTGGTGTCCCGGGTGACCGGGATGTGGTGGAACGGGATGTCGTAGGACTCGGTCAGCGCGCGGAAGTCGGTGTGGTTGGAGACCACGCCGGCGATCTCCACCGGCAGAGCGCCGATCCGGGTGCGGAACAGCAGGTCGTTCAGGCAGTGGCCGAACCTGGACACCATCAGCAGCACCCGCATCCGCTCGGCGCTCGGGTGGATCTGCCAGTCCATCCGGAACGAGGCGCCGATCGCGGCGAAGCTGGCCCGCAGCTTCTCGGCGGTGACCGGCTGCTCGGCCACGAAGTGCACCCGCATGAAGAACAGCCCGCTGTCGCCGTCGCCGAACTGCTGGCTGTCGATGATGTTGCAGCCGGTCATGAAGAGGTAGCTGGAGACCGCGTGGACGATCCCCTGCTTGTCCGGGCAGGACAGCGTGAGGACGTACTGGACGGGGGCGGACTGCTCTTCCACGGCTGCGGTTCCCCTGGTTCTCGGGTCTGGTGCTGGGGCTTCGACGGACCAGCGTGTCACAGATCGCCGGACCGGCGCGGCCACCGCCCGCACCGCGAGACCACCCACCACCGCCCGCCGCCACCCGAACCGCGGGGGCGCCCGCAGCGCGGCAGCGCCGCAGCTACGCGCTGCGGGTCAGGATCCGCAGCACCTCGAGCGAGCGCGGCGGGGCGTCGGGGTCCTCCCCGTCCGCGACCGCCAGGTGGACGTGGGCCGCCCGGGCCGCACCGACCGCCTCCGGCCACCCCGGGTGCCCGAGGTAGGCGGCGGCGGGGGCGTCGGCACCCACCTCGTGCATGATCCGCAGCACCCGCAGCACCGCGGCGTCCACCAGCGCGGCCTCGGTGGTGTCCCGCACCACGGTGCCGAGGTACTTCTCCGCCGGCCAGCGGTCCAGCCAGGTGTCCTCGACCAGCCGGTAGACGGCGTCGGTGACGTCGCCGTACCCGGCGCGGCCGGCCAGCCAGGTCTCCTGCTGGAAGCCGGGGTCGGACAGCATGTGCAGCGCCGACCGGAGCCGGGCTCGCCAGCGCCACCAGGGCAGGTCGTTCAGGGGCATGCCGCCCATCGTGCTGGACCGGTGCCCAGTTCGAGAAGAGGGTCTGGCGGACCGATACCGAGAATCCATGCTGTCGGACATAAGAATCGATCGTACGTTCCCTCGTCGCACTTGATCTACACGCGTCATCTCTCGGTGTTCCTCCGGCGTAAACCCGACGTTCTTTTCGCGGCCCTCTCCGCTTGCCCGTCCGGGTCGAGGCTGGTCCGCGCCGGACCGGCGCGCGGCGCACGGATGGCAAGGAACCCGGGAGGGCACACCCACATGACACGGACCGGATCAGCCGACCGCACCACTCCGGCCGACCGGCCGGAGTCCGCACCGGCGCACGGCGCCCGGCGCACCCGCCGTACCGTCGGCGCCCTGGCCGCGACCGCCGCGCTGCTGCCCGCCCTGCTCGCCACCTCGGCCTGCGGCGGCCCCGCCGACGCGGCCGCGGCCGGCCACGGCGAGCTGACCGTGATGACCTGGGCCCCGTCCGGCACCGGCGCCACCGACCGGCCCGGGATGACCGCGCTGGCCGAGGCGATCGGCCGCGAGCTCAACAGCACCGGCGGACTCGACGGCCACAAGCTGCGGGTGCTCACCTGCAACGAGCAGAACACCGCCGACGGCGTGGCCGCCTGCGCCCAGCAGGCCATCGACGCCCACGTGGTCGCGGTGATCGGCTCGTACAGCCAGTACGGGAGCGACTTCATGCCGGCGCTGGAGCGCGCGGGCATCCCGTACCTGGGCGGGTACGGGCTCTCCTCGCCGGAGTTCAGCAGCCCGCTCTCCTACCCGGTGGCCGGCGGCAGCCCCGCGCTGATCGCGGGCAGCGGCCGGCAGCTGGTCGAGGCCGGCTGCAAGAGCGTCGCGCTGATCCGCCCCGACACCCGGGCGGGCGACACCCTGGTGAACTACCTCAGCGGCGCGCTCAAGCCGGCCGGGGTCAAGCTGACCGACGTCCCGGCGCCGGAGAAGTCCAACAACTACACCGACTACGCGCGCCGGGCGATCGGCGACGACCGCACCGGCAACTGCGTGATCAGCGCGCTCGGCTCCGAGCCGACCTCCAACCTGCTCGACCCGTACCGGCGGCTCGCCCCCAAGCACACCCAGCTGGCCTCGGTGATCGGCAGCTTCCAGCAGTCCGTGGTGGACGCCACCGGCGGCGACGCCGGCCCGCTGCGCGGCGCGTACGCCACCGGCTGGTACCCGGTCGAGTCCTCGCCGGTCTGGGACGCGCTGCGCAAGACCGCCCGCGGCTTCGGCACCGGTGAGGCCATGATCGACCCCTCCGACCCCGGGGTGCAGACCACCTGGGTCGCCTACGAGGTGTTCCGGCAGGCCGCCGCGCGCGCCGACAAGAGCAAGCCGCTGAGCGCCCGGACGCTGGCCAAGGTGCTCGACAGCGGCGACCCGATCGAGACCGGCGGCGCCACCCCGCCGCTCAACTGGGGCCTGACCAGCATGCTGCCGAGCGCCGACACGCCGCGGCTGGTGAACACCTCGGTCACCTTCCAGCAGGTGCAGGGCGGCCGGTTGGTCGAGCAGCGCAAGGGGTTCGTGGACGTGCGCTGGGTGCTGGCGGGCGAGAAGCCCCCGGCCTGACCCGGTACCGCGGCCCGCGGATGCCAAGGGGCGGGCGCGACCGGTGTCGGTCGCGCCCGCCCCTTGGCGTCGACTTGGCGTCGACAGCCCTGAAGCCCTAGAGGTCGCCCTTGGCCTTGGTCGGCAGGCCGGTCTGCGCCGCGATCGCGTTCCACAGGTCCGCCGCCGAGGCCTTGGCGGTGGTCGCCGTGCCGCTGGCCGCGTTGCCGCCCTTGGCGTGCGGGTTCTCGGACTGCTTGGCCGGGTCGCAGGCGGCGATCGAGTCGGCCGCCCAGGCCGCGTACTCCTTGTCCGCCGTGGACGAGGCCTGCCAGGCGCTCTTCAGCTGGTCGACCAGCTGCGGGCCGGTCGGCAGCTTGTCCACCTTGAGCGCCGCCAGCTCGGTCACCAGCTGGTCGCGCTGCGCCGCCGCCGCGCTCAGACCGGCCTGGGACTCCGGCAGCTTGTCGCACTTCTGCACCGAGGCCACCGCGCCGATCACGGCCTGGCGGCTGGCGCTGGCCTTGCCCAGCAGCTCCGACATCGCCTTGGCCTGGGCCTGCATCTCGGGGCTGACCGCCCCGGACCCGCCGGTGGCGGGGGCGCTGCTGGCCGGCTTGGCGACCGGCTGCTGGCCGTCCTTGTCGTCCTTGCCGCCGCTCATCAGCACCGCGACCAGGATGCCCGCCGCCACGCAGCCGGCCACCACGCCACCGATGATCAGCTTCTGCGAGGGCCGGCCGCCCGCCGGACCGCGGCCCGGCTCCCCGGCCTGCTGGCCCGGCGCCTGCGGCGGCCCGCCGAACTGCTGCCCGCCGAAGGTCTGGGCACCGGGCTCCACCCCGCCGAAGGCCTGCTGGCCGCCGTAGGACTGCTGCCCGCCGTACGAGGGCTGGGCACCGTAGGACTGCTGCTGCCCGCCGTACGAGGGCTGCGCGCCGTAGCCGCCCTGGCCGCCGTACGAGGGCTGCGCGGCCCCGTACCCCTGCTGGCCGCCCATCGACTGGTGCGGCAGGCCACCGCCGATGCTGGGCTCCCCGCTCGGGTAGGGCGGCAGGTGCTGGGTCTCGGGGGCCGGCTCCGGCTGGACGCCCTGCGGGGCCCCGGGCGGCGCTGCCTGCGGCGGCGGGCCCCAGTACTCGGGGCCGCCGCCGGGAGCCTGCTGCTGGGGCGCCTGGGGCTGCTGCTGGGGCACGCCCGACTGGGGCTGGCCGCCCTGCTGGTCGCCCGGCGTTCCGGCCGGCTCGGGCCGGAACAGGTCGTCCATGTTGAAATCGTTCGAGCTGGAGTACGAGCGGCGTTGGCTCAACGCGGTTCCTCACCTGTGCACGGCCCCGGTCTGGCCCGGGTTTCTCGGTTCCTCCGCGCGCTCGCTGACGGCGGACCACAACTGCTGGGCCACGCTACCGGTTCACCCCGAGCGGTGACTACGCGGGCAGGCCTTCGTACGGCCCGCCCGCGCTCCGCCCCCGGCCGGGTCAGGCCGCCGCCTCGCCCTCCGTCCTGGCGTGGAACTCCCGCACCGCGCGGTGCGCCCGGTACGGCTCCAGCCGGCTGCGGAAGTCGTCCAGGTACTCCACGCCCCGGTTCGAGCGCAGGCCGCTGAGCAGCCGCACCGCCTCCGCGCCGGTCTGGCAGGCGCGTTCCAGGTCGCGCTGCTGGAGCTGGGCGGTGGCCAGCAGCACCAGGTCCACCGCCCGGCGGCGGACCCGGTGGGCGGGGTGCAGTTCGAGCGCGGTGCGGGCGTACTGTTCGGCCTTCTCACCTTGCTGGAGGTCGCGGTGACAGTGCGCCAGCTCGTCGGCCAGGTAGGCCTCGTCGAAGTGCGCGATCCAGTCCGGGTCGTCCTCCGGACGCCGGCGCTCCATCGCCGCGAGCGCCTTGGCCGCCACCGCCTCGCAGGCCGCGGCGTCACCGAGCAGCGCGTGCCCGCGCGCCTCGGCCGCGTAGAACATCGCCATCGCGGTGGGGGTGGCCACCGCGCGGGCGCCCTCCTGGGCGGCGCGGGCGAGTTGGGCGATCTCCCGCGGGTTGCCGAGGGTGGCGGCGAGGTGGCTCATCGAGGCGGCCAGCACGTAACCGCCGTAGCCGCGGTCGTCGGCGGCCTGGGCGAGCCGCAGCGCCTGGATGTAGTACCGCTGGGCCAGGCCCGGCTGGGCGGTGTCCACCGCCATGTAGCCGGCCAGCTCGGTCAGCCGGGCTACCGCGCCGAACAGCTGACGGCCGGTCTCCTCCCGGTAGGCGCCGCCCAGGAAGCCGGAGACCACGCTGTTCAGGTAGTGCACCACCACCGGCCGCACGTGCCCGCTGCCGAAGCGGTGGTCCAGGTCGACCAGCATCTGGGTGGTGGCCCGGATCGCCGCCACGTCGGCCAGCCCCACCCGGGTGCCGCCGGTGCGGGCGACCACCGGGTCGGGCGGGGTGATCAGCCAGTCCCGGCTCGGCTCCACCAGCGCCGAGGCGGCGACCGCGGCCCCGGCCAGGAAGTCGCGCCGGCCGACGTCGCTGCGCCACAGCTCGCAGACCTGCTCCAGGGCGGCGGGCAGGTTGGCGGCGAACTGCAGGCCCACCGCCGAGCTGAGGTTCTTGCCGTCGGCCATGCCGATCTCCTCGACCGTGACACCACGGCCGAGTTTGCGCCCCAGTGCCTCGGCGATCACGGCGGGCGCCTGGCCGCGCGGCTGCTGCCCGCGCAGCCAGCGGGCGACCGAGGTCTTGTCGTAGCGCAGGTCCAGCCCGTGCTCGGCGCCGCACAGGTTCACCCGGCGGGCGAGGCCCGCGTTGGAGCAGCCCGCCTCCTGGATGAGCTGCTGCAGCCGCTCGTTGGGCTCTCGTGCGACGAGTGGTCTCGCGGCCATTGGGCTTCGCCTCCCCTACGCCACCCCGGCCGCGGCCGGCGGGCGTACGACTCTGGTGCTAGCTTGCCGATGCGCCGACCGGCAGGCGGCATGGGCCACCACCGGGGTACGGCGACACCAGCGCAATACCCACGGTGACGGGTCCACTCCCCTTGCGCCCTGATGAATGCCCCAGTGCGCCCCTCCTGCGCCCGTTACGAGTACCGGACGATGCGGCCGGAAATCATCCGTCTCACCGGTACGGGTGACATCTCCCGTACGGCGCGGACCGCCCCGCGCCCGCCCGTAACCCCGCCCAACGACGGTAGTTGAGCAGCACGTGGAAGACATCCCAGGAGCCCCCGAGCAGGGTCTGCCCCCGCTCCTCATCGAAGCCGTCAGTTACGCCGAGGACCGCCACTGGGAGGTCGTCCCGGGCACCTGGCTGATCGACGGCGACGGGCCGGCCCGCTGCTCGTGCGGCGAGCGGTGCGAGCTGCCCGGGGCGCACCCGGTCGGTGAGGACTGGCCCCGGCGGGCCAGCGCGGGCCCCGGGGTGGTGCGCCGCTGGTGGACCGAGCACCCGCAGGCCTCGATCCTGCTGCCGACCGGCCGCTCCTTCGACGTGCTGGACGTGCCGGAGGTGGCGGGCTGCCTGGCGCTGGCCCGGATGGAGCGGATGGGGCTGCAGCTCGGACCGGTGGTGGCCGTGCCGGCCTCGGCCGGCCAGGTCGGGCGGCGGCTGCACTTCCTGGTGCTGCCCGGGGTGCAGGCCAAGCTGCCGGAGATGCTGCGCACGCTCGGCTGGGGGTCCGGCCGGCTCGACCTCTCGGCCCGCGGCGAGGGGGACTGGATCGTGGCCCCGCCGTCCCGGATCGGCCCGTACAGCTTCGCCCAGTGGGCCCGGCCGCCGTCCGCGCTCAACCGCTGGCTGCCGGACGCCGCCGAGCTGATCAACCCGCTGGCGTACGCCTGCGGCCGGGAGGCCCCGGCCGCCCGGCCGGCCCAGCAGCCCGCGGCGGTGCGCTGACCGGCCGCCCCCCCTGTACGGCCGCCCTGCGCCTATCGGGTGAGGGCGTGCTCCGCGCGACACCCCGCGCGCATCTGACGGGCCTTGCCTCCCACCGGAGGCAGGGTCCGTCAGACGCATGCCGGGATAAGAGACCGGTGTACCCGGTGATCGTCCGCACAAGCCGCTCGGACGAGTGACAGCGCTCAAGGATTGCCGTGATCTGCCGAGTGGGAGGAATTGCAGCGAGAGGGGAGCGGACGAGCCGGAGAGGAGAGACACCGCGACGAGGGGGCGCAGGGCCCGAGGGGGCACGGGGCCGGGGGTACGGGCGGGGAGCTGGGAACGGGGGGTGCATGACCGGGGGGTGCAGGGCCCGGGGGGGAGGTGCCGAGGGGCGTTCGGACGGGGAAGCCGGATGCGGCACCGGGGGTCGGGGAGGTCGCGGTGCCCACCGCGCTCGGGGTGGTCGGGCACCGCGGGATCAGGGAGGGACGGGGCGGGGAGCCCCAGGCCCGGTGCACGGGGATGCGCCGGGCCTGCGGGCCGCCCGGCGCATCCGTGCCGCTTCGTCCTGTCCGTCCTACTGCTGCGTCCTGCCGCTGCGTCCTACCGGTGCTCCGTGCCGTCGGCCGCCACGCGGCCCGGGGCTCAGAGCTCGGCGACGAACACGTGGCCGGCGATCTCCTTCGGCAGCTCGACCGAGGTGTCGCCGCTGCCGACCAGCACGCCACCGATCCCGGCCGTCACCTGGACGGTCGCCCCGGGGCGCACCCCGGCCCGGCGCAGCGTGAGCATCAGCTCGCCGTCGGTCTGGATCGGCTCGCCGATCCGGCGGACCACCACGGGGGTGGCCTGCTCGCCGACCGTCAGCGCCTCCAGCGTGGTCAGGCCGGCGTCGAAGCCCTCGCCCTCGGCCTTGGTGTCGCCCAGCTCGTCCAGGCCCGGGATCGGGTTGCCGTACGGCGACTGGGTCGGGTGGCCGAGCATCGCGAGCACCTTGCGCTCGACCGTCTCGCTCATCACGTGCTCCCAGCGGCAGGCCTCCTCGTGCACCTGCTCCCACTCCAGGCCGATCACGTCGACCAGCAGGCACTCGGCGATCCGGTGCTTGCGCATCACCCGCACGGCCAGTCTGCGGCCCTCGTCGGTCAGCTCGAGGTGCCGGTCACCGGCGACCTGGAGCAGGCCGTCGCGCTCCATCCGCCCCACGGTCTGGCTCACGGTGGGGCCGCTCTGCTCCAGCCGCTCGGCGATCCGGGCGCGCATCGGGGTGATGCCCTCTTCCTCCAGCTCCAGAATGGTGCGGAGGTACATCTCAGTGGTGTCGATCAGACCAGACATCGCCCCTGGCTCCCAATCCTCGGTGTCCTCCACCCAATTCTGACGTACCGAAGTGACAACCGATGTCGCCGGGCTGCTATGCCCCCGGCTTTTGGTGGCTGTTGACAGCGGAGGGCCCCAGGCAGCACGGTGCTCGCCAGATCTTTCTCCAACCGCGGTCTGGACCACGGGCCGCCCCCGTACCCTGCTGGAGTTGCGATGACCGACCTGGTCGGGCAGTACCTCGACGCCGCCGTGGCGCACCTGGAGCGGGTGCGCACCGAGGAGGCCGAGCACATCGAGGCCGCCGCCGAGCTGCTGGCGGACGCGGTGGCGGACGGTCGCCGAATCTTCACCTTCGGCGCCGGCCACTCCTCGCTGGCCGCCCAGGACGTGGTCTACCGGGCCGGCGGCCTGGTGGTGATCAATCTGCTGAACGTGCCGGGGATGACCGGGGTGAACGTGATGCCGGCGCCGCTGGGCAGCGCGCTGGAGCGGGTCTCCGGGCTGGCGACCACGACGCTGGACCTGACCCCGGCGGGCAGCGGGGACCTGCTCTTCCTGATCTCGCTCTCGGGCCGCCAGATGATGCCGGTCGAGCTGGCCCGGCACGCCCGGGGCCTGGGCATGCGGGTGGTCGGGGTCACCTCGCTGGCCTATCCGGCCGAGGTCTCCTCCAACCACCCGTCCGGCACCTTCCTCAAGGACAACTGCGACGTGGTGCTGGACAGCAAGATCGCGGTGGGTGACGGCGAGCTGTCGCACCCGGCGGCCGGGGTGCCGTTCGGTTCGGTGTCCACCATCGTCACCAGTGCGCTGATGCAGGCGGTGGTCGCCTCGGCGGTGGGCCGGCTGGCCGCGCGCGGGATCACCCCGCCGCTGTTCCGCTCGGGCAACGTGGACGGCGGCACGGAGTGGAACGCCAAGGTCATGGCGGACAACGCGGACCGCATCCTGTACGCGTACTGACCTCACCATCCGTCCGGGGCAACCTCGTTGGCCACACGGGTGGGCCGGGCGAGGCGTATCCGGGCCCGGCCCCGGGAAGGATGGAGCTGTTTCGGGTCCAGGGGCGACGGGGCGGCCGGGGGGCAGCATGGCGGCGGGGGCAGCGCGATCGATCGGCTGGGTGCGCGAGGACGAGCTGTTGCCGGAGCTGTTCTGGGCCTCCGACTCGGCCTCGCTCCAGGGTCAGCGGCGCTCGGTGGCGCTGTCCCGCTGGGAGCTGGTGCTGCTGGTGGTGGCCGCCGCGGCGGGCTCGGCCGACGGCGATCTGTGGGCCTGGGCGGCCGCCTTCGCCTACCTGCTGACCCTGGCGATGGCCACGGTGGCGGCCCGGCAGAACCCGCAGCGGCTCTGGTACGACGGCCGGGCGATCGCCGAGTCGGTGAAGACGCTCTGCTGGAAGTACGCCGTGCAGGCGGACGCCTACCAGCCGCCGCCCAAGAAGCTGCCGGACGCCGAGCGGCTGTACGACGTCCAGCTCAAGGGGATCCTCGGCGAGTTCGAGACCGACCAGGTGATCCCCGAGATGTCCCGGATGGAGGCCGAGCTGCAGTCCTGGCGGGAGCCGGCCCACCACCCGCAGATCACCGAGATGATGACCAGGCTGCGGGACCAGCCGCTGGAGGTGCGCCGCGAGGTGTACCTGCGCGAGCGGGTGCACGCCCAGCGGGAGTGGTACCGCAGCAAGGCGCAGCGCTGCCGCAACGCGGCCCGCCGGGCCGGGCGGCTGGCGATCGTGCTGCCGCTGCTGGGGCTGGCGCTGGCGGTGCTGCGGGCGCTGGGCTGGTTCACCTACGACGCGCTGGGCACGGTCTCGGCGGTGGCGGCCTCGGTGTCGGCCTGGGCGCAGCTGCGGCAGTACCGGCCGCAGGCGGCGGCGTACGGGCTGGCGGCGGACGAGCTGGCGAAGGTGGAGGCGCAGCTGACCCAGTTGAAGCTGGACTCCGAGCAGGCCGAGGACTACTGGGCGCGGCTGGCCCGGGACGCCGAGGACGCCATCTCGCGGGAGCACACCACCTGGCAGGCCCGGCGCGAGGTGCGCGGTCTGGACGTCCCCGGCTGATCGGCGCGGGGAGTGACCTGTTCGGCGAGCGATCTGGAGGGTGACCGGTGGTGGCACGGACGGTGGAGGCACCGGGCGGGCGTGCGCTGGCGGTGGAGCTCTCCGGGGACCAGCAGGGGTACCCGGTGTTCCTGCTGCACGGCACGCCGGGCAGCCGGGTGGGGCCGGCCCCGCGCAGCAGCGTGCTGTCCCGGATGGGGATCCGGCTGATCTCGTTCGACCGGCCGGGGTACGGGGACTCGGACCGGCTGCCGGGGCGCCGGGTGGCGGCGGCCGCCGCGGACGTGCGGGTGATCGCCGACGTGCTGGGGCTGGCGGAGTTCGCGGTGGCGGGGCGCTCGGGCGGCGGGCCGCACGCGCTGGCCTGCGCGGCGCTGCTGCCGGGGCGGGTGTCCCGGATGGCGGCGCTGGTCAGCCTGGCGCCGCGGAACGCCGAGGGGCTGGACTGGTACGGCCAGATGACCCCGTCGAACGAGCGGGCGTACCAGCAGGCCGAGCGGGGGCTGCTGCGGATCGAGGACGCGTTCCAGCTGCGGTCCCGGGTGATCAAGCGGGACCCGGCCCGGCTGATCAAGGACCTGGTGCCCGAACTCCCGCCCACCGACCGGACGGTGGTGACCGATCCGGGGATCCGCCGGATGCTGCTGAGCACCTACCGGCAGGCGTTCCGGTACGGCGCCTTCGGCTGGATCGACGACGTGCTGGCGTTCACCCTGGACTGGGGTTTCCGGGTGCAGGACATCCGGGTGCCGGTCCGGCTGTGGCACGGTGCGGACGACCAGTTCTCGCCGGTGGACCACTCGCGCTGGCTGGCCGACAACATCCCGGGTGCGGAGCTGTACCTGGAGCCCGGGGCCGCGCACTTCGGGGCGTTCGAGGAGATCACCTCGACGCTGAAGTGGCTGGCCGGCTGAGCGCCGGGCGGCCCGCGGTCAGCGCACCGGGGTGAGCGGGGCGCCGCCCGCCAGCACCGCGAGCACGTTGTCGACGGCGAGCCCGCCCATGGCCTGCCGGGTCCGTACCGTGGCGCTGCCGAGGTGCGGGACGAGCACGGCGCGCTCCTGGGCGAGCAGTGCGGGGTCGACGGCCGGCTCGTGCTCGAAGTTGTCCACCGCGGCGGCGAACAGGTGGCCCGACCCGAGGGCTGCGGCCAGCGCGGCTTCGTCCACCACGCCGGCGGTCATGCTGACCAGGACGGCGCCGGCCGGCAGCCGGGCGAGGCGCTCGGCGTTCACCAGGTGCCGGGTGTCGGCGGTGAGCGGGCAGGTGACGACCAGCACCGGGGAGGCGGCGAGCAGGTCGTCCAGCGGGAGCCAGCGCGCCCCGGCGGCGGTGTCGGCGGGCAGCGGGGTGCGGTTGTGGTAGGCGACCGGCATGCCGAAGCCGGCCGCGCGGCGGGCCACCGCCTGCCCGATCCGGCCCATGCCGAGGATGCCGAGCGGGGTGCCGGTCAGCTCCAGGCCGAGCATGAAGGTGGGGGCCCAGGCCCAGGGGCGGCCGGAGCGGAGCAGCCGTTCGCCCTCGCCGATCCGGCGGCCGGCGGCCAGCAGCAGCGCCCAGGCCAGGTCGGCGGTGGCGTCGGTGAGCACCCCGGGGGTGTTGCTGACCAGGACGCCGTGGGCGGCGCAGGCCGCCCGGTCGATGTTGTGGGTGCCGACCGCGTGGTTGGCGACGATCCGCAGGGAAGGGCCGGCGGCGGCGAGGAACTCCTCGTCCACCCGGTCGTCCAGGGTGGTGATCACGGCGGCCCGGCCGGGCAGCGCGGCCAGCAGGTCGGCCCGGGTCATCGGCTGCTCGCTGTCGTGCACGGTCGCGGCGGCGACCGGGGTGAGCCGGTCGAGCACGCCGTCCGCGAGGCGGCGGGTGACGAGGACGGGGGGCTGCGGGGTCTCGGTCATCACGGCGCAGGCTAGCACCGCGGACGGCCCCGCCCCGGGCCCGGTCGGGGCGGACCGGGGCCGGGGCGGGGAGGCTCACGGCGGGTGCGGCCGGAGCCGGGTGCGGCTAGAGGGGCTGCGGCTCCAGGTCGCGGTTGATCCGGTGCCAGTTGTGGGCCGAGACCACGTTCGGGTGGCCCTCGTCGAAGAGCTCCAGCAGGACCACCAGGGACTGCTTGCGCAGCGCCTCGGCCTCCCGGGCGCGGCCGGCGGAGCGGAGCGTGACCGCCAGGTTGAGCTGGCAGACCACGGCGTCCGGGTGGGTGGGCCCGTAGCGGTTGTCGAGGCCGGCGAGGGCGACCCGGCCGCGTTCCTCGGCGCGGGCCAGCTGGCCGCTGTCGGCGTAGGCGTTGGCCAGGTTGATCATCGCGTTCAGGGTGTACGGGTGGTCCGGGTCGAGCACCCGGGACAGGCCTTCGACGGCCTGCTCGCCGTGCCGGATCGCACCGGCCACGTCGCCGCTGCCGCGCAGGTAGATCGCCAGGTTGTTCTGGCAGGCCAGGGTGAACGGGTGGTCGTCGCCGAGCAGCCGGCGGTGGCCGTCGTAGGCGGCGCCCGCGATGTCCCGGGCGGTCTCCTTGTCGCCGGCGGCGCTGTGGTCGGCGGCCAGGTTGAGCTGGCAGGCCAGCGCCTCCGGGTTCTCGATGCCGTACCGGTCGACGTAGCGCTGGTAGGTCTGCTCGGTGAGTTCGCGGGCCGGGCCGAGTTCGCCGGCCCGGCGCAGCGAGACGGCCAGCGATTTGGCGTTGCGCAGGGTCTCCGGGAGGTCCGGGCCGAGGATGCCGGCCAGTGCCTCGGTGACCTCGCGCAGCAGCTCCACGGAGCCCTTGTAGTCGCCCATCTCGCGCAGGTCGCGGGCCAGGTTGGACTTGCTGGTGAGGGTGTAGGGGTGGTTCTGGCCGAGCACGGCGGAGCGGCGCTCGAAGGTGTCCTGGTCGAGGTCGCGGGCGGCCACGCTGTTGCCGACCAGGCGGTGGTCGATGGCCAGGTTGTTGGCGACGGACAGGGTGCGCGCGTCGTCCTCGCCGAACAGCTCGACGAACTGGTTGTAGGTCTCGAGGTCCATGGTCAGAGCTTCCTGGAAGCGGTTGAGGAACCGCAGGTCGGCGCCCATCGAGTTGGCCGTCATCAGGGTGAACGCGTTGTGCTCGCCGAGCAGTTCGCGCTGGCCGGCCAGGGTGGCCTGGTCCAGCTCCAGCGACTCGTTGTACGAGCCCTGCGAGCGCAGCACGTTGGCCAGGTTGAACCGCAGGCTCAGGATCTGGCGTCGCAGGAACCGCCGCTCCGCCGCGTCGGGCTCGCTCTCGTACCGCTCCGCCCAGGCGGCGTCCAGCTGCCGGGCCAGCAGCAGCGCCTGGTCCAGGTCGACGGTCTTCCACAGGTAGCGGACCCGGTCGATCAGCAGCTCGCGGACCTCGCGCTCGTCGCAGTCCTGGGCCCGGGAGGGGCCGAGGTGCGGCCAGATCTTCTCCAGGGTGGGCCAGTTGTCCGGGTTGTCGGTGTCGCCGAGCGGCGGGCGGGCGCTGGCCAGGATCCGGTGCACCTCGTGCATCGCGCTGTTCTGGTCGGCCTGGCTCATCCCGCTGCGGACCACGGCCTGGACCAGCCGGTGCACCTGGAAGCTGGAGGCGTCGGTCTTGGCCAGGGCGTAGCGGCTGACCGAGCGGATCACCTTGCCGAGCATGAAGCTGTCGGTCAGCTCGGCGTCGTACGGCTCCAGGGCGCGGCGCATCTGCTCGCTGTAGAAGAAGTGCTTGAGCGAGATCGGCTCGGGGGCGAAGAACGCGGACAGCTCCAGCAGCCGCACGGCGGCCGGGGACTGCTCGCGCAGCCGGGCGATCGAGACGTTCCAGGTCAGGCCGACCGGGGTCGGGTAGTCGACCGGGGTCTCGCCGGCGGCGAGCACCTTGGTGGCCTCGGCCTGGAGCTGCGAGACGTAGGTGTCGACCGGGGTGCGGGTGGTCTCCAGCCAGGCGGCGGCCACCTCGACGGCGAGCGGCAGGTCGCCGAGCGCCTCGGCCACCCGGTCGGCCTCCTGCCTGGTCAGGCCGCGGACCCGGCGGGTGATGTGGTCCACGCTCTCGGCCCGGGTGAAGACGTCCACGCCCAGGACGCCGGCCTGGCCGGACCAGCCCTGGTTGCGGGAGGTGACCAGGATGTGGCCGGGGCCGTCGGGGAAGTACGGGCGGATCCGGGAGGGCTCGTCGGCGTTGTCGAAGACCAGCAGCCAGCGCGAGGTCGGCGAGCCGCGGCGCAGCGCGTCCCGGGCGGCCTCGGCGGCCTCGGTGACGCTGTCGCTGGTGCGCAGGCCGAGCCGGCCGGCCAGCTCGGCGAAGGACTGGGCGGCGGACTCGGTCTGCTCGGCGTTGATCCACCAGACCAGGTCGTAGTGCGACATGTACCGGTGCGCGTACTCCAGTGCGACCTGGGTCTTGCCGATGCCGCCGAGGCCGTACAGCGTCTGCGGGGTGGGCAGGACCGCGGTGGGGCCGCCGACCAGCTGCTCGCGCAGGTCGTCGAGGACCTTGGTGCGGCCGGTGAAGGAGTGGTTGCGCTGCGGGACGGACCAGTGCGCGGGCTTGGCGCCCGGGAAGCGCGGGGTGTCGGAGCCGCGTTCGGCGAGGTCGGCCTCGCCCCGGCCGAGCGCCCGCAGCAGGGCCTGGACGGCCTCGCCCTCGTCGCGGCCGACCAGGTCGACCGGGTTGCGGTTGTTGTACGGGGCGGTGATCCGGACGTCGCCGACCCGGACCGGGATCATCTGCCGCCGGGCGCCGGCCGGGTCGGCGTTGACCGTCCGGCCCCAGAGCGCCTGGGCCTGCGGGGAGGAGAGGTAGGCCGAGGACAGCACCGCGACCGTCCGGTAGGCCGAGTCGATGCCGCGCTCGGTGGAGGTGCGCGGGTTGGTACCCACGCCGAGGTCGATCGAGACCACCCGGAAGCCGGCCTGGGTGAGCACCGCCGCGATCCAGTCCGCCCAGGCCCGGTCCTGCGGCACGTAGCTGAGGTAGAGGTCGGCCGGGGCGGTCGGGCGGCGGCGCACGAAGGCGGCCAGGTTGCGCAGCCGCAGGTCCTCGTCCATCGGCGGCAGGCCGGTGATCTGCCCGGCGGTGAGTTCGGCGGTCAGCCGCTCGCAGGCGGCCAGGATCGAGGCGGGCTGCTGCGGCAGGTCGCCGAACGGGGCGAGGATCTCCTCGTAGGCGTAGAACGGGCGGTACGGAATTTCCACCGACGCCCAGTAGCGCAGCAGTTCGGCCTCGGACAGGCCGGCCGGCAGTCCGCCGAACTTGATCCGGGCCAGCGCCCGGCCGGCGTCCGCCTTCTCCTTCTCGCCCTCGTCGATCCGCATCGGCACCGGCAGGATCCGGATCCCGCGCGACTCGTAGAGGCTGTCGATGGTGTGGGCGACCCGGGAGGCGCCGTCGATCGACTGGTCGCTGAGGGTGAAGCAGACCACCAGGTCGTCGGGCATCTCGACGGTGCAGATGTCGGCGGTGTCGGTCAGGCCGGTGCGGCTGTCGATCAGGACGTAGTCGTAGCGCCGCTTCATGTCCCGGCGTAGCGCCTCGATGAAGGCGGAGCCGTTGTGGCTCTCGTAGAGCAGGTCCCAGTCGATCCGGTTGCCGGTGCCGGAGTAGTCCCGGTTGAGCTGGCCGGCGGGGACGAAGTCGAGGCCGCCGTCGCCGGGGAAGTGCGGCCAGGCCAGCGAGACGGCGTGCGGGTGGATCCGGGCGAAGTCCTCGTGCCAGTTGGGGTCGCGGTCCAGCGGGCGGCGGGCCTCCTCCAGGTAGTCCGCGAAGAGGTCCATGATGCCGGTGGTGCCGGCCACCACGTCCGGGTCGAGGAAGGGCCGGAAGAACTGGTCGAGGCCGGGCGCCTCCAGGTCCCAGTCCACGGTGAGCACCCGGGCGCCGTTGGAGGCCAGGATCCAGGCGGTGTTGGCCAGCGCCATGGTGCGCCCGGTGCCGCCCTTGTAGGAGTAGAAGGTGACGATCCGCCCCTCGCGATCGTCCACCGTCCTGGCCTCGAAGTCGCGCTCGGCGTGCCGGCCGGCGGCGCCCCGCGGGCCCTCGCCCGGCCGCCCGGCCGGCCGGTGCCCCCAGGTCGGTGTCTCGGTCATGACTCTCCTCCCCCACGGGCAGCCCGCCCGAGGCCGCCGTCATCGTCGCTGCCGTACCCGTCGGTGGGCGGCCCGGGCGGCGGCTCGGCGCCGCGTAAGCCCTGCCGCAGACTCGGCTTGCGCGGCCCGCTCCCGCCGGGCCTTGCCTCGCCGCGCTGCTCGAATCCGTTGGTGGCCTGCATCACGGCCCGTTCCAGCTCGCCGCGGAACTCCTCCAGCGTGCCGGGGGTGCCGGCGCTCTGGTGGCGCAGGGTGGGCCGGTGGGTCCCGCGGCTGAGCCTGAGGACCTCCTCGCTCAGCCCGTTGAGCAGCTCCTCGTCCCTCCGGCACTCCGGGTCCTCCGGGTTCCACGGCTCCAGGACGCTCACCCAAGGGAGATTCTTACGATCCAACTGTCTTACTTTACCGCTTCGTTGACGATCGGTCAGGGCCCATCGGTCGACCAGGAGCACGCTCGGCCCGGTGGGCTCCTCGGCCAGCAGCCGGTCCGCGTCCTCCTCGAACTCCGCCACCGTCGGCTCGAAGCCCATCCGCCGCGCCACCTCGGCCGCGTCCTCGGCCAACGGGCGGGCGGAGTGGGGCTGGTAGGGCTGCCAGTCGAGCCGGCGGGCGCCGTAGCAGTCCGGGCCGCGGCCGGCCGGCAGTTCGCGGCGGCGCAGCGAGTACACCGAGATCCGCACCCGGTCGGTGGGCAGCGGGGGCTCGAAGGCGCTCGGCTGGGACTCGAAGTCCGCCTGCTGGCCGAGCGGGATCACGGTCTGCTTGGCCACGTGGACGATCCGCTCGGCGAGCCGGTAGACCGCGTTCTGGTACTGCGCCCGGTAGGAGGCGATCTTCATCAGCGCGTACAGGCCCTCGGCCGCGTAGTCCCCGCCGAAGCTCTCGTGGCTGAACTGGAGTTCACCGGCGACCCGGGGCAGCGGGTAGTGGTTCATCGCCACCCAGAGCACCGGCACGATCCCGGTGTGCCGCTCGCCGCTCTGCCGGCGCTGGTAGACCGGCCGCTGGCTGAACAGGTGCCACTCCTTGCCGCACGCCTGACTGGCGAAGTAGCGGGGCGAGTAGAGCGGGACGAACACCCGGCAGTTGGCGAGCTCCGCGGAGAGCCGCTCGGCCCACTTCTGGCCCTGGTGCATGGAGCGGTCCATGAAGCCCACCGGGTGCCCCGAGGGCGCGTCGGTGAGCTGGAAGATGGCCTCGCAGAGGTCGTTGTACAGCTGCGCCACCCAGATGTTCGGGTCGCCCGAACCCCTGTTCCCGGCGCGCGGAATGTGCGCGTAACTGAGGAAGAAATAGGGCCGCTGGTCCCGGCCTCCGTCCCCCTGGCTGTTCACGACGCGCCTCCCCCGAGACATCCGGCCTGCTGAACCCCCGGCCGCGCACCCGCGACCCCGCCACCGTACCGGCCGACGACCCGCGCACACCCCCGCTCCCGGAATCCCCCGGGCCGCATCGCCGTCCCGCAAAGGGACTTCAGTGTAGAAAGGTCAGGTTCCCGAATGGAATAGGGCCGTGCCCCGACATCGACCGACCGCGGTCAACTCCAGCGGTTGCGCAGCCATTTGTTGACGTGGTCGACGGCCTCCGCGACCGGCAGCAGAAAGCTCGGCGCCGCGCCGAAGACGCCCTCCCGCACGCTCGGCAGTTCGGCGCCCAGCACCTGCCCCAGCGCCTCGAAATGCCGGACCTCCAGGCGCAGCGCGTCGAAGTGCACCCACTGCCGCCGCTGCCGCTCGTCGCGCACCACGCAGCCGTAGCGCTGGGTCACCTGCTCGGGCTGCCAGTACTCGGCGAGGTGGAACGGCGTGCAGCACCACAGCGGGACGCCGATCAGCAGCGCCCGGGCGCCGTCCTGGTAGAGCCGGTGGGTCGGCGACTGCTCGCCCAGGTGGCAGGTCAGCCGGTGCCCGGCCATCAGCCGCTCCGCCTTCGGGCCGAGCGCGGTGAACGAGGTCTGCGGATGGGCGCTGCGCACCGCCCCCGCGGTGGTACGGACCTCCTCGGCGATCCGGCCCATGCTGGGCGAGGCGGGGGTCCTCGCCCGGTCGAAGGCCGGCATCGAGGCCCGGAACGCCCGCAGCCCGGCCGGGTCGAGGCCCGCGGTGCGGGCGGCGTCCAGCGGGGAGGTGTCCGAGTTCTCCGGCGTCGCGGTGTACACCACCAGGGTGCCGTGCGGGCCGAGCACCTCGCGGACCGCGGCCACGACCGCGGCCGAGCCGCCGGCCACCGCCCCGATCGCCCGGGTGGAGGACTGCACCAGCAGGGTCTCGCCCGGCTGCACGCCCAGCCGGCGGAGGTCGGCGGCCAGCGTCTCGACGGAGTACAACGGGCCTCCCGGCTGCCGTCTGGGTGGGGGGGTGGGGTCCGGGCTCGCCCGGCTCAGGAACCGGGCGAGCCCGGCTCAGGAACCGGTCGGGGCCGGCCGGGCGCTGCGGGCCTGCCAGGCGGCCCGGTTCTCCGCGGCCGCCTCCCGGGCCCACCGCTCGGCGTCCGCACCCACCGGCAGGTCCAGCCAGGGTTCGACGGTGGCCCGCATCCCGGCCGCGAACCGCTCGCCGAGCAGGGTGAGCGAGCCCGACCCGACCAGGACCGCCACCGAGTCCACGGTGTGCCCGCGCCAGGTGGCCAGCTGCCGCCGGGCCGCCTCGGCCGCCTCGCTGCGCAGCCCGTCGTACGCCCGGACCCGGCCGGCCCAGAACTCGGTGACCGCGAGGTGCGCGTAGGTGCCCTGGAGCAGGCCCTCCAGCGGGCGCGGGTCCGGGCGCCAGGGGGCGTGGAAGAGCCGGTCGTCGGCGCGGTCGTGCAGGTCGTGGAAGTCCAGCACGGCGCCCAGCTTCACGTGCTGGAACTCGTGCGCGACCAGCAGGGCGAGGATCGGCGCGGTGGCCGGGCGGGCGATGCCGACCGCCCCGAAGGCCTGCCGGCCGGCCGCGCTGACGTCGCCCCCGGCCGTGCCCGGCGCGAGCGGGGTGATCGTGGACAGCCCCGCCCGGATCCCCGGCGCGTACCCGGGCAGGTCACGCCGGATCAGCTCCCAGGCCTCCTGGAGCGCGCCGCCCCAGCCGAGCAGGTCGTCCTGGGCCAGCCGCCCGGTGACCGGCCACTGGTGGCTGTCGCGCTGCGGGTCGGTGTCCTCCAGGGCGACCGTCCAGCCGCCGGCCAGGCCGATCCGCCGGACGGGCTGCCAGGGACCGGCGTCCGGGGTGTCCCAGCCGATCCGGACCGGCTCGCCGCCGGCCCGGACGGTGAAGCCCTCCGCGTCGCCGGTGAGCCTCGCCGTGCCCGCACCCGCACCCGCTCCCGTGCCGGCCATCCGGACCAGGCCGAGGCCGGGCAGGTGCACCGCGCCGCCGCGCACCGGCAGGGCCAGCTCGAACTCCGCGCCGGCCCGCAGCCCGGCCGCCGCGGCGGTCTCGGCGAGGCCGCCGAGGTCCGCACCGGGGTGCTCGGCGCCCTGCAGGCAGCGGGCGGCCCAGGCCCGCACGTACGGGTGGGCGAGCACCGCGTCCAGTGCCCGGGGCGCCTCGGCGTCCAGCCGGGTCAGCAGCCGCCAGGCCTCGGCGCCGGCCGGGCGGCCCGCCGCGACCGCGGCCACCAGCCTTCTGGTCAGCCCGAGTTGGGCGGCCGCCAGGGCCCGTACGGTCTCCGTGCTGCCGTAGCCGGCGGCCAGCTCGTCGAGTTGACCGTCGGTCAGGACCGGTTCGACCGGCCCGGACTGCTCCGGGACTCCGGTGGCCGCGGGGCCCCGGTCACGGATGGTGGTGATCAGCTTCATCAGATCCCCGCAGAAGACAGAAGGATTGGCGAAGCCGCTGCCGTCACTCCGGTAGCGGTGCGCGTACAGACCGCCGCCGCAGGAGCGGACGACGGGGCAGGCCCGGCACTCGGTGCTCAGCCCGGCCAGGCCGGACTGCCGTTCCATCATGCCCGGGTGGCGGGCGACTTCGTCCAGCGAGTGCGCGAAGATGTCGAATCCGGTGGCCGGGGCGCCGTCGTAGGCGGTCTTCAGACTGTCCGCCTGCTCCAGCTCGCCGTCGGTCTCGATCACCACCAGGTCCGCCGGGTCGAGCCCGAGCGACTCGGTCAGGCTGGACCTTCCGCGCAGCGTGCGGTGGATCGACTCGAAGATCCGCACCGGTACGGGGCGGCCGGCCGCCGTCCAGCGGTCGTAGACGGCGGTCAGCCAGTCGGCGTAGGGCGTTCGGCCCATGCCCGGGGGGCGCTTCGGCGGAGCGTCCCAGGTCGCGTGCGGCAGCAGGAAGTCGATCCGGGGCGGTTCCAGCTCGACCAGCGCGTCCAGCACCGCGGCCGGGTCGTTCTCGACGTCGACGGTGCAGAGCAGTCCGGCGTACAGGTGGCGGAACTCGTCCTCGCGCAGCAGTGCCACCGCGGCGAGCACCTTGGCGTGGCTGCTGCGGCCGTCGGCGAAGCGCCGGTGTCGATCGTTTGCGAACCTGTCGCCGTCCAGCGACACTCCGACCTTGATTCCCGCCTGGTCGAACACCCGGCAGAACTCGCGGCTCAGCAGCACCCCGTTGGTGTGGATCCGCAGGTCGAGCGCGCACTCCTCGGGCAGCGCGGCGCGCAGCAGGTCGGCGGCCCGGCGCAGGCGCGCCGGGCCGGCGAGCAGGGGCTCCCCGCCGTGCAGCACGACATGGACGGCCGGCAGCCGGTGCGTGCGGGCGTGTTCCCCGATCCGCCCGGCGGCCGCGGCCAGCACCTCGTCACTCGCGTGCCTGGGGCGCCCGCGCCAGCTGGTGTCCGCGTGCTCGTAGACGTAGCAGTGGTCGCAGGCCAGGTCACAGCGGCTGTGCACCTTCAGCACGAACTGGCGGAAGGGGACCGGGGTGAGGGTCATCGGGGGTGGCCGTCGTCAGGACGTGGGCACGGGGGTCCGGGGAACCGATTCTTCCTTTGTCAGATGGACGACTGGAACGCGGCGACCCCGACCTGGCCCGGGGTGCCGCCCGGCAGGGCGCGGGACAGCTGGGCCGCGAGCTCCTCGGCGCCGAGCGCGGCCAGATCGGAGAGCGAGAGCCGGCTCACGTCGAAATGATCGTCCGTCAGGCTGTCGGCGGGCTTGGCGGCAAGTGTGATGGTCATGGCGATGCCCCTCTTTTAGGCTTGCGCGTTGGGGACCAATTGGGTGACTTGCACTCAGCTGCCGACGGCGGAGCCGTCGACGGTGGCTGGGGCCACTGCGACACGAGTCCAAGAAGGCCCATGCTAGGACACCGCCGACCCCCCGAGCGCGCGCAGCCGTCAACGCACACCACAGATCGCGGCCCCCAGTTTTGTAGACCACCCCTTCGGCCGACGCCCACCCGGTGGGCGGGCCGCCGGACGCTCCCCCGCAGCCCCCGGCCGTGCGGGCCTCCGGGCTTCACCCGCAAGGGAGTTGAGAGTTCGTCAGATCGTCCGCAGGCGCACCTTCGGCGGTCCGGGTCGCCCCTGCCGGGAGCCCTCGCCCCGGTTGGTCCCAACGGGTGAACCTGGGCCGTTCGCCGACCCTCAGGGACAGAGCCGCTCGAGCTGCCAGCCCTCGCCGTCGGCCACGTAGCGCAACCGGTCGTGCAGCCGGTTGGCCCGGCCCTGCCAGAACTCCACCGTCTCCGGCACCACCCGGTAGCCGCCCCAGAACGGCGGCACCGGGACCCCCTCCCCCTCCGGGTAGCGGGCCTCCAGGTCGGCGTACCGCTGCTCCAGCACGCCGCGGTCCGCGATCGGGCTGGACTGCTCGCTGGCCCAGGCGCCGAGCTGGGAGCCGTGCGGGCGGGTCCGGAAGTAGGCGGCGGTCTCGTCCCGGCCGACCTTCTCCACCCGGCCGCCGATGATCACCTGGCGGGCCAGCGCGATCCACGGGAAGAGCACCGAGGCCTGCGGGTTGGCGGCCAGGTCGGTGCCCTTGCGGGAGCCGTAGTTGGTGTAGAACACGAAGCCCCGCCGGTCGAAGCCCTTCAACAGCACCGTGCGCGACCCGGGCCGCCCGGCGGCGTCCGCGGTGGACAGCACCATCGCGTTGGGCTCCTCCACCCCGGCCTGGACCGCCTCGTGGAACCAGTCGGCGAACTGGGCCACCGGATCGGCGGCGATCTTGTCCTCGGACAGGCCGTCGTGCTGGTACTGCTTGCGCATGGCGGCCAGGTCCGGACCGGACCGGTCGGTGCGCGTGGTCAGGGCTGTCGGGTGGCGTTCCGCGGTAGGCACCCCAACATCATCCCGTACGACAAGCGTCGGGCACCGCTACGTCTGCGCAAACCCGGGTGGGAGATAAGGTGTCACGCCACCGCTCCACCGCCCAGCGCACGGGAGAATCGTCCGGATACCTCCGGATTCGCCCGGAATGTCCGCCGATGACGCCGGACAGGCACCCCGGCCGGAGCGTCCCCTGGGGGAAACATCACCGTGGTGGTGTATGGCGCAATGCACTCGGTGCCTGAGAGTCTGACACCGAGTGCCAACCACCAACGGTCACCGGCGCGGCGCACCACCATGGCGCCGTGTCGTATCGGATCACTGAAGGAGCCGTCTGATGTCCGATTTCGTACCCGGGCTCGAAGGGGTAGTCGCCTTCGAGAGCGAGATCGCCGAACCCGACCGCGAAGGCGGCGCACTGCGCTACCGCGGTGTGGACATCGAGGACCTCGTCGGTCACGTCTCCTTCGGGCACGTGTGGGGCCTGCTGGTCGACGGGAAGTTCGCCCCCGGCCTGCCCGCGGCCGAGCCGTTCCCGATCCCGGTCCACTCCGGTGACATCCGGGTCGACGTGCAGTCCGCCCTCGCGATGCTCGCCCCGGTCTGGGGTCTCAAGCCGCTGCTCGACATCTCCGCCGAGCAGGCCCGCGACGACCTCGCCCGGGCCGCCGTGATGGCGCTGTCCTACGTGGCCCAGTCGGCCCGCGGGCAGGGCCGTCCGATGGTCCCGCAGAGCGAGATCGACAAGGCCGGGACCATCGTCGAGCGGTTCATGATCCGCTGGCGCGGCGAGCCCGACCCGAAGCACGTCAAGGCCGTCGACGCCTACTGGACCTCGGCCGCCGAGCACGGCATGAACGCCTCCACCTTCACCGCCCGCGTCATCGCCTCCACCGGCGCCGACGTGGCGGCCGCGCTCTCCGGCGCGGTCGGTGCGATGTCCGGCCCGCTGCACGGCGGCGCGCCGTCCCGCGTGCTCGGCATGATCGAGGAGATCGAGCGCACCGGGGACGCGGCCGGCTACGTCCGCAAGGCGCTGGACAAGGGCGAGCGCCTGATGGGCTTCGGCCACCGCGTCTACCGCGCCGAGGACCCGCGCGCCCGGGTGCTGCGCCGCACCGCCAAGGAGCTCGGCGCCCCGCGCTTCGAGATCGCCGAGGCGCTGGAGAAGGCCGCGCTGGAGGAGCTGCACAACCGCCGCCCCGACCGCGTGCTCGCCACCAACGTGGAGTTCTGGGCCGCGATCATGCTCGACTTCGCCGAGGTCCCGGCGCACATGTTCACCTCGATGTTCACCTGCGCCCGGACGGCCGGCTGGTCCGCCCACATCCTGGAGCAGAAGCGCACCGGCCGGCTGGTCCGCCCGGCCGCCCGCTACATCGGCCCGGCCTCCCGCGGCCCGCAGGAGATCGAGGGCTGGGACGCCCTGTCGGGCTGATCCCTCGTCACCCGATCGAGCGGGCCTGGAATACCCCTCCGGGCCCGCTCGAACTGCCAGGACGGCATCTCAGCGTGCGGACGAGGGCCACAATCGCGGCCCCGGGAGCAGTAGGCTGCGACCGTGGCTCAGATCCAGATCCCCGCTGACATCAAGCCCGCCGACGGCCGTTTCGGCTGTGGCCCCTCCAAGGTGCGTCCCGAAGCGCTGAGCGCGCTCGCGGCCACCGGCACCTCGCTGCTGGGTACTTCGCACCGGCAGGCCCCGGTCAAGAACGTGGTCAAGCGCGTCCGTGAGGGCGTCGCCGACCTGTTCTCGCTGCCCGAGGGTTACCAGGTGGTACTGGGCAACGGTGGCTCCACCGCGTTCTGGGACATCGCGGCCTTCGGGCTGGTCCGTGCGAAGTCCCAGCACCTCAACTTCGGCGAGTTCTCCTCCAAGTTCGCCTCCTCGGTGAAGGCCGCCCCCTGGCTGGGCGACCCCTCGGTGATCAAGACCGAGCCGGGCACCCACCCGCTGCCGGTCGCCGAGGCCGGGGTGGACGTCTACGCGCTCACCCACAACGAGACCTCCACCGGCGTGGCCATGCCGATCCGCCGCCCGGCCGGCGCCGACGAGGGCTCGCTGGTCCTGGTCGACGCCACCTCCGGCGCCGGCGGCCTCCCGGTCGACATCACCGAGACCGACGTCTACTACTTCGCCCCGCAGAAGTCCTTCGCCTCCGAGGGCGGGCTGTGGCTGGCGACCTTCTCCCCGGCCGCCCTGGAGCGCGCCGCCGAGATCGCCGCCTCCGGCCGGTACATCCCGCCGTTCTTCGACCTGCCGACGGCGATCGACAACTCCTCCAAGGACCAGACCTACAACACCCCGTCGATCTCCACGCTCTTCCTGCTCGCCGAGCAGCTGGACTGGCTGAACGGCAACGGCGGCCTGGACTGGGCGGTGGCCCGCACCGCGGAGTCCTCCTCGATCCTCTACACCTGGGCCGAGAAGTCCTCCTTCGCGCAGCCGTTCGTGGCCAAGGCCGAGGAGCGCTCGCAGGTGGTCGGCACCATCGACTTCGACGACTCGATCGACGCGGCCGCGATCGCCAAGGTGCTGCGCGCCAACGGCATCGTGGACACCGAGCCGTACCGCAAGCTCGGCCGCAACCAGCTGCGGATCGCGATGTTCCCGGCCGTCGACCCGGCGGACGTCCAGGCGCTCACCGCCTGCATCGACCACGTGGTCGGACAGCTCTGACCGGCTGAACGCGCGACAGAGGGCCACCGGGAGACCGGTGGCCCTCTGTCGTCCGTCGGGGCGCCGCGGCGGCGCGAAGCCGGGCGTCCGGGATCACTTCCCGACCAGCGAGCTGATCACCACCACGGCCAGCAGCAGCAACAGGGCACCGGTCACGATCCGCATCCGAGTCTTGGGGTCCACGGTCATCGAGGTTACCCGGTGGCCCGGCCCGCCTCCGCCCGCCCCCGTTCCGGCCCGTACAGGCCGGTCAGCTCGGCCGCCAGCTCCTCGCGGCGGACGGTGCGCAGCTGGCCCTCCCCCCGGTACTGCTGGGCGCGGAACACCGTGGGCGCCACCCCGACCCGGCGGGTGAAGATCCGGGTGAAGTACGCCGGGTCCTCGTAGCCGACCCGGCGGGCCACCGCCGCCACCGGCAGCTCGCTCGCCGCCAGCAGCTCCTTGGCCTCGTTCAGCCGGACCGCCAGCAGGTACTCCTTCGGGCCGACCGCGCCCACCGAGCGCACCGCCCGCCGCAGCTCCGCGACGGTCATGCCGGCCCGCCGGGCGTGGTCGCCCACCGTGAGCGGCAGGCAGGCGTCCCGGCGCAGCACCTCCAGCACCGGCGCCCCCTCCGGGTCCAGGTCGGCCCGGTGCCGGCGCAGCTCCACCAGCAGCTCGTGCACCCCGGCCGCCGCGTCCACGCCGACCAGCGGCCCGCCCCGGCGGCAGGCCCCGGCGATCCGGGCCACCACCCGCTGGGCCGACTCCGAGCCGGTCAGCGGCACCACCGGGGTCTCGGGCAGCAGGCCGAGCTCGGCGTAGGCGGCGGTGGCGGGGCCGGTGAAGTCCACGAAGTACTCGGCCCAGCCGTGCTCGTCCGGTGCGTAGTGGTGCTCGACGCCGGGCCGCAGCCACAGCACCGCGGGCCCGGTCACCGGCCGCCGGGTGCCGTCCGGCTCCGCGAACCAACCCCGGCCGCTGGTCACCAGCACCGCCACCCAGTGGTCCAGGGTGCGGGGGCCGACCGTGGGCAGCCGGCCGCGCTGCATGCCGACGCCCAGGCAGGCCAGGCCCGTCCGCAGCTGGGCCGGGCCGGGCGTGAGGTACTGCCACCAGCGCTCCACAGCCGTCCTCTCCGGGCGCCCCGGTTCCCCGACGCCCCGCTCCCGCTCCCGCTGCCCCGACCTCGAACAATCCAACACGCCGCCGGGCTTTGTCCATGGCTGCGGACCAGGCGTTGGCGCAGGCTGGAGGCATGCTCACCTACGACTCCACCGGCTTCACGCTCGACGGGCGCCCGCTGCGGATCCTCTCCGGGGCCGTGCACTACTTCCGCACCCGCCCCGAGCAGTGGCCGCAGCGGCTGGCCGCGCTGCGCGCGATGGGCCTCAACACCGTCGAGACCTACGTCCCGTGGAACCTGCACGAGCCGGCCGAGGGCCGCTTCGAGCGGCTGGCCGAGCTCGGCGACTTCCTGGACGAGGCGGCCCGCCAGGGGCTGTGGGCGATCGTCCGCCCCGGCCCGTACATCTGCGCGGAGTGGGACAACGGCGGGCTGCCGGCCTGGCTGACCGCCCGGGTCGGCCACCGGGCCCGGACCTCCGACCCGCAGTACCTGACCGCCGTCGACGCGTTCTTCGACGCGCTGCTGCCCGGGGTGGTGGCCCGCCAGCTCGACCGGGGCGGCAACGTGCTGCTGGTCCAGGTGGAGAACGAGTACGGCTCCTTCGGCAGTGACCAGGCCTACCTGCGCCACCTCGCCGACGGGCTGCGCCGGCGCGGGGTGAGCGTGCCGCTGTTCACCTCGGACGGCCCGCTCGGCCACATGCTCGCGGCCGGCACCGTGCCCGGGGTGCTGGCCACCGTCAACTTCGGCTCCGACCCGGAGGCCGGCTTCGCCGAGCTGCGCCGCCACCGGCCCGGCGACCCGCTGTTCTGCATGGAGTTCTGGAACGGCTGGTTCGACCACTGGGACAAGCCGCACCACACCCGGGACGCCGCCGACGCCGCCGACACGCTGCGCCGGATCCTGGCCGCCGGCGGCTCGGTCAACCTCTACATGGCGCACGGCGGCACCAACTTCGGCACCACCGCGGGCGCCAACCACGAGGACGCGCCGCACAACTCGACCGAGTGGACCCGCTCGCCGTACCAGCCGGTGACCACCTCGTACGACTACGACGCCCCGCTGGACGAGCGCGGCGCGCCGACCGAGAAGTACCGGCTGTTCCAGGCCGTGCTGGCCGAGTTCGCCGCCGACCACCCGGAGCAGGCGCGCTTCCTGGACGGGCGGACGCCCGCCTTCCCGGAGCTGCCGCCGGTGCTGGCGGCGGGCCGGGTCCCGCTGACCGAGTTCGCCGCGCCGCCGTTCGGCCCCGCCGTAGGGTCGCCGGTGCCGCCGACCCTGGAGGAGCTCGGGCTGGAACAGGGCCTGGTCCGCTACACCTTCCGGATCCCGGACGGCAGCCCCGAACTCCCGCTCACCGTCGAGGGCCTGCGCGACCGCGCGGGCCTGCGGCTGGACGGCAAGCGGGTGGCGGAGCTGTACCGCGGCGTCGACGGGCCCGAGCTCCCGGCGACCGGCGGCGCCGTGGTCGAGCTGCTGGTGGAGTCGCTGGGCCGGGTCAACTACGGCCCCCAGGTGGGCGAGACCAAGGGCCTGGACGGCCTGCGGCACGAACGCCAGTACCTGCACGGCTGCACGGCCGAGCCGCTGGCCCTGGAGCCGCTGCCCGCAGCGGAGTTCGGGCCGGGCGAGCCCGCCTCGGAGGTGCTGGCCCGGGGCACGCTGAACCTGGCGGCCACCGGTGACGCCTTCCTCACCGTGCCCGGCGGGCAGCACGGCTACCTGTGGGTGAACGGGTTCCTGCTCGGCCGCTACGACGCCGGCGGGCCGCAGGTGACGCTGTTCTGCCCGCAGCCGCTGCTGCGCGAGGGGGCGAACGAGCTGGTGGTGCTGGAGCTCGGCGACGCCGCCCCGGCGGCGGTGGAGCTGCGCGCGGCGCCCGAGCTGGGGTGACGTGCCCTGGGCTGCAGCCTTGTCGTGCGGGTCAGTCGGCCTCCCAGCGGGCCAGCGGCCAGCTGGACAGGCTCCGGTAGCGGGAGGGTCCGAAGCCGGTCTCGCTGAGCATCAGGTGCAGCTCGGCAGCCTCCCACTCGGCGCCCCGGAACTCCTCCAGCGCCCCGGCCATCGCGTGCAGGTCCCCCACCGCCGAGCGCCGTTCGGCCCGCCGCTGCCCGTGCGCGGAGCCGGCCCGGGCCAGCGTGAGGTGCGGGTGGAAGCCGTGCTGGTCCGACTCGATCCCGAGCTCGGGCAGCACGGCGCGCACGCCCTCGGCCAGCCGCCGCAGTGCCCACACCTCCCCCGCCACCCCGGCCCACAGCACCCGGTCGCCGAAGGTGCCGCCGCCGGCCAGCCGGAGCCGGTGCGCGCCGTGCTCCTGCGCGACCCGGGCGAGCAGCGGCTCCAGCCGGGACACCTCGGCGGCCGGCACCTCGCCCAGGAAGGCGAGCGTGAGGTGCCAGCCGGCCACCTCGCTCCAGCGCAGCCGGTCGGCGCCCGGCAGCTCGTGCAGGGGTGCGGCCGCGTCCACCAGTTCCTGGAGTGCCGCCACCGGCGGGTTGACCGCCACGAAGAGTCTCATGGCGCCATCCTGCCGTCCGGGCGCGGCGGTCTCCCGCCGATTTCCCGGTGTACGACCGGCCGTGGCGGCTAGAACTGTGCTGTGAACATCAGAACCGGAGGGCCCGCCGACGCCCCCGCCACCCTCGCCCTGCTCGACGCCGCCGTCGCCTGGCTGGTCTCGCTCGGCCGCACCGGCCAGTGGGGCGAGCGGCCCTGGACCAGCAACCCGAAGGCGGTCGAGCGCACCGAGAGCTACGCCCGTGACCACCTGCTGCGGGTGGCCGAGGACGGGGACGGCCACCCGGTCGGGATCTGCGTGCTGGCCGAGGAGAAGCCGGAGTACGCCCCGGCGGCCGGGGAACCCGAGCTGTACGTGCGGCTGCTGGTCACCGACCGCGCGCGCAAGGGCACCGGGGTGGGCGCCGCGCTGATCGCCGACGCGATCCAGCAGACCCGCGGCCGCGGTTTCGGCCTGCTCCGGGTGGACTGCTACGCCGGGGACGACCGGCGGCTGGTGGGCCAGTACGAGCGGCTCGGCTTCACGGCGACGGACGCCTTCGAGGTCGAGCAGCCCGGTGGGCCCTGGCCCGGCCGGATCCTGGAGATCAGGGTCTGACCGGGCCGGGCCGGGCCGATCCGTGGTGCCTCAGCTCGCCGTGGCCAGCTGCTCCTTGGAGACCGAGCGGGGCACGAACGCGACCACCCGGCTGCCGCGGTGCAGGTCGACCCGCACCTTGAGGTCCGCGGCGCGGGCCAGCACCAGGCCGACCACGCCGGCGGCCAGCGCGGACACCGCGCCGCAGGCCAGCAGTCCGACCCGGGGGCCGTACTCGGCGGTGACCCAGCCGACCAGCGGGGCGCCGATCGGCGTACCACCGGTGAACACCAGCACCAGCAGCCCCATCACCCGGCCCCGCATCGCGGGATCGGTGGCCAGCTGGAGCGCGGAGTTCACCGAGGTGTTGAAGGTCAGCCCGAACACCCCGATCAGGGTCAGCAGGATCGCGAAGGTCCAGTACCCGGGGGCGAAGGCGGCCAGCACCTCCAGCGCCCCGAAGGCCAGCGCGGCGCCCACCAGCCGGCGCAGCCGCGTCGTCCCGCGCCGGGCCGCGAGCAGCGCGCCGGCCAGCGAACCGACCGCCATCGCGGTGTTCAGCAGGCCGTACTCGCCCGGGCCGACCTTGAAGGTCCCGTACGCGAAACCGGAGAGCAGGGTCGGGAAGTTGAACCCGAAGGTCCCGATGAACCCGGCCAGCACCATCGGCCACATCAGCTCGGGCCGCTCCCGCACGTAGCGCAGGCCCTCGCGCAGCTGACCGCGCTCACGGGCGATCGGCGCGGTCGGCCGCAGCTCGCTCGTCCGCATCGCCAGCAGCCCGACGATCACGGCCGCGAAGGACAGCGCGTTCACCGCGAAGGCCCAGCCGCTGCCGACGGCGGCGATCAGCAGACCGGCGACCGCCGGGCCGACCAGCCGCGCGCACTGGAAGTTGGCGGCGTTCAGGCTGACCGCGTTGGCCAGGTCCTTCGGGCCGACCATCTCGCTCACGAAGGCCTGCCGGGTGGGGTTGTCGACCACCGTCACCAGGCCCAGCAGCAGGGCGAACAGGTAGACCCAGTACGCGGTGACGCCACCGGTCAGGGTCAGCACCGCGAGCGCGGCGGCCAGCAGGCCCATCACGGCCTGGGTCAGCACCAGCAGGCGTCGCTTGGGCAGCCGGTCGGCGAGCACGCCGCCCCACAGGCCGAGCAGCAGCATCGGGAGGAACTGCATCGCGGTGGTCACACCGACCGCGAACGGGCTGCCGGTCAGGCTCAGCACCAGCCAGTCCTGGGCGATCCGCTGCATCCAGGTCCCCGAGTTGGAGACGATCTGGCCGGCGAAGAAGTAGCGGTAGTTACGCACCCGCAGGGAGGAGAACATCCCTCCGGGGCGGGTGAAGCGGGCCCCCGTGGGGCCGGCGGCGGAACTGCGGGTGGAGCTGTCCCCGGCGGGGGCGGACGCGGCGGTGGGAGCCGCCGCGGTGCGTTCGCAGGGGTCGTCGTCGCCGGTGCCCGGCAGGCCCACGGGGGCGGGCGCCTGGCTCTCGACGGTGGCGGCGGTGGCCGCGGCGAGGTCGGTGCTGGAGTGGTCGGTACGGATGGCGGCGCTGGCTGCGGCCGGCGGTGTCACGTGGTGCTCCCCTCGGTGCGCGGCGGCGGGCAGGGTTGCCGTCGCGCGACTGAAATCTCTGGTCGGTCCTGCGGTGATGCGGTACTCCTTCGTGTTGCCGTGCCTGATGTCGTCGAGGCGCCCGGCCCCAGGCGGCCGGGTTCCGGGTGGCCGGCGTCAGCCGGCGGCGGGCCTCACAGGTGGGCCAGCTTGTAGAGCACGGGCGCCGCCGCGCGCAGCTGCGCCCACTCCTCCTCGCTCAGCCCCGCGGCGAGCTCCGCCAGCCAGGCGTTGCGCCGCCGACGGCTCTCGGCGAGCATCGCCTCGGCCTCCTCGGTGGCACTGACCACCACCTGACGGCGGTCCTCGGGATGCGGCTCGCGCCGCACCAGCCCCTTCTCCTCCAGCATCGCGATGATCCTGGTCATCGAAGGGGGCTGCACGTGCTCCTTCCTGGCCAACTCGCCAGGCGTGGCACTCCCGCACCGGCCGAGGGTGCCCAGCACCCCGATCTCGGTGGGACTCAACGACTCCTCGACCCGCTGGTTGCGCAACCGGCGGGCAAGGCGCATCGCGGACGAACGCAGCTGGCTGATCGCCGCCAGGTCGTCCTCGGACATCTCGGGCATGTCCTTAGGTTACGTCATTACTCTCGCTAAATAAAATCAGATTTCCCCTCGGGGAACGTCGCTTCGATCACAGCAGGGGGTAGTCCTCGAGGTACCCCTCCCAGAAGCGCGCGCCACTCTCGAACGGCAACCGGTCCCAGGCGGTCGTGTCCGCGCGGATGATCTCCTCGACATCGGCCCAGTCGTAGGGGGTCGGATCCTCCTCGGGCAGCGGCTTCTCGGCCGCGACCTTGTACACCAGGTAGCTCAGCGACGACAGATCCCGGTGGATCAGCTCATGGCCGACCTCCGCGTCCGGATCATCGACCCAGATCGTGCCGTCCTCGAGCCGGACGTGGACGGACGCCTGGCGGAGCATGCCGAGCTGCTGGAAGCGCCCGTGCGCAGTGTCGAACGGGAGCGGCTCCATCGGCTCGACGAACGCCCACCCCGGGGTGGCCGGGTCACGGTCGGCCAGCTCGGACGACAGCCTGAACAGCCCGTCGGAGTGCGGGACTCCGATCTCCGCGGCGAAGGCCCTGACCTCCCCCTCGGGCCAGATCCGTGCTGCGGCATCCGATCGCAGCCTGAGCAGACCGCCCGCCGGCGTCTCCCGCACGACTGCCTTCCAGTCGACCCGCACCTGCACGTTGCCACCCCTCCGGATCCCCACCTACCCCGAGCCGACGCTACCGGGCCCCGCAGGCACGACCCGGCTCCCGCATCGACACGGATTCGCCACGGCGGATCTCCACCCGTGCGCGCCCCTCGTACGGCATGCTGGTGGCGCACTGCTTCGAACATCTGATCGATTCATCAGGGAGAGCACCGCCATGCCCGGATTCGCCGACCTCGCCATGGTCAACATCGACTGCGCCGACCCGGTCGAACTCGCCGAGTTCTACAGCGCCCTGCTCGGCTGGGAGATCGCCCACAGCCAGGCCGAGTACGCGATGCTGGCCGCGCCGGTCGAGGGGGCCGCGCCGATCGGGTTCGGCCAGGTCGACGGGTACCGGCCCGCGCCGTGGCCGAACCCGGACGGCAGCAAGCAGTTCCACCTGGACTTCCACGTGGACGACGTGGAGGTGGCCGTCGCCCGCGCCCAGGAACTCGGCGCCACCCGGCCCGAGCACCAGCCCGGCGGCGAGGGGTGGACCGTCATGATCGACCCGGCGGGCCACCCGTTCTGCCTCTGCCCGCGCTGACCGGACGCCCCGGCCGGGCGCTCCGGTGAACGGGCGTCAGCGGATCACTGGGCGATCAGGTGGAAGGCGAGCCGCCCGAACCGCACCTGGTCGCCCGGCCGGACCAGCACCGCACCGACGACGCGCTGCCCGTTCACGAACGTGCCGTTGCTGGACCCGAGGTCCTGCAGCACCCAGCCCTCCGGCTCCACCCGCAGCTCGGCGTGCAGCCGCGACACCGAGGCGTCGCCGAGCCGCAGGTCCGAACCGGTCTGCCGGCCGATCACCAACCGGGCCGAGCCGGGGCCGGGCAGCCGCAACCCGGGGAGCTGCTCGGTCTCCCAGGTGCGCCGCACCCGGACCTTGAACGCCGACACCCTGGCCACCCCGCGGAGCACCGCCCGCGCGACCCGCCCGTACGTCTGCAGATCGGCGACGACGGTGGCCAGTTCGGCCCGGCTCTTGGCGGTGAGCACCAGCTCCATCCGCCGGATGAAGGTGTCGTGGGACAGCTGCCCGCTGCCCACCCCCTCCCGCAGCACATCCAGCGCCCGGTCACGCTCGGCCTGCGACGGCCGGGCCACCTGGGTGCGGAACTCAAGAGAGGTCATACGGCAATTCTCGGCGCCCCGACCAGGCCCTGTCCAGAATCCCGCCGGGCCCGGCCCACTACCACCGGCAGCAGCACGGTGCGGTCCCGCTGAGCGACCGTGAGATCCCGCGCGCCGACGAGTGCCACCTGGCTCGCGGCCGCCCGCTCACCGGCTCGGCTCCGGCTTCCCCGCCGTGAGTGTGAGGGGGTGCTCCACCCATCGGGCAACACCGGCGTCCGTGTGCACCAGGCGCACGTCCAGCAAGAATCGTCCGGTGCGCTGCAGTCGCCACGAGATGTACTCGAACGCCCCTCGGCCCGCCAGGCAGCCCTCCAGGAACTGCCGATGTTGAACGTCCAGCGGCAGCCCCCGTAGAGCATCCAGCAGGCCCTGTACCGCCGGTCGTACACCGTCGAACGTACGAGGCGACATCACACCCTCGATCCCGGCCACCACCCACCCGGCTTCCAGTGCGGGTACAGCCTCGGAGGCCGCGGCATCAGCCGGCCGCGTGGCTGCCACCGGCACGCCGGTCATGCAGCCGCCTCACGCTGCCGCCGTGGATGCCGCTGGTGAACTGCAACCACCGCACCGCCCACCACGATCAGTCGCGCCGCACCCCTTCGATCCCCAGCCCCGCAGTAGTGCCAGCGGCCCCTCTCCGCGCCGACCCGGGCCGCCCTCCTACCCCACCTCATGACTCCCCTTCCACCGGGCCGACCACGGCCCACACGAACTTGCCGACGCCACCAGGCCGCAGGCAGCAGCCCCATCCGGCCGCCATCGACTCCACCAGCAACAGCCCGCGCCCCGACTCCTCGTAGCCACCGGCCAGCGGTCGCACCGTCGGCCACGCTCTGCTCGCGTCGTGCACTTCGAGGCGCAGCTGAGCGGACACCATCTCGAAGCGCACCGCGATCAACCGTCCGGGCGGGACGGATGCGTGCTCGATCGCGTTGGTAGCAAGCTCCGAGAGCACCAACTCGCCAGCAGCGAGGAGTCCGTCACCGCCAGGGACACCACCGAGAAACGTCCGGAGCAGGCCACGGGCCGCACCCACGGACCTCCTCCGGCGGGGCAGCCAGATGAAGTCCGCTCCGGCCTGAGCACTGCCGCTCCTACGAGCTGCTGGGTCGAAACTGATCACGTCGCACCGCCCTCTGACGCCGGTCGCAAAGCCACTCGGCGCACGTGCTTGATGGCCGGTCAGAACGTTAGGAGCATGGGGAGCGGGGAACCCGGAAAAATCTTCCGGGGATGGGGAGGCGGGGAGCGCAAGGGTGAAGCCATGCGTGGGATGACTGAGATGCTGAGCTTCGGCGAGCGCGTTGCCTGGTACCGCCGACGCCGAGGGATGCCGCAGGAGGTACTGGCCGGCCTCGTCGGTCGGACCGCGGACTGGCTGAGCAAGGTGGAGAACGGCCGCATCGAACTGGACCGGCTGTCGGTCATCAAGGCGTTGGCGGATGCCCTGGACATCCAGCCTGGCGATCTCCTTGCCGAGCCGTCTCTCCTGGACTGGACGGCCGATGTCCGAGGCGGCACCGTGCCGAAGCTGCGCGAAGCACTGATGGACTACAAGCAGATGTCCTCGCTGCTGGCACCTGCATCGGACGAGGAACCGCCCGACCTGGACATCCTGCGCGCAGATGTCGGCTCGGCGTGGTCCGCGTACCAGGACGCCCGGTATGCCCGTGCCACCCGCCTGATCCCCGGCATCCTGGAAGAAGCCCAGCGCGCGGCACGCACCTACGAGGGCGACAAGCGACTCCTTGCCAAAGCACTGCTTGCCATGGCCTACCAGGGCGCGGCCATGGTTCTGACGAAGATCGGAGAGGCCGATCTTGCCTGGATGGCCGCAGACCGGGGACTCGCGGCGGCCCAGGAGTCGGGCGACGTTGTCGTGGTCGGGTCTCTCTTCCGATCGGTCTCCCACTGCCTGCTGGCCAACGGTCGTCCGGCCGCTTCCAAGGAACTCGTCGCTGGCTCGACCAGCTACCTGGAAAGCGGTCTCGACACCGCCTCACCGACCCATCTTTCGATCTACGGCACGCTGCTCCTCGTCGGCTCCATGGCCGCCGCGCGGCTCGACGACCGCAGTGCGGTACGCGAGTTCCTCAAGGAGGCGGACCAGGTGGCCCAGCGGCTCGGTTGCGATGCCAACCACCTGTGGACGGCGTTCGGACCGACGAACGTTGCCATCCACCGGGTATCGACAGCTATGGAACTGGGAGACGTCCAGGTCGCCGCCGACCTGGGGCCGCGCGTCGACCCGTCGATGCTGCCGCTGGAACGCCGGGTGCGGCACACGCTTGAAGTCGCCCGCGCCTACAGTGCGCAGAACCGTACGGATGAGGCCCTCGCACTCGTTCTGGACGCCGAGGAGCTGGCGCCCGAGCAGGTGCGCCACCACCACATCTCACGACGACTCGTGACGGCATGGGTCCGCCAGCAGCGCGGGAAGCCGAGCCACCAGCTTGCAGGGATCGCCCAACGCCTCCACCTCGTGGGATGACCGTGCCCGGCGGTTAGGGTCGGGCGCATGAGTGACTCCGAAGTCGGCGAAGCCGTAGCGCAGCCCCGAACCGCTGCCGGTGCACTGTTCTTTGACGAGACCGGTCGGGTGCTCCTGGTCAAACCGACCTACAAGCCCGGTTGGGAGATCCCCGGAGGCTATCTGCACCCGGGCGAGACCCCCAGCGAAGGCGCCGCCCGAGAGGTCGAAGAGGAACTCGGCATCACGCCGCCGATCGGCCGGCTTCTCGTCGCCGACTGGGCGCCTCACCCGACCGAGGGTGACAAGTTGCTCTTCGTGTTCGACGGGGGCCTGCTCCCGCCCGAGTGGATCGCCAAGATCGATCTCGACGGCGTGGAGATCGGCGAGTTCGCGTTCCACGAGCGCGACCAGTTGGACACCCACCTCATTCCACGCCTGGCCCGGCGCGTTCACGCTGCCTGCTCTGCACGCGCGACCGCCGCAACCACCTACCTCGAGAACGGCGCTCCGCTCGCCTGACTGCGCAAGGAACTGATAGCGCTCCCGGGGTGCGCGCTGCGAAGCAAGGGTCCGGCATCGTTGCCGACCAAGTCCCGAGAAGCCGTCGAGCGCCCTTCCGGGTCAGTGAGGCACGACGGGGGTGAGCAAGCGCACTGCCGTCAACACGTCGAGCCCCTCCCCTCGAACGGGGGAAGGGCTCGATGTCTGCCGGGAGGACCCGGTCAGTCCAGGCCGAGGGCCGGGAGCATGTAGTAGAAGGCGAAGACCGCCGCGACCGCGTACATCGCGACCGGGACGCTGCGCCAGCGGCCGGCGGCCGCGCGCAGGATGCAGAAGGTGATGAAGCCGATGCCGATTCCGTTGGTGATGGAGTAGGTGAAGGGCATCATCACCATGGTCAGGAAGGCCGGCACGGCGATCGTGTAGTCGGTCCAGTCGATCTCGGTGATCGAGTTCGCCAGGATCAGGAAGCCCACGGTGACCAGGGCCGGGGTGGCCGCCTGGGCCGGGACCATGGTGGCGAGCGGGGTGAGGAAGAGCGCCACCAGGAAGAGCGCGCCGGTGACGATCGAGGCGAAGCCGGTGCGGGCGCCCTCACCGACGCCGGCGGTGGACTCGACGAAGCAGGTGTTGGCGGACGAGGAGGTGGCGCCGCCGGCCGCGGTCGCGATGCCGTCCACCATGAGGATGCGGTTGATGCCGGGCAGGTCGCCCTTCTCGTCCAGCAGGTGGGCCTCGTCGGCGACGCCGAGGATGGTCCCCATCGCGTCGAAGAAGCACGACATCAGCACGGTGAACACGAACAGCAGCCCGGTGAGCGCGCCCACCTGGGAGAAGCCGCCGAACAGGTCGACCTGGCCGACCAGCCCGAAGTCGGGGGCGGCGACCGGGTTGCCGGGCCAGGCCGGGACGGTCAGGCCCCACGCGGTGCCGGGGAGGTCGGCGAGCTGCTGGATGAGGACCGCGATCAGGGTCATCACCACGATGCTGATCAGGATCGCGCCGGGCACCTTGCGGATCAGCAGCACCAGGGTGAGCAGCAGGCCGAGCACGAAGACCAGCACCGGCCAGCCGAGCAGGTGCCCGTTGCCGCCGAGCTGGAGCGGGACGGTGGTGTGGGCGGCGTCCGGGATCCGGCTGACGAAGCCGGCGTCGACCAGGCCGACCAGGCAGATGAACAGGCCGATGCCGATGGCGATCGCCTTGCGCAGGCCGAGCGGCACCGCGTTCATCACCCGCTCGCGCAGGCCGGTGGCCACCAGGATCATGATCGCGAAGCCGGCGAGCACCACCATGCCCATGGCCTCCGGCCAGGTCATCCGGGGTGCGAGCTGGAGCGCCACGATGGTGTTGACGCCGAGGCCGGCGGCCAGTCCGATCGGGACGTTGCCGATGACGCCCATCAGCAGGGTGGTGAGCCCGGCGGTGAGGGCGGTGGCGGTGACCAGCTGGGCGCTGTCCAGGTGGGTCCCGTTCATGTCCACGGCGTTGGCCAGGATGATCGGGTTCAGCACCAGGATGTAGGCCATGGTGAAGAAGGTGGCGATGCCGCCGCGGATCTCGCGCGACAGGGTGGAGTCGCGCTCGGAGATCCGGAAGTAGCGGTCGAGGGCGCCGGTCGCGGGGCGCGGGGCCTTCGGGGCGGGCATGGCGTCCGACGCGTCGGTCGAGTTGGCCAGCGGAGGCATTCGGGTGTCCTCGTCGGGTGGGGGCGAAGGAGGAGGTGGGCACCCGAGCGACGGTGACCGGGTCCGCCGGCGGCGTGGCGCTCGGGCTCCGGGGGGAGAGCCGACATGCCGGAGCCGATCCGGAACCCCAAGTATGAGTTCCTGGGTCGTGCACGCGCCATCTTCGCGCGTAGAAGAAACCCCTTACGGTCACTCCCGATCACGCCGGCCACCCCCGGCACTGCCGGGCCCGCCCGCCCCACCCGTACGCTAGGGCGCATGCCGAAGACCCCGCTGCACCCCTCCCCGCCGCCCCTGGAGGCCAACGACGTCGCGATCGTCGGCGGTGGCACGGTGCTGTGGTTCCTCGCCTTCGTGGCGCTGGTGCCGTTCCAGAGCTCGCTCTCCGAGCACGGCCACGGCACCTGGCCGTGGATCTGCCTGTCCGGCGGCCTGCTCGGGCTGATCGGGCTCTGGTACTGCGTCTCCCGGCGGTCCGCGATCCGGCGCGGCCGGGAGGCCGCCGAGCGGGCCGCCGCGGACGGTTCGGCGACGGCGGGCGACGCGGAGCCCGAGAACAACCACGGCTGACGCCCGCCGCCCGGGGCCCGACCGTCCGGGCCCCACCCGGTTGGCCCGAATCGGTGCACAGCAGGGCGCACCGGACAAATCACCCCCATAGAGTCGTGCCATGACGCACCCCGCGGAAGAACCCCCGGAGGTCGCGGGTGCGCACCCGCACGCGGCGCCGCACGCAGCGCAGGCCGCAGCACCCGCAGCTGCGCCCGCCGCGACGGCCACCCCCGGCGCGCACGCCTCCGGCCCGCGCCCGGCCAGGACACCGGGGCTGACCTCGGCGGAGGTGGCCGAGCGGGTCGCCCGCGGCCAGCTGAACGACGTGCCGGTGCGGTCCAGCCGCTCCGCCCGCGAGATCGTCCGGGCCAACGTGTTCACCCGGTTCAACGCGATCATCGGCGTGATGTTCGCCATCATCCTGGTCGTCGGCCCGATCCAGGACGGCCTGTTCGGGCTGGTCATCGTGGCCAACACCGCGATCGGCATCATCCAGGAGCTGCGCGCCAAGAAGACCCTGGACAGCCTGGCGCTGATCGGCGAGGCGAAGCCGCAGGTACGCCGCGACGGGGCCGCGCAGACCGTCCCGACCGGGCAGATCGTGCTGGACGACACCGTGCTGCTGGGCATCGGTGACAAGGTGGTGGTGGACGGCCTGGTGACCGAGGCGGACGGGCTGGAGATCGACGAGTCGCTGCTCACCGGCGAGCCGGACCCGGTGCTCAAGCACCCCGGCGCCGAGGTGATGTCCGGCAGCTTCGTGGTGGCCGGCGCCGGCGCCTTCACCGCCACCAGGGTCGGGCGCCAGGCGTACGCGGCGCAGCTGGCCGAGGAGGCGAGCCGGTTCACCCTGGTCCGCTCGGAGCTGCGCACCGGCATCGACCAGATCCTGCGTTTCATCACCTACCTGCTGATCCCGACCGCGATCGGTCTGATCATCAGCCAGCTGGCGGTGGAGGGCAGCGACTGGCGGGAGGCGGTGCGCCGGATGGTGGCCGGGATCGTCCCGATGGTGCCGGAGGGGCTGGTGCTGCTGACCTCGGTGGCGTTCGCGATCGGGGTGATCCGGCTCGGCCGCAAGCAGTGCCTGGTGCAGGAGCTGCCCGCGATCGAGGGGCTGGCCCGGGTGGACACCGTGTGCCTGGACAAGACCGGCACGTTGACCGAGGGCGGGATGGACCTGATCGAGCTGCGGCCGCTGCGTCGCGCCGACGCCGACGACCGCCCGGCGGCCCGGCCGGCCGACCCGGGAGCCGCTGCGGGCACCGACCCGGGCACCGCCGCGGACACCGCCGCGCCCGAGCGCGGCTACGCCGACCGGGCCGCGCTGGAGCAGGCCCTGGCGGCGATGGGCGGGGCGGACTCCCGCCCCAACCCGAGCATGCAGGCGGTGATCGACGCCTTCGGCCCGCCCGCGGACGGCCGCTGGCGGGTGCTGGAGGCGATGCCGTTCTCCTCGGCCCGCAAGTGGAGCGGCGTGCAGCTGCTGGAGCCGCAGGGCGGCGAGGCGGGCTGGCTGCTCGGCGCGCCGGACGTGCTGCTGGCGGCCGGCGACCCGGCGCTGGCCGAGGTGGACGAGCTGGGCGCCCAGGGCCTGCGGGTGCTGCTGCTGGGCCGCACCCCGGTGGCGCTGGACTCCCCGGAGGTGACCGCCCGGCTGGAGCCGCTGGCGCTGCTGGTGCTCCAGCAGCGGCTGCGCTCGGACGCGGCGGACACCCTGCGCTACTTCGAGAGCCAGCAGGTCCGGGCGAAGGTGATCTCGGGCGACAGCGCGATCTCGGTCGGTGCGGTGGCCGCGCACCTGGGGCTGCCGGGCGGCGAGCAGCCGGTGGACGCCCGGACGCTACCCGGCGGCGGCGAGCAGCTGGCCGAGGTGGCCGACCGGACCTCGGTGTTCGGGCGGGTCACCCCGCAGCAGAAGCGGGAGCTGGTGGCCGCGCTGCAGTCGCGCGGGCACACCGTGGCGATGACCGGCGACGGTGTCAACGACGTGCTGGCGCTGAAGGACGCCGACATCGGGGTGGCGATGGGCACCGGCAGCGACGCGACCCGGGCGGTGGCGCAGATCGTGCTGCTGGACGACCGGTTCGCCACGCTGCCCTCGGTGGTGGCGGAGGGCCGCCGGGTGATCGGCAACATCGAGCGGGTGGCCAACCTCTTCCTGGTGAAGACGGTGTACTCGGTGCTGCTGGCGCTGCTGGTGGTGATCACCCAGGTGCCGTACCCGTTCCTGCCGCGGCACTCCACCGTGCTGTCCACGCTGACCATCGGGGTGCCGGCGTTCTTCCTGGCGCTGGCGCCGAACAACGAGCGGGCCAGGACCGGGTTCGTGCGCCGGGTGCTGCGGCTGGCGGTGCCGGGCGGGGTGATCGCGGGCACCGCGACCTTCACCTCGTACATGCTCGCGCGGTCCGACGACGTGACGGATCTGAAGGCGGACACCAGCGTGGCGACGCTGACGCTGTTCCTGGTCGCGATCTGGGTGCTGGCGATCGTGGCGCGCCCGTACACCTGGTGGCGGTTGCTGCTGATCGGCGTCATGGGCGGGGCGTTCGCGCTGGTGCTGGTGGTGCCGTGGCTCTCGGACTTCTTCCAGCTGTCGCTGGCCGGGACACGTGATCCCTGGGTGGGAGTGGGTATCGCTGTGGTGGCGGGTCTTGCACTGGAGGTGGTCTGGCGGGTGATCGTCCGCCGGGGGGACGCATGACGGGGGGTGCGTGATGGCGCGCAGGGGCGGGGAGTTGGAGGCGTTCATCGCCTACGCGGCCGGCGGGGCGACGGCCCTGCTCGGCTGGCTGGCGGTGCGCGGGCTGGTCCGACTGACCGGGTACGGCGCGCCGCGCGACGGCGTGCTGCTGGCGCTGGCGGCCGCCGGGGCCGGATGCGCGGTACTGGTGTACCGCGCGCTCCGGGCCCCGGAGGCGGCCCGACAGGCTCAGGAGCTCGCCGTGCTGCGCGATCTGAAGGACCGTCAGGACTCGAAGTCGCGGGCGGCCAGCAGCTCGTAGGCCCGGTCGGGCTCGGTGAGCGCGGTGAGGACCTCGAACCGGCGGTGCCACTGGCCGACCGACCAGGCGAGCCCGGCCGCCAGGCCCTCGGGGGTGGCGGCGTGCAGCAGGCCGGGCACCGGCGGGACCTCGAACTCGTCGTCCTCGTCCGCCTGCTCGGCGTCCTGCGGGTCGTACGGCAGCTCGGGGGCGGGCGCCGCGGTGTCCCAGCGCCAGTGCACGGCGGCGTCCTCGCCGTCCGGGCCGACCACGAGCAGTTCCTCGTGCTCCTCGTACGCGGCGGGGCAGCCGGGGAGCAGCTCCCGGACGACCGCGGGGACCCGGTGCAGGATGCCCTCGGAGAGCACCCGGCCGCCGGCCACCTCGCTGGCGAGCGAGACGTGCAGGCGCTCGGCCAGGTCGGCCGCGAGCGCGGGCGCGACCGGCAGCACCGGGTGGCCGTGCAGCAGTTCGACCAGGTCGGGGGCGTCGGCGACGACCGCCTCGGCCGCGTCCACGATCACCGTGTGCTCGCCGCGCCGCCCGGTGGCCTCGTCCAGCGCGGTGAGCGAGCGGACCACGTCGAGCGCCTCGACCCGCTCGGCCGGCAGCTGGGCCAGGGCGGTGTAGATGCCGTGCAGCTGGCGGTGGGTCACCTCGCAGTCGGGGTCGGTGAGCCGGTCCAGCAGCTCCTCGGGCCCGTGCGGCTCGGCGAGCAGCGCCGCCAGCGTGGTGCGCACCCCGAGGGCGTGCAGGAACTGCTCGTCCAGGGTGGTGCGGGCCTCGTCGTAGAGGCCGCGCAGCAGCGGGTCGGCGCCGGCCGCCCGCAGGCCGGCCGGCTCGCGGCCGTCCAGCACCGGGTGGTCGCGCAGCCACCAGGCGGTGTACGGCGGCAGGTCGGTGTAGCTGCCGTCGGGCAGCAGGGTGCGGACCGGGGTGACCACGGCGTCCCGGTACGGCGGGCGGGCGAGCAGCGCGAGCGCCTCGGGCCAGGCCGCGTCGTCGATCAGGTCCAGGTCGCGGACGGCGAGCAGTTCGGCGGCGACCGGCGGCACGCCGAGGTCGGCGTCGTCGGCGTGCAGCGCCTCCAGCACGTCCTCGCACCAGTCGGCGAGGCCGTCGGGGGCCTCGTCCAGCAGGCCGGTGGGCCGGCCGCCGGCCGCGCGGTCGGCGGGGGCGGTCGGGTCGAGCCGCTCCAGGTCGTCCGGGTCGAGCACCACGTCCTCGGCGCGGACCAGCGCGAAGGTGCCCAGCACGCCGGTGGCGGCGAGGACCTCGGTGCCCCAGCGCTCCAGCAGGTCCTCGTCCACGTAGCCGGCGTCGTCCTCGCGGGCGAGGGCGGCGAGCGGGCTGTCCGGCAGGATCAGCTCGCCGGCCCGGGTCAGCTCGCCCTCGTCGTCCGGCAGGGCCAGGCGGGCCAGCCACGGGTGCTCGCCGGGGGTCGCGCCGGCCGCCTTGACCAGCGCGAGGACGGCGTCGGCCAGGTCGACGGCAGCGTCGAAGTCGTCCTCGCCGACCTCCAGCGAACGGGCCACGGCGGCCCGTACCTCGGGCGTGTCGAGCACCCCGGCCGGGGTGGCGGTGGCGGCGCCCAGCTTGGCCAGCAGCGGGTGCGCGGCCTCCGGGTGGGCCAGCCGCAGGTCCAGCAGCTCCAGGGCCTCGGCGAGGGTCTCGGGGTAGCCCTCGTAGAGCGCCCAGTCGGCGGCGTCGGAGGGCAGCAGCACCCGGCGCGGGCCGGTGACGGTCCGGCCGTCGGCGAGCGGCACCGGGAGCGCGCCGAGCGACTCCGGGTCGGCGCCGCCGAGCGCCGCGTAGAGGTTGCGCCACCAGGCGGGCTCGCGGTCCAGGCCGCCGAGCTGGTCGACCACCTCGGCCAGCGGCACCCGGCGCACGGCGAGGGCGCGCAGCTCGCTGCGGCGCTCCAGGCCGGCCGGCAGCAGGCCGGGGAAGATCGGCGCGAGTGCTTCGACGACCAGCTGGTCGGCGCCCTCCAGCAGGGTCGCGTCGCGCGGGCGCAGCGCCGGGGTGCCCTCCTCGACGGTGCCGGGATGCGGGAGGAAGGGGGTGGCGGGCAGCCGCTCCAGGATCGCCGCGCGCAGCGCGTTGTCCAGCGCGCCCGAGCCGAGCCGGGACGGCACCAGGCCGAGCGAGCCGAGGTCGGCGCCGCGTCCGCGGAGCAGGTCGGCGTAGGCCTCGGCGGCCTGCTCGGTGAGGAAGTCGGTGAGCGGGCCCGGTGCGACGTGCCGGCGGGTGGAGTCCAGCGGGTACCCGGCGATCAGCAGCGCGGGGACGCCGAGCGGCTCGTCGCTGGGCGTGGGCGCGTGCACCACGGGGGTGGTGCGGGGCGGCTGCGGCGTGCCGTCGGCGGTGACCGGGACGGCCCAGGTCACCGACCAGTACGGGCGGGCGCGTTCCTCGGTGGTGCGGTCGGCGAGCAGGTCGGGGGTGAGGGTGCCGGAGCGGCTGACGAGCTGCCAGCTCGCCTGCCGGTCGCCGTCGCCGATGGTGATCTCGGTCAGGCCGTCGGGGCGGCGCAGTTCGGCGGACCGGGTGAGGGTGCGCACGCCGTCCGGGGTCTCCACGGTGACCTCGGCGAGGCCCGGCAGGGTGAGCAGCAGGGCGTCGTCGATCTCGGCGAGCAGGCGCCGGGTGAGGTCCTCGGCGGCCGCGTCGCGCAGCGGGAGCACCACGACGGTGTCGTAGCCCTCGGGGGCGGTGCCCTCGGCGGGCAGCGGCAGGCGCAGCAGCGGTACGTGGCCCTCGCGGCGGCGCAGTTCCTCGGCGAGTTCGGGGCGGTCGGCGACCAGGGCGTGCGCCTCGGCGAGCGACCAGCGGACGCCGCCGTGGGCGCCGAGCACGGCCGGCTCGTCGCTGACGGCGAGCACCGCGGAGAAGCCCACGCCGAACCGGCCGACGGCGCCGTCGCCGTCGGTGCGCTTGGCGGAGGCGCGCAGGGTGGAGAGCGATTCGACGGCGGTGGCGTCCGGCGGGGCGCCGGTGTTGGCGGCGGCGAGCACGCCGTCGCGCAGGGTGAGCCGGAACCGGCCGGGGCCGCCGCCGGCGCGGGCGGCGGCGTCGGCGGCGTTCTGGGCGAGTTCGACGACCAGCCGGTCCCGGTAGCCGCCGAGGGCGAGTTCCTCCTCCGCGTTGGCGTCCTCGCGGAACCGTGCGGGGGCGGCCGTCCAGGCGTCCAGCACCCGCCGCCGCAGGCCGGCGGTGTCGAAGACGTCCGCGGCCCCTCCGTCCGTGCCACTGCCGATGATCCGAGGCTCCACCGCGACCTGCCGCCTTCCGCCGAGCTGTCGTGCGTACGGGGGCATTCTTCCCTGCCGGGCCGTCATCGCCGACCACGGGTGCGGTGCGGGGAGCGGGAACCGCCGGGGCGGGCCGGCTGTCCACGGGTGTGGGGGGGCCGCCGCGGGGGCGGGCGCCGGGAGGAGGAGCCGTGACGGATCCGGTGGAGCACGGTGACGGGCCGGGCGAGGGGCTCGGCTGGCACCTGCTGATCGAACGCGAGCTCGCCGAGGGCTGGGAGCTGGCGGAGGCGCGGCCGGCGGGGCGCACCCGCGAGGAGGCGCTGGCGTTGGTCGAGGAGGTCACCAGGACCTGGGGCCGGTGGCGCGGGGAGCGCGCGGTGTACCGGATGGCCGGTGACAGCTGGCTGGTCTCGGTGGGGCGCTTCCACTTCCAGGTGCGGCTGGGCGAGCTGGTGCACCGGCAGCCCCGGCGGGGCCTGTTCGGCGGCTGACCCCGCCCAGGGCCGGTCCGGTCCTGGGCGGCGGGGCCTGCCGGCGGGCCGTCAGGAGTGGCCGAGCTCCTCGGCCGGGGCGTCCGGCTCGACCGAACCGCCGGTGCGGTCGGGGCGCAGCTGGAGCGGCTCGACCACGGTCTCGTCCAGGATCAGCTCGGACGGGACGGGCGGGGCGGGCAGCACGGCGGCCTCGGAGTGCGCGCCGCAGCCGTAGCCGAGCGAGACGACCTGGCCGTCGGCCGGGCCGAACTCGTTGCCGCAGACGCCGAACGCCTGGCCGAGCGAGCCGCCGATCGGGACCAGGAAGCCGCAGCTGGTGCAGGAGGCCGGGGCCGACTGGGCCATCGGCGTCTGCGGTCCGAACGCGGTCTCCCAGCGGTCGGCGGCCAGGTGCAGGCCGAGCCGGGACAGCACCCGGGGACGACCGAGGCCGAGCTCCTCGGCGACCGCGCCGATCCGGGCGCGGGCCGGGGCGGGCTGGACCTCGTCGGCCTCGTCGCCGACCACGACCTCCTCCTCGGTGGCGGCCAGCGCCACCGCGGAGTTGGGGGCGGGCTCGTCCTCGCCGGTCCAGCCGGGCTCCAGGCGCAGGTCGTCGGCGCCGGTCGGCAGCAGGTCGCCGGGGCCGAGGTCGCCCGGGCGCAGGCGCTCGCTCCACGGCACCCACTGGGGGGCCAGCACGGCGTCCTGGCCGGGCAGCAGCACGACCTCGTCGAGGGTGACGTTCTTGGCCCGCGGTGCCCGCGCCACGGTGACCGCCCAGTGCCAGCCGCGGTAGGCGGCGTCCAGGCACTCGAAGGTGTGGGTGACGACACGGTCGCCGTCCGCCTGCACGCCGCGGTGCGCGCCGACGCTCTCGGGGCCGACCGCCTCCTCGGCGGCCTGGCGGGCGATCTCGACGGCTTCGGCACAGAGCCGGTCCGGGGTACGGCTTCGCATCGCAGCGCTCACGGCGTCGATTCTCTCCCAGTCCTGTCGTTCCTGCGGTCGATATCCGCCCCAGCGCCCGCCGGAACTGCTCCGCAGTGCTGCCGGCGGGCATGCGGCCCGCCGGGTACGGTTCCATTCTGCTCGAACCGGGGAGACCTCCGGGACGGGCCGCGCCGCCCCGGCCCCTCCCCCGTACGTCCCGGCGCACGCCGTAGTGCAGGCTACCCGCCAGTCGGCCGGGGAGCACAGTCCGGGGCCCGCGCCGGGCTGAGCCGACACCGCCGCGACCACGACTCGCCATCCGTACGCAAGCCCCAATCAGTCGTACGCGGCGCCGATCTCGGGCAGGATGACGGTGTGACGGACGAGACCCCGTCGCCGCACGGACCGCACTCCCCGCAGGGCGAGGGCCACGCGGAGGCGGAGGCGGACGCTGTGCCGCGGCAGCCGACGGTCCCCCCGGACGGCGCTGGGCAGCCGCCGGAGGACGATTCGTCGCAGCCCGCTCCCGTACGGTCCGGCAACGTGCTGACCAGGGGTGCGTCGGCGGCCGGCGCGCGGACCGGCAAGGTGGTGCACGGCACCGGCCGGCGGATCCGGCGGGCGACCGCGGCGGAGGGCGCCGGCGAGTCCGGGCTGGCCAAGCTGATCGAGCTGCACGCGCTGAACTCGTTCGGCGACATGCTGATCACCATCGCGCTGGCCTCCACCATCTTCTTCTCGGTGCCGACCGGCGAGGCCCGCGGCCGGGTCGCGCTCTACCTGCTGATCACGATGGCGCCGTTCGCGCTGCTCGCCCCGGTGATCGGCCCGCTGCTGGACCGGCTGCCGCACGGCCGCCGCTCCGCGATGGCGATGTCGATGCTGGCCCGGGCGGTGCTGGCGTGGACCATGGCCGGCACGATCAGCAGCGGCGGGCTGGCGCTGTACCCGGAGGCGCTGGGGGTGCTGGTCGCCTCCAAGGCGTACGGGGTGGTGCGCAGCGTGGTGGTGCCGCGGCTGCTGCCGCCGCAGCTGTCCCTGGTGAAGGCCAACTCCCGGGTCACCCTGGCGGGTCTGCTGGCGACCATGGTGGCGGCGGGGGTGGGCGGGGTGCTGCACCTGATCGGGCCGGGCTGGCCGCTGCGCGGGGCGTTCCTGGTCTTCGTGATCGGCACCCTGATGGCCTTCCACCTGCCGCACAAGGTGGACTCGGCCAAGGGCGAGCAGCGCGCGGTGCTGCACTCGGAGGAGCACGGCACGGCCCCCGCGAAGGGCGTGCTGCGGGCGGTCGGACCGTCGGTGGTGCTGGCGCTGCGCGGGGTGGCCTCGCTGCGCTGCCTGGTGGGCTTCCTGGTGATGTTCCTGGCGTTCCTGATCCGCAACGACCCGGTCGGCGGGCTGCCCGAGACGGCGGCGCTGGGCGTGCTGGCGGCGTCGGCGGGCGTCGGGAACGCGCTCGGTTCGGTGTTCGGCTCCTGGCTGCGGACCAGGGGCTCGGAGGTGATCATCACCACCGTGCTGCTGCTCGCCTTCCTGGCCGCGGGCGCGGCGGCGCTCTGGTACAGCCTGTTGACGGTGGCGCTGGTCGCGGCGACGGCCGGGATGTCGGCCTCGCTGGGCAAGCTGGCGCTGGACGCGCTGATCCAGCGGGACGTCCCGGAGGCGGTCCGGACCTCGGCGTTCGCCCGCTCCGAGACGCTGCTGCAGCTGTCCTGGGTGGCGGGCGGCGTGGTCGGCATCTCGCTGCCGCTGAACGCGGTGCTCGGTCTGTCGCTGGCGGCCGCGCTGATGGCGGTGTCACTGGTGTGGGCGCTGTGGTCACTCTTCCGGATCGGGCCGCGCCGCTCGACGGCGCGCCCGCGGGTGGCCTGAGCGGCGCCGCGGCGGGCCAGGGTGGGCCGCCCGTGCGCAAGGTCCGGGCGACTCGGCCACCCGGGCGCACCGTGATCGCGAAAGCCCGGTAGCCTCTTGCCCATGAGCCTCAGCACCCGTGCAATCGCCGCCATCGGCGCCGTCGTCGTGATCGGCGCCGGCACGGTGGGCGGTTCGATCGCCTACGCCAACGACAAGGGCAAGCCCGCCGAGCGTCAGGCGACGCTGGTCGTCGGCACCTCGTCGATCCAGACCGCGCCGCTCTGCTACAACGACGGCAAGCCGCTGGACCAGGCGCAGATCGAGAAGTGCCAGCTGGACGCCAAGCAGGCCTCCCAGGGCCACAAGCTGGCCTCCTCCGACGTGGAGTCCAGCGACCGGATCGGCATCGGCGTGGACAAGGACACCGGCGAGCGCGGCTGGTTCGCGTTCACCGACGGCGGCCAGCAGGGCCAGGCGCCGATCGCCCAGGAGGTCAAGGGCTCGACGTACTCCGGCTCGGTGCTCGCCTCCACCCTGCTGAACACCACCGGCACCACCACGGTCACCGTGGTCGAGGCCGACCAGAAGACCAACGACATCTACGGCGTCTGGTACTTCACGCTCAACACCAAGAGCTGACCGCGCCACCGCGATGAGCGTGCGGACCACCGACGAGCAGCCCGGCCTCCCGCAGGCCGGGCTGCTCGTCGTGGTCGCGGTCGACGCCGAGGCGCAGGCGGTGCTGCGGGCGCTGCCGGACGGCACCCGCGCGGTGCCGCTGCCGGGCGGCGGCGAGCTGCGCCGCGGGGAGCGGGACGGCGTCCCGGTGGACGTGCTGGCCGGCGGGGTCGGTCCGGCCGCCGCGGCGGCCGCCACGGCCACGGCGCTGGCCTCGCACCCGTACGCGCTGGTGGTGTCGGCCGGTATCGCCGGCGGGTTCGCGCCCCGGGCGCCGATCGGCTCGCTGGTGGTGGCCGCCGCGCTGGTGGCGGCCGACCTGGGCGCGGAGACCCCCGACGGCTTCCAGGACGTCACCGAGCTCGGTTTCGGCACCGTCCGGCACACCCCGCCGCAGGGCGCCGTCCGGCTGGTCGCCGAGGCGCTGGGCGCCGCCGCGGGCGAGGTCCTGACCGTCTCCACCGTCACCGGCAGCGCCGGACGGGCCGCCGCACTGGCCGCCCGCCACCCGGACGCGCTGGCCGAGGCGATGGAGGGTTTCGGGGTGGCCGAGGCGGCCGCCCGGTTCGGGGTGCCGGCGTTCGAGATCCGGGCCGTGTCCAACGCCGTCGGGCCGCGCGACCGCTCGGCCTGGCGGATCGGCGAGGCGCTGGGGGCACTGGAGCGGGCCTTCCACGCGCTGCCCCACCGAGCCCTGCTCCAGGAGGTTCCCCGTGGCTGAGCCGCTCAAGGTCGCCTACTCGCCCTGCCCGAACGACACCTTCGTCTTCCACGCCTGGGCGCACGGCCTGGTCCCGGGCGCGGACGCGCCGGAGGTGACCTTCGCCGACATCGACCTGACCAACGGGATGGCCGAGCGCGGCGAGCTGGACCTGCTCAAGATCTCCTACGGCCAGCTGCCCTGGGTGCTGCGGGACTACGCGCTGCTGCCCTGCGGCGGCGCGCTCGGCCGGGGCTGCGGGCCGCTGGTGCTGACCGCCGGCGAGCGCGATCCGGCCGCGCTGGCCGGGCGCACGGTGGCGGTGCCGAGCGAGCGCTCCACCGCGTACCTGCTGTTCCGGCTCTGGGCGGCCAAGGCCGTGCCGGGCGGCTTCGGGAAGATCGTGGTGCTGCCGTTCCACGAGATCATGCCGGCCGTGCGGGACGGCCGGGTGGACGCCGGCCTGGTCATCCACGAGGCCCGGTTCACCTACCAGCGGTACGGGCTGCACAGCCTGGCCGACATGGGCGAGGCCTGGGAGCTGGAGACCGGCCTGCCGATCCCGCTCGGCGCGATCGTGGCCCGCCGCTCGCTGGGCGCCGAGCGGCTGCGCGAGCTGGCGGCGACCATCCGCAGCTCGGTGGTGCTGGCCTGGGACGACCCGGCCGCCTCCCGCGCGTACGTGCTGGCGCACGCCCAGGAGATGGACCCCGAGGTGGCGGACCGACACATCGGCCTGTACGTGAACGAGTTCACCGCGGAGCTCGGCGAGGAGGGCTACGCGGCCGTCCGCGCGCTGCTCACCCGGGCCGCCGCGGAGGGGCTGGCCCCCGCGATCGACCCGGGCGCGCTGGCGTTCTGAGCCTGCGGGCCGACCGGCCCCGCGGCCCGCGTCGTGCGTCGCGCGTCGGCGGCACGACCGGGGCCCGGCGGCCGGCCGGCGGGCCCGAGCGGTGCCCGGGCCCGTGCGGCGTCAGACGTCGAACTGCTCCGCGACCGCGCGCAGCACCCCGGCCAGCTGCTGGCCGGTCGGCTTCGCCGGGTACCGGCCGCGCTGCAGGCCGGGCAGCACCGCGTCCAGCATGGTGATCAGGTCCTGCACGATCGGCGCCATGTCGTCGGCGCTCTTGCGCTGGGCGGCGGCCACCGAGGGCAGCGCGTCCAGCAGCGTCACGCTCATCGCCTGCTCACCGCGGTGACCGGCGACGACGCCGAACTCGACCCGCTGCCCCGGCCGCAGCACGGTGACGCCGGTGGGCAGCGCCTTGGTGTGGACGAAGACCTCACCGCCGTCGTCGCGCGACAGGAAGCCGTAACCCTTCGTCTCGTTGAACCACTTGACCTGGCCGGTGGGCATCTCGAAAAGTCCTCGGTGTGGGTGTGGGGCGGTCCCGGTAACGGCCCGGGGCTCGCCGGGTGGATGCCGGACCGGCCACACGACGGCGGGCCGGCCCGAACAGCGGATCAATGATCTCTCAGCTGCTCACTCATGGGCGGCAGCGGAGGCGTACCGGGGCCTGGCCGGGCCAGGGTGCGGCATGGCGCTGTCCACTGGCTCACACCCCCGCTCGGTAGGGCGGGGCATCCGCTGGACCCCGCGCGATGGCTGCATACCCCGGCCGGGGCGAGGTCGAAACTCCCCGCTGCCAGGAAACTGCACGCAGTGACCGTGCCAGGTCACACGGGGCGGCGGCGGGGCGGAAGTTGGCGAGGACGGGCACAGAGGCCGGAGCCGGACGGGCCCGGGCCGCGCGAGGGGCCCCGCGGCGGGCGCCGGGTCGGGCGGGTCAGGCCGGTCGGGCGGGTCAGGCCGGTCGGGCGGGTCAGGCCGGGTCGGGCGGGTCAGGCCGGGTCGGTGAGGTGGCCGGCCAGCCAGCCCAGCGAGGCCGGCAGCATCCGGTTCCAGGTGTTGAAGTTGTGTCCGCCGGTCTCCAGGGTGATCGAGGAGACCTTGGTCGGGCCGCCCTTGGCGGCGGCGATGAACTGCTCCGTGCTGGCGAAGTAGTCGCCGTCGCCCTCGCGGCTGCCGCCGACCAGCAGGGCGACGCCCGGGTGCGGCAGGTTGGCCAGCCGCCAGGACAGGTCGGCCTCGTTGCGGCGCTGCTGCTGGCCGCCGAACAGGTCACCGGTGGTCGGGTCCTCGGCGGCCCGGTAGTAGCCGGAGAGCGAGACCGCGGCGGAGTACACGTCGGGGTGCTTCATCGCCAGCTTGAGCGCGCAGTAGCCCCCGGTGGAGTTGCCCACCAGGCCCAGGCCGCCGGGCGCCGCGGTGACCCGGTAGGAGCCGCGGACGGCGGCGGGCACGTCCTCGGCGAAGTAGGTCTCGGCGCGCGGACCGCCGGGCACGTCCTCGCACTCGGTGTCCCGCGGCATCGCCGGCGAGGGGCGCATCAGCACCAGCACGGTCGGCTTCATCTTCCCCTCGCGCAGCTGCTGGAGCTCGGTGGCGGGGTAGTTCAGCTTGCTGACCAGGTTCTTGGCGTCGCCGGGGAAGCCGGTGATGGCGATCACGGCCGGGAACTTCTTGTCCTCGTACCCGGGCTGGAAGTACTGCGGCGGCAGGTACACGTAGCCGTCGGTGGACAGGCCGGTGGCCGCGCCGGGGATCCGGATCCGCTCCAACTTCCCGACCAGCGCCGGGTCACGGCCGACGGTGTTGGTGCCGCGCACGTTCTCGTGGGCGATCTGCTGGATGCCGGCGGTGCGGCGGCCGTCCGCGAACTGGTTCTGGATGGTCACCGGGCCGTTGTCGGCGGTGCCCAGCAGGTCGTCCCAACTGCTGTAGAACGCGAACGAGTTGTTGGCCAGCAGGCCCAGCGTGCACATCACCGCGAGCTGGGTGGCGAGGATGGTGGCGATCCGGCCGCAGACGGCCGCCCAGCCGCTGCGGGCCAGCTTCGGCCAGAGCCAGACCGTGCCCGCCACCAGCAGCAGCGAGACCAGCGCGGACAGCGCCAGCACCTTGTGACTGGTCAGACCCATGCGTGTGAAGCCCCTGTAATCCCCGACGGGCCGGCCTCCCGGGAATCCCCCCACAGTGGCCGCAGTACGACAATCTCCAGAGTGCCTGAGAGTTTGCTGGGAAACCTGAGCGTCCAGACGGAGCCCGACCCCGCCGATCGGCGGGGGTGGGGAGGTTCTGCCAGACTGGGCGGCCGAGCCGTGAAGGAGTCACGAGCCGTGGAGGAGTCAGTTGTGAGCACGCAGAGCGCAGACCGGGGAGAGCTTCTGGTCCGGGCCGGGGCGATCGTCTTCGGCAGCGGGGCGGTGGCGACCCTGGTGACCTTCGTGCCGCTCTTCTTCGACCTCCCGCGCTTCCCCAGCCTCGCCTACTGGCTGTGCATGCTGATGCCGCTGGGCTTCCTGCTCTCGCTCACCGGGCTGCTGCTCTCGGCCCGGGCCCAGCGCCGCCGCGCCACCGCCCAGCAGGCCGGGGCGTAGCGCCACCGGCCCGCCGGACCCGGCTCAGCCGCAGTGGCCGGCCAGCCAGGCCGGGAAACCGGTGAGGTCGGCCAGCACCACGTCCGCGCCGGCCTCGGCCAGCTCGGCCGCGCCGTACGGCCCGGTGGCCACCCCGACCGCGACCGCGCCCGCGGCCCGGGCGCCCACGATGTCGCCGAGGTGGTCGCCGACGTAGATGCTCGCCCCGTGCTCGCGCAGTGCGTCGCCCTTGGTCTCCGCCCACAGGTCGCCCACCAGGACGTCCACCGGCAGCGCGGCCTGTTCCAGGTGCAGGCGGGCGTTGGGCTCGTACTTGCCGGTGATCACCGCCACCCGGCCGCCCCGCTCGCGCACCGCCCGCAGGGCCTCCAGTGCCCCCGGCAGGACCAGCGTGCGGGGCACCGCGTGCACCGGGTACAGCTCCCGGTAGCGGTCGGCGACGGCCTCGACCCGGTCCGTCGGGAACCACTCGGCGATCTCCCGGAGCAGCGGCGGCCCGAGCCGGCTGACCGCCAGGTCGCTGTCGATCCGCACGCCGGTCTCGGCGGACAGCACGTCGTAGGTGGCCTTGATGCCGGGGCGGGTGTCGAGCAGGGTCATGTCGAGGTCGAAACCAACGGTGAGCGCCATGCCGCCAGCCTAGGCGGAGCCGATCGAGCACCCGGGCAGCGGGCACCGCAGCGCCCGGGGCCCCGGCAAGCACCCGCACAGCCGGTCATATCAGACATAATCACTGTCAACAGACCGTGATCCGAAAGGCCCGAGCGTGCCGCACCAGCTTCCCCGCCGCGCCGTCCTGGCCGGGCTGGGCGCCGCGCTGCTGACCGGCTGCGCCGTCCCGGGCACCGGCCGGCCCCACCTGCTGCCACCGGCCACCGGCACCGGGAGTCCGAGCCCGCAGCCCACCCCGAGCACCACCGTCACGGCGGCCACCGGGCCGGTGGTGGTCCCGATGCGCCCGGTGCGGGTGGTGGCGCTGGACACCGCCGAGCTGGACTCGGCGATGACCCTCGGCATCACCCCGGTCGGCGCCGCCAAGGCCCCGCTGGACGCCGGCCTCCCGGACTACTGGCCGGCCTCCCGGCTCGCCCAGGTCGCGCCGGTGGGCGACGTCGGCGCCGCCGACCCGGCCCGGATCGCCGCGCTGAAGCCCCAGCTGATCCTCGGCAACCAGCCCCGGGACGGCGCGCGGCTCGACGCGCTCACCCGGATCGCGCCGACCGTCCTCGGCCAGGGCCCCGGCGCCCCGTGGAAGGACAACTTCCAGCTCCACGCGGCCGCCCTGGACCGGCACGAGCAGGCCGCCGCCGTGGTCGGCGCGTACGGCCGGCACGTGGCCCAGGCGGTGCAGGCGATCGGCGCGGCCGGATCGGGCGGCCGGCGGATCAGCGTGGTCCGCTTCGTCGAGGGCGCCACCGGCATCCGGACGTACGGGCGGCAGACCTTCATCGGCAGCGTCCTCACCGACCTGCAGCTCGGCCGCCCGGACGCGCAGAACGTGGACCGCGGGGAGATCGAGGTGACGCCCGACCAGCTCGCCCAGGTCGACGGCGACTTCCTCTTCCACGCGACCTACGGCGACCCCGAACGCTCCGGCGCGGCCGCGGTCCTGGCCAGCCCGGCCTGGCAGGCGCTCGGCGCGGTCAAGGCGCACCGGGCCTTCCCGGTCGAGGACCAGCTCTGGTTCGCCGGCATCGGCTACACCGGCGCCAACCTGGTCATCGCCGACCTCCAGCGGGCCCTGGGCGGCTGAGCCCGCCGCCGGGACAATGGCGGCATGCCGGACGCCCAGGAGCACGCCCGCGACCGCAAGGCCGCCCTCGCCCGCACCTTCTCCCTCGTAGCCGCGGAGTACGACGACCGCAACGGCGGGTTCTTCAACCCGGTCGGCGCGCGGCTGGTCGCGCTGGCCGCCCCGCGCCCCGGGCAGCGGGTGCTCGACCTCGGCTGCGGGCGCGGCGCGGTGCTCTTCCCGGCCGCCGAGGCGGTCGGCCCCGGCGGTACGGCGGTCGGCCTGGACCTGGCGCCGGGGATGGTCCGGCACACCGCGGCGGACGCCGCCGCCCGCGGCCTGCGGCAGGTCCGGGTCGAGGTCGGCGACGCCGAGCGGCCGCCGTTCCCGGACGGCTCGTTCGACCTGGTGCTGTCCTCGTTCGCGGTGATCCACACCCCCGACCCGGCGGCCGCGGTGGCCGCCGCCCACCGCCTGCTGGCCCCGGGCGGCCGGTTCGGCTACACCACCTTCGGTCCCGACCTGGACCCGCGCTGGTCCGAACCCACCGCCCGGCTCGGGGCCTTCGTGACCGGGGCCGGGGCGCAGCGCGTCCGCAGCCGGGCCCGTGACCTCAACCCGCTGGCCGGCGACCCGGTGGCCGCCGCCGCGCTGCTGACCGCCGCGGGTTTCACCGGGGTCGCGAGCGTCGAGGTCGAGGCCGTCTCGCACTACCCGGACGCCGAGGCCTGGTGGGCCGCGCTGCGGGCGAGCGGGCGCCGGTCGATGCTGGACGCCATCCCGGCCGACCGGCTGCCCGAGGCCCGGCGCGCCGCGTTCGCCGCGCTCGCCCCGCTGGCCGGGCCGGACGGGCTGACCCGGCGCACCACGATCCGCTGCACCACCGCCACCCGTCCGGCCTGAGACCGGCCAGGGCCCGGGGCTCCGGCCTACGGCTCCCGGCGCCGCCGCAGCGTCAGGGCCAGCAGGAACACCGCCGTCAGCACCGCGGCCACCCGCAGCACGCCCGGCGCGGCGGCCCAGGTGACCTCGCCCATCGGCGCCCCGGAGGTGTCCGGCGTGCCCCACCGCCCCTGCGCCCGGCCCCAGAACCACACCGACGCCCCGGTCATGCAGATCAGCGGGATGCCGAGCACCGCGAACTTCTTGGTGAAGTCCCCGAGGCCCCGGGACAGGTACGCGGCGCCCCAGCCGCCCAGCATCGCCAGCAGCACCCCGGTGTACGCGCCGGCCAGCAGCGCCGCCGAGGCCACCAGCAGCAGCGGGGCGGGCCTGCGCCCGGCCAGCAGCCCGGCCCCGGCCGCCGCCGCGCCCGCCACACCCGCCGCCCCGGCCGGCTCCACCACCACCGCTGGCTCCGGGCCGGCCGCCGGCGCCACGGGCTCGCGCGGCTCGGGGACGGCCGCCGGTGCGGGCTCCTCGAACGGGTAGAACTTGACGGTGTCCCAGCCGGGGAACCGCGCGGTCACGTCCTCCCCGCCGGGCGGCCGGGACACCGGCCGGTCGGCCGGCCGCTCGGGCTCCGCCGCCGGGCGCTTCACCCACTGCAGCGGCGCCGGAACCTCGGCCGTGTACACGCTCTCCTCGGCCCCCGCCGCGCCCCCGGCCGCCCCCGCGGGACCGCCCGCGGCGCCGTCACCGCCGGTGCCACCGGCACCGCCCCGGCCGGCGCCGAGCACCCGCCCGCCGACCCGCCACCACTCGCCGCCCGTAGGACTGTCAGCCATCGCCCCGCCACCCCATCGCACCCGCCGGCCCACCTGCGCTGACGGTACCCACTGGTGCGGGGCCGAAGCGAGCGGTCCACCGCCGCACCCCGAACGCGGGGCGCGGACCGGTGGGCGCGCGCGGGCGGTCGCGCGGACGCCCGCCGTCCGGCCCTTACCTTCTCTTGGCCCGGTCCGACTAACCTGGGTCGGATGACCACGACGCAGAGCGGGTCGCGCCCCGGCCGGGCCGCCGCCCCCCGCACGCTCGCCGAGGAGCTCCGCGCCCGGAGCGACCAGGCGCTCACCGGCCTGCTGCGCGCGCGGCCCGATCTGCTCAACCCCGTCCCCGGCGACCTCACCCAGCTGGCCGCCCGGCTCTCCAGCCGCGCCTCCGCGCTGCGGGCGCTGGAGCGCCTGGACCGGTTCACCCTCCAGGTCGCCGAGGCGCTCGCCGCCCTCCCGGACGGCGGCCCGGACACCGCCGTCCGCCAGCTGCTGAGCGGCCCGGCCCGGGTCAAGCCGCACCCCGGCGCCGAACCGGTGGACCGCGAGGCGGTCGCCGCGGCGCTGCCCGGCGCGCTCGCCGAACTGCGCGAGCAGGCCCTGCTCTGGGGCCCGGACTCCGCGCTGCGCCTGGTCATCGCGGTCCGCGAGGCGCTGGCCCCGAGCGCCGCCAACCCCGGCCGCACCGGCCTCGGCCCGACCCTCGCCGAGGCCACCGTCGGCATGTCCCCGGCCCGCATCCAGCAGCTGCTGGCCGGGGCCGGCCTGCCGCCCACCCCGGACCCGGTGACCGCCGTGGCCGCCCTCGGCGGCCTGCTCGCCGACCGCAAGCGGTGCGCCGCCCTGCTCGCCGAGGCCCCCGCCCCGGCGCTGGCCCTGCTGGAGCGGCTGGTCTGGGGCCCGCCCACCGGCACCGTCCCCGACGCGGCCCGCCCGGTCACCGCCGAGGAGGTGCGCAGCCCGGTCGAGTGGCTGCTGGCCCGCGGCCTGCTGCTGCCCTCCAGCGCCGGCTCGGTGGTGCTGCCGCGCGAGCTGGCCCTGCACCTGCGCGGCGGCCGCAGCCACCGCGCGGTCGAACCGGCCCCGCCCGCACTCGCCCCCGACGCCGTCCGCGATCCACAGGCTGTGGACAGCGCGGCGGCGGGCCAGGCCCACACCGCCGTGCGCACCGTCGAGGAGCTGCTCGACGCCTGGGGACTGACGCCGCCCGCCACGCTGCGGGCCGGCGGCCTCGGCGTCCGGGACCTCAAGCGCGCCGCACTGATCCTGGACTGCTCCGAGCAGGACGCCGCGTTCTGGCTGGAACTCGCCTACACCACCGGCCTGCTGGCCCCCGACGGCGAGGCGGACGAGCGCTGGGCGCCCACCCCCGGCTACGACAGCTGGCTGCAGCAGGACGTCGCGCAGCGCTGGGCCGCGCTCGCCGCCAGCTGGCTGGCCGCCACCAGGGTGCCCGGCCTGGCCGGCAGCCCCGACGGCAAGGGCCGGACCAGGGCCCCGCTCGGCCCCGAACTCGACCGCACCCTGGCCCCGGTGGTGCGCCGCGCCGCGCTCGGCCTGCTGGCCGGGCTGCCGCCCGGCTCGGTCGCCGGCGCCGAGGCGCTGCTGCCCGTGCTGCGCTGGCAGCGGCCGCTGCGCGGCGGCCCCACCGGCGCGGACGGCCGCGAGCTGCGCGAACAGCTGGCCGGCTGGACCCTGGCCGAGGCCGAACTGCTCGGCGTCACCGGGCGCGGCGCGCTGGCCGGCCCGGCCCGCGCCCTGCTGGCCGGCGACGATCCGGTTCCGCTGCTCGACCCGCTGCTCCCCCGGCCGCTCGACCACGTGATCCTGCAGCCGGACCTCACCGCGATCGCGCCCGGCCCGCTGCTCACCCCGCTGGCCCAGGCGCTGGCGCTGTGCGCGGACATCGAGTCCAAGGGTGGCGCCACCGTCTACCGCTTCTCGCCGCAGTCGGTGCGCCGCGCGCTGGACGCCGGGCGCAGCGCCTCGGACCTGCACTCCTTCCTCGCCCAGCACTCCCGCACCCCGGTCCCGCAGCCGCTCAGCTACCTGATCGACGACGTGGCCCGCCGGCACGGCGTGCTGCGGGTCGGGGCGGCCTCCTCGTACCTGCGCTGCGACGACCCGGGGCTGCTCGCCGAGGTGCTGGCCGACCGGCGGGCGGCCGAGCTGCGGCTGCGGCAGCTGGCTCCGACCGTGCTGGCCGCCCAGGCGGGTCCGGAGACCCTGCTCGGGGTGGTCCGGCAGATGGGCTACGCGCCGGTCGCCGAGTCCGCCGAGGGTGATGTGGTGATCAGCCGCCCGGACAGCCACCGCACCCAGCCGCGCACGGCGCCCACCCCCGTCCCGGACGGGCCGCCGCGCCCGGACACGACGCTGCTGGCCGCCGCGCTCAAGGCGATCCGGGCCGGCGACCGGGCGGCCACCGCCGTCCGCCGGGAGACGGTGGCCGGACCGGCCGCCGCCGTGCACCGCGGCGCCGGCCCGGCCCAGGGCGACCCGCACCGGCTGCCGCGCACGGCCGCCGCCGACACCCTGGCCGCGCTGCAGACCGCGGTGCTGCTCGGTGAACGGATGTGGATCGGGTACATCAACGCCGAGGGGCTGTCCTCGCAGCGGGTGGTCGACCCGGTCAAGGTCGAGGGCGGCTTCGTCACCGCGTACGACCACCTCACGGACGAGGTGCGCACCTTCGCCCTGCACCGGATCACCGGCGTCGCCGAGGTCGACGAGAGCTGACCCCGGCGCGGCCGGACCACCACCCACGAGGGGGAGACCAGATGGAACTCGCACCCGGCATCCGGTACGCCGTCGCCGACCGCCACGGCGGCGTCAGCGCGCCGCCGTTCGACAGCCGCAACCTGGGCGGGACGACGGCCGACGACCCGGCCGCCGTACGGCGCAACCGCGAGCTGACGGCCCGTGGACTCGGCCTGGACCCGGGCCGGGTGGTGTTCATGCGGCAGGTGCACAGCGCCGACGTGCGCTACGTGACCGAGCCGTTCGGGGTGGACGCGCCGCCGCTGGACGCGGTGCTGACGGACCGCCCGGGGCTGGCGCTGGCCGCGCTGGCGGCCGACTGCGCGCCGGTGCTGCTGGCCGATCCGGTCGGCCGGCTGGTCGGCGCGGCGCACTCGGGGCGGGTGGGCACCGTCTCGGGGGTGGTCCCCGCGCTGGTCGCGGCCATGGTGGCGCGCGGCAGCGACCCGGCCGACCTGGTCGCCCTGGTCGGCCCGCTGGCCTGCGGCCGGTGCTACGAGGTGCCGGCCGCGATGCGCGAGGAGGCCTGCGCATCGCTGCCGGAGCTGTGGTCGACCACCCGCCGCGACACCCCGGCGCTGGACGTCCGGGCGGGGATCACCGCCCAGCTCACCCGCGCCGGGGTGACCGGAATCCGGCACGACGACCGGTGCACCATGGAGGACCCGGACTTCTTCTCGCACCGGCGCGAGCAGACCACCGGCCGCTTCGCGGCGTACGTCTGGCTGGCCGGCTGAGTCCGCGTCCCGGTGCCTCAGTGCTGCTGCTGGGACTGCTGGGCGTCCTGCTCCTGCTTCTGCTTCTTCGCCTCGTCGACGATCGACTGCGGGTCGGGCATCTTGGGCTCGACCCCGGTCAGCAGCCCGGTCACGGTGAAGGCCGCGGTGCCGAACAGCCCACCGGGCTGGCCGATGTCCGCGACCTGGTCGAGGCCGGGGGTCGGGGCGGCCTGCGCCGGGGTCGCGCCGACGGCGGTGGCGACGGCGGCGCCGGAGAGGGCGAGGCCGGCCAGGAAGCGGTTGCGCTTGTTCATGGGCTGCTCAACGAGCCCGGAGCCGTCCGGTCACCCGGTTCCACCCGAGTGCGGGACACTGGAAAGTCTGCGACACCACCACCGGAGGGCCCCGCGTGAACGACGGACCGCTGATCGTCCAGAGCGACAAGACGCTGCTGCTGGAGATCGACCACCCCCAGGCCGCCGACTGCCGCCGCGCGATCGCGCCGTTCGCCGAGCTGGAGCGGGCCCCCGAGCACATCCACACCTACCGGGTGACCCCGCTCGGGCTGTGGAACGCGCGGGCGGCGGGCCACGACGCCGAGCAGGTGGTGGACGCGCTGGTGAAGTACTCCCGGTACCCGGTGCCGCACGCGCTGCTGGTCGACGTGGCCGACACGATGGCCCGCTACGGGCGGCTCCAGCTGCTGAAGCACCCGGTGCACGGGCTGGTGCTGGCCACCACCGACCGGCCGGTGCTGGAGGAGGTGCTGCGCTCCAAGAAGATCGCCCCGCTGGTCGGCACCCGGGTCGACCCGGACACCGTGCTGGTGCACCCCTCCGAGCGCGGCCAGATCAAGCAGGTCCTGCTCAAGCTCGGCTGGCCGGCCGAGGACCACGCCGGGTACGTGGACGGCGAGGCGCACCCGATCGAGCTGGACCAGACCGGCTGGCACCTACGCCCGTACCAGCAGCAGGCGGTGGAGGGCTTCTGGCACGGCGGCAGCGGCGTCGTGGTGCTGCCCTGCGGCGCCGGCAAGACGCTGGTCGGCGCGGCGGCGATGGCGGAGGCCAAGTCCACCACGCTGATCCTGGTCACCAACACCGTCTCGGCCCGGCAGTGGAAGCACGAGCTGGTCAAGCGGACCTCGCTGACCGAGGACGAGATCGGCGAGTACAGCGGCACCCGCAAGGAGATCCGCCCGGTCACCATCGCCACGTACCAGGTGATGACGACCAAGCGGAAGGGCGTGTACGCCCACCTGGAGCTGTTCGACGCCCGCAACTGGGGCCTGGTGGTCTACGACGAGGTGCACCTGCTGCCCGCGCCGGTCTTCAAGTTCACCGCCGACCTGCAGGCCCGGCGCCGGCTCGGGCTGACCGCCACCCTGGTCCGCGAGGACGGCCGGGAGGGCGACGTGTTCTCGCTGATCGGGCCGAAGCGCTTCGACGCCCCGTGGAAGGAGATCGAGGCACAGGGCTACATCGCCCCGGCGGACTGCTGCGAGGTGCGGGTCACGCTGTCCGACTCGGAGCGGCTGACCTACGCGACCGCCGAGCCGGAGGAGAAGTACCGCTACTGCTCCACCACGGCGACCAAGCGCCGGGTGGTGGAGGCGCTGGTGCGCAAGCACGCCGGCGACCAGACCCTGGTCATCGGGCAGTACATCGACCAGCTGGACGAGCTCGGCGAGGCCCTGGACGCCCCCGTGATCAAGGGCGAGACCAGCAACGCGCAGCGCGAGAAGCTGTTCGAGGCGTTCCGCACCAAGGAGATCAGCGTGCTGGTGGTCTCCAAGGTGGCCAACTTCTCGATCGACCTGCCGGAGGCGACCGTCGCCATCCAGGTCTCCGGGACGTTCGGCTCCCGCCAGGAGGAGGCGCAGCGGCTGGGCCGGGTGCTGCGCCCGAAGGCGGACGGGCACTCGGCGCACTTCTACTCGGTGGTCGCCCGGGACACCGTCGACCAGGACTTCGCGGCGCACCGCCAGCGCTTCCTGGCCGAGCAGGGCTACGCCTACCGGATCATCGACGCCGACGACGTGTAGCCCGACGGGGAGGACAGCGGGCGGCCGGGGCCCCGCCGCCCGGGGGGCCGGCTCAGAGCCGGACGCCGTCCCGTCCGAGGAAGACCACCCGGGCGGCGGTGTCGAGCGCGATGCCGACGTTGCGGACCGCGACGACCAGCGGGCCGCGGTGCCGGGGGCCGGTCGCCGAGGTGGCGCCGGCCGCGATCCGGGGGGCGGGGATCGAGGGCTTGGGTGAGAGCGCCCGGGGGGTGGAGACCGCGGCCCGGGGCGCCGTGAGGTGTGCGGAGCTCATGTCTTCAACAGTAGGTTTTCGGCCATCCGAACGGCATCGGTCGAAAGGCCTCACTCCGGGGGAGCCGCCTCGTCCTTCCGGCGTACGGCGATCCCGGGGCCGCTCAGGGGTGCGGCTCGGGGTCACGGGCCGGGCGGCGCCCAGGCGGGAGCGGTCGAGCGGGCCGTACGCGGGCCGTAGGCGGGCCGGGTGCGGGCCCGGGAGCGCCGGATAAGGATTCGCGCCGCCGGTGGCGCGGGTCTATGATCGCCGGTCTGCCCCCTCCCGAACCGTGGTGCCCGTCGTCGGCAGCCGTGGGAGGTCCCGACCGGTCGGCAACCGGCGGTACCCCTTTCACCGTGAGCTACGACGAGTCCGCTGCCGTGCCCCGATCCGGCAGCCGGGAAGGTTCGCTGTGCCATCTCCCACCCCCACCGACGATCCGCTGCGCCGCGAGCGGGACCACCTGGCCGCCTCCCGGGCGGCGCTGCGCACGATGCGCGAGGACGTCGAATCGCTGGACCTGCGGGACGTCACCGGCACCTGGGTGTCCGCCGCCGTCCTGCACCACCAGATCGAGCTGCGGATCGCCGCGCTGGCCGACCTGGCGCACACCCCGCTGTTCTTCGGCCGGCTCGACTACCTGCACGCGATCGGCGAGGAGCAGGCCGAGGGCGGCAGCGGCGAGCGGTTCTACATCGGCCGCCGGCACGTGCACGACGCCGACGGCGACCCGATGGTGATCGACTGGCGCGCCCCGGTCTCGCAGCCGTTCTACCGGGCCAGCCGCAAGGAGCCGATGGACGTCGAGCGGCGCCGCCGGTTCGGCTACACGGGCGGCGAGCTGACCGCGTACGAGGACGAGCACCTGACCGACCCGGCGGAGACGGAGACCCGCTCCGCGCTGCTGGCGGCCGAGATCGAGAAGCCCCGCGTCGGCCCGATGCGCGACATCGTGGCCACGATCCAGCCCGAGCAGGACGAGATCGTGCGCGCCGACGTGACCGGCACGGTGTGCGTGCAGGGCGCCCCCGGCACCGGGAAGACCGCCGTCGGCCTGCACCGGGTGGCCTACCTGCTGTACGCGCACCGGGAGCGGCTGGCCCGCACCGGGACGCTGGTGATCGGCCCGAACCGCTCGTTCCTGCACTACATCGAGCAGGTGCTGCCCGCGCTCGGCGAGGTGGACGTGGCGCAGGCGACCGTGCAGGAGCTGGTCGGCCGGGTCGAGGTGCGGGGCGAGGACTCGGCCGAGGCCGCGACGGTCAAGGGCGACGCCCGGATGGCCGAGGTGCTGCGGCGGGCGGTGCGGGCCGGGATCACCCTGCCGACCGAACCCTGCGTGGTGGTCCGCGGCTCCCGCCGGTGGCGCGTGCCGGCCTACGAACTGATCGAGATCATCGAGGAGTTGATGGCCCGGGAGATCCGCTACGGCGCGGCCCGGGAGGCGCTGCCGCAGCGGATCGCGCACGCCGTGCTGGTGAAGATGGAGCACGGCGGCGAGGCCCCGGACGACCGGGTGCAGGACGCGGTGGCCCGCAACGCCGAGGTGAAGGCCGTGGTCCGGGCCTGCTGGCCGGCGGTCGACCCGGTCAAGCTGGTGCACCGGCTGCTCGCCGACGCCGACTTCCTGGCCGCGTGCGCGGACGGGATCCTCACCGAGCAGGAGCAGCAGGCGGTGCGCTGGGCGAAGGCACCCCGGTCGGTGAAGTCGGCCCGCTGGTCGGCCGCGGACGCCGTGCTGGTGGACGAGGCCTCGGACCTGGTGCAGCGCACGCCGTCGCTGGGGCACGTGGTGCTGGACGAGGCGCAGGACCTCTCGCCGATGCAGTACCGGGCGGTGGGCCGGCGCTGCTCGACCGGCTCGGCGACCGTCCTCGGCGACCTGGCGCAGGGCACCACCCCGTGGGCGACCGGGAGTTGGCCGGAGGCGCTGCACCACCTGGGCAAGGCGGGCGCGCACGTCGAGGAGCTCACCCAGGGCTTCCGGGTGCCCGAGGAGGTCATCGTGTACGCCTCCCGGCTGCTGCCCTCGATCGCGCCGGGGCTGGCGCCGGCCGGGTCGGTGCGCGAGCTGCCGGGGTCGCTGGTGGTGCGCCACGTCCCGGACCGGCTGGTCGACGCGGTGGTGGCGGCCTGCCAGGCGGCGCTGGCCTTCGAGGGCTCGACCGGTCTGATCGCGGCGGACGCGCGGATCCCGCTGTTCGCCGAGGCGCTGGCCGGGGCCGGCCTGCCGTTCCTCGACCCGGGCACCGAGACCACGGCGCAGGCGCGGCTGACGCTGGTGCCGGCCTCGCTGGCCAAGGGCCTGGAGTACGACTACGTGGTGCTGGACGAGCCGGCCGCCGTGGTGGCCGGGGAGCCGGACGAGCGGACCGGGCTGCGCCGGCTGTACGTGGCGCTGACCCGGGCGGTGTCCGGGCTGACCGTGCTGCACGGCGAGCCGCTGCCCGAGCAGTTGCGCTGACCGGCGGGCGGGCCCGGCCCGGGACGCCGCGCAGGGCGCCTCAGGCGTCCAGCAGGGTCCGCCACCCGGCGACCGCGGCCGCGTCGACGGGGCCGCGCCAGCCGTCCGGCCGGACCGCGCCGCCGATGTGGAAGGCGTCGAAGCCGGCGGCCAGCAGCCCGGGGACGTGGTCGGCCCGCAGGCCGCCGCCGACCAGGATCTGCTGGCGGTAGCCGGGGTCGCCGGCCTTGGCGAGTTCGCCCTCCAGGACGGTCAGGCCCCGGTCGACGCCGGCGGCGGAGCCGGAGGTGAGGTAGGTGTCGAGGCCGGGCAGCCCGTCGAGGGCGTCGCGCAGGGCGGCCCGGTCGGCGCTGTGGTCGATGGCCCGGTGGAAGGTCCAGCGGCAGCCGGCCACGGCCTCGGCGACGGCGAGGGTGGCGGGCAGGTCGAGGGCGCCGTCGGCGGTGAGGAAGCCGAGCACGAACTCCTCGGCGCCCTCGGCCCGCAGGGCGGCGGCGCGGGCGAGCAGCCCGTCCAGGTCCCCGGGGGTGAAGCCGTCGCGCAACCGCAGCATGACCCGCAGCGGGAGGTCGACGGCGGCGCGGATCTCGGCGAAGGCGGCGACGGCGGGGGTGAGGCCGTCGGCGGCCATGTCGGTGACCAGTTCGAGGCGGTCGGCGCCGCCGGCAGCGGCGGCCTGGGCATCCTGCGCGGTCAGCGCGATGACTTCGAAGACTGGTCTAGACATGTCGCTACCTTGCCACACCGCCCGCCGCCCCGGCGAGCCCCCCGCCGGCCGCGCTCAGCCCGCCGTCGGCGGCCCGGTCGGCGGCCCGGTCGGCAGCTCGGCGTCGCCGCGCCGCCGCAGCCACCGGGCCGCGACCACCACCAGGACGACGAAGGCCAGGAATCCCGCCGCCCGCCGGGCACCGCCGAACCCGAAGTCGACCCAGTACCAGAAGTCGGCGTCGAGCAGCAGCGGCAGCGCGCCGAGCGCCGCCGCGGCCCCTGGCACCCGGCCGCGGGCCAGTCCCAGCAGCGGCAGCGCCACCAGGGCGACCCGGTACGGGTACCAGCCCGGGTCCCACAGCAGCGGGGTGTGGACGACCGCCCCGCCCGAACCGACCACCAGCGCCGCCAGCACACCCGCGAAGGCCATCACCGCAGCCCGGCGCGGCCGCCCGCCGAGCAGGTCCGCCGGAGCGGGCAGCAGCAGCACCAGCCAGGCCAGCAGGCCGAAGCTCGCCCGCGCCGTGGTCGCGAGGTAGTAGTCCAGCGGCAGGTGCTGGTACAGCGGGCTCCGCACGCACCAGGCGGCCGCCAGCACCACCCCGCCGACGCACGACGCCACCGCGATCCAGCGCGCCGCCGTCCAGCGCCCGGCCAGCCCCACCAGCAGGGCGACCGCCCACAGGCCGGCCAGCGCCGCCCACCACCAGCGCAGCGGCCCGTGCCAGGCGTGGTCGTACGGCGACCCCTGCCACAGCGCGCCGGCCTTCTGGCCGAGCCCGGCGCCGACCACGAACGGGACCGCCGCCGCGAGCAGTTGGCCGGGCACCCCCCGGGAGGTCGTCCCGACCCGCAGCCGCAGGCCGTGGCCGGCCAGGCCGACCAGCTCGCGGGCCCGGCCGAGCCGACCGGTGTCGGCGGCCAGCGCCTCGTAGACGTCGGCGAGTTCGCCGCCGCGCTCGGCCCGGTAGCGCGCCGGGTAGATCCGCAGCACCGCGTCCATCATCCGGTTGCTCATGCGAGGGCTCCGTTCGGTCGCAGGCGGCCGGGCGCGGCGAGCCGGCGTTCGGCCTCGGCGGCGACCGCGCGCAGCCGCTCGGCCTCGGCGGCCAGCACGGACCGGCCGCTGTCGCTGAGCGCGTAGGTGCGCCGGGCCCGGCCGTCCACCACCTCCTCGCGCTCGACGTGGATCAGGCCTTGGCCGAGCAGCCGGTCGAGCGCGCCGTACAGGGTGCCGGCCCGCATCCGGACCCGGCCGCCGGAGATCGCGGCGATCTCCTGGATCAGGGCGTAGCCGTGCCGCGGGGCATCGGCGAGAGCGGTGAGCAGGAGCAGCGTCGGCTCCTGCATCGAGCGTTCTGTCATGCCCTCAGATATACCGGTCGCCGATATATACCGTCAGGCGAATCCGGGAATCGGCCACCGTCCTGACGGCCTGTCGCCCCGCGGGGCCACAATGGGCGCCATGACCGCCGATCTGCTCGACCGCTGGAACGACCTGCTGCGCCGGTGCGGCGCGTCCGCCGACCCGCAGCCGTACGGCGAGGAGTTGCTGCGGCGCTGGGCCGAGCCGCAGCGCCGTTACCACACCACCGACCACCTGCGGGCGGTGCTCGACCACGCGGACGCCCTCGCCGGGCTGGCCGACGACCCGGACGCGGTCCGGCTGGCGGCCTGGTTCCACGACGCCGTCTACCGGCCGGAGCGCTCGGAGAACGAAAAGCGCAGCGCCGCCCTGGCCGTCCGCGCGCTGCGCGAGGCGGGGCTGGCCGAGCCGTTGGTGGCGGAGGTGGCCCGGCTGGTGCGGCTCACCGTCACCCACCACCCCGAGGCCGGCGACCGCAACGGCGAGGTGCTCTGCGACGCGGACCTGGCCGTCCTCGGCGGCTCCGCCGAGCAGTACGCGGCGTACGCGGCGGCCGTCCGCGCCGAGTACGGCTTCGTGCCCGAGGACGCCTTCCGGGCCGGTCGGGCGGCGGTCCTGCGCCAACTGCTCGGCCTGCCCGCGCTCTACCGCACCGACGCCGCCCGCGAGCGCTTCGACGCCGCCGCCCGGGCCAACCTCGCGGCCGAGCTCAGGACGCTCGAAGGCTAGCCTCGCGCCGCCGCGGCCCGGCGGCGGTCAGGTCGAGCAGGATCAGGAGAGCTTGCCCACCGGCGCGACGACCCGGCCCTCCTTGCCGCACACCCAGTGCGGGTCCGGCCCCAGTTCGGGCTCCACGCCCAGCGCGTGCGGGTCGCCCTCGGCGGCGCACTCCTCGCACAGCGGCCAGCGCCCGTACGCCTCCAGCAGCGCGTCCTGGACGTCCTGGGCGACCAGCCCGAGCACGAAGCCGGTGCCGTCCGGCCACTGCTCCAGCCACCAGCGGCGATGCGTCACGGCGTCCTCCACCAGCGAGACCACGGCGGCGTCCGCCACGTCCCGGGCGGTCAGGTCGGCGAGGATCAGCGCCCGGGCGCTGTGCAGTGCGGCTTCGATCTCAGGGGTGGCCATCCGCCCATTGTCCCAAATCCGGCCGGGGCGCGAACGCCGCGAGGGCGGCCTCCCCGGTGTGGGGAGACCGCCCTCGCGGACGATCCGAACTCGCCGATCCTCGCGGGAGGATCAGAAGTCCATGTCACCGCCCGGCATGCCGCCACCGGCCGGGGCGCCGCCCTTCTCGGGCTTGTCGGCGATGACGGCCTCGGTGGTGAGGAAGAGCGCCGCGATGGAGGCGGCGTTCTGCAGCGCGGAGCGGGTCACCTTGGCCGGGTCGATGATGCCCGCGGCGATCAGGTCGACGTACTCGTTGCTGGCGGCGTTCAGGCCGTGACCGGCGGGGAGGTTGCGCACCTTCTCCACCACGACACCGCCCTCGAGGCCGGCGTTGGTCGCGATCTGCTTGATCGGGGCCTCCAGCGCCACGCGGACGATGTTGGCACCGGTGGCCTCGTCGCCCTCGAGCTCCAGCTTGTCGAACGCGACACCGGCCTGCAGCAGCGCGACGCCACCACCGGCGACGATGCCCTCCTCGACGGCGGCCTTCGCGTTGCGGACGGCGTCCTCGATGCGGTGCTTGCGCTCCTTGAGCTCCACCTCGGTGGCCGCGCCGGCCTTGATGACGGCCACGCCGCCGGCCAGCTTGGCGAGGCGCTCCTGGAGCTTCTCGCGGTCGTAGTCCGAGTCGCTGTTCTCGATCTCGGCACGGATCTGGTTGACGCGACCGGCGACCTGGTCGCTGTCGCCGCCACCGTCGACGATGGTGGTCTCGTCCTTGGTGATGACCACCTTGCGGGCGGTGCCCAGCAGGTCGACGCCGGCGTTCTCCAGCTTGAGGCCGACCTCCTCGGAGATGACGGTGCCACCGGTGAGGATGGCGATGTCGCCGAGCATGGCCTTGCGGCGGTCACCGAAGCCGGGGGCCTTGACGGCGACCGACTTGAAGGTGCCACGGATCTTGTTCACGACCAGGGTCGACAGGGCCTCGCCCTCGACGTCCTCGGCGATGATGACGAGCGGCTTGCCGCTCTGCATGACCTTCTCCAGCAGCGGGAGCAGGTCCTTGACCGAGGAGATCTTGGAGTTGGCGATCAGGATGTACGGGTCCTCGAAGGACGCCTCCATCCGCTCCAGGTCGGTGGCGAAGTAGGCGGAGATGTAGCCCTTGTCGAAGCGCATGCCCTCGGTGAGCTCGAGCTCCAGACCGAAGGTGTTGCTCTCCTCGACGGTGATGACGCCTTCCTTGCCGACCTTGTCCATCGCCTCGGCGATGAGCTCGCCGATCTGGGTGTCGGCGGCGGAGATGGAGGCGGTGGAGGCGATCTGCTCCTTGGTCTCCACGTCCTTGGCCTGGGCGAGCAGCTGGTCGGAGACGGCCGCGACGGCCTTCTCGATGCCGCGCTTCAGGGCCATCGGGTTGGCGCCGGCGGCGACGTTGCGCAGGCCTTCCTTGACCAGGGCCTGGGCGAGCACGGTGGCGGTGGTGGTGCCGTCACCCGCGACGTCGTCGGTCTTCTTGGCGACCTCCTTGACGAGCTCCGCGCCGATCTTCTCGTAGGGGTCCTCGAGCTCGATCTCCTTGGCGATGGAGACACCGTCGTTGGTGATCGTGGGGGCGCCCCACTTCTTCTCAAGGACGACGTTGCGGCCCTTGGGGCCAAGCGTCACCTTGACGGCGTCGGCAAGCTGGTTCATCCCGCGCTCAAGGCCGCGGCGAGCTTCCTCGTCAAACGCGATGATCTTTGCCATGTGAAGTGGTCCTCCGGGACGCGATCGACTGCATCGGACCGAAGGGTGCCCGCGACGGACGGCCCTGCGAGCGGGGGTCCTGTCCCCAACCGCTCCCGGGAGGCCTCACCGACCCGATCCGTTTGTCACTCTCGTACCGAGAGTGCTAACGCCAATGATTAGCACTCTCGGGTGGCGAGTGCAAGCCCGATCGCGGGGTGTCCCGAACATGGCGGCAGGCCCGCACGGGGTTCCCGTACGGGCCTGCTGCCGTTGATCTGTGGCCGCCAGCTCATGACCGAGCCGAGGCTCCGCAGGTCGAAGAGGTCACGCAACGAGCGCGCGGACCATGTCCGCCTGCGGACCCTTCTGCCCCTGGGAGATCTCGAACTCGACCCGCTGGCCCTCCTCGAGGGTGCGGTAGCCGTCCATCTGGATCGCGCTGTAGTGGACGAACACGTCCGCACCACCGTCGACCGCGATGAAGCCGTAGCCCTTCTCGGCGTTGAACCACTTGACGGTGCCCTGAGCCATTCCGAACTCCCCTTGTGCTGTGCTGGCCCTTCACGGATCCGCAGGGTGCGGGTCCAGAGGTCTGGAAGGCCGGCCCGGGAACCCCCCTGGGCGCAGCCGTGCACGCCGCAGACCACCGCACCGGGGCCCGAAAGGGCCTTCGGAACGCGGGTGAATGCGTCGACCGCGGCTGAATGTATCCGGACATGCGCCCTCTGCAACAGGCCCAACTTTTGGGCAAATGCTATGAGCCCCAGGGGATATGACGGGATGAAAGCGGCACTTGTGAGCAATTGACGCCGGACATCGCGGACCAACGGAACAAATCGCCGGAATAATTCTGACGGCGGCCTGACAGTTCGGCGCACCGCTCCGGATCGCCGGTCTCAGCGAGCGGACAGACACTGCGTGCCCGACCGGAGCGCGGGGGCGGGCCGGCTGGAAACGGCCCCGAATACCCCTTCGTCCCGCACTCTATACCCAGCCACATGGGCAAATGTCCGGGCCGAACGCCGAAGGCCGCCGCCCGGACCGGAATTTCGGCATTCCGGTCCGGGCGGCGGCCCGTCACTGCTATGGCGCGGCCGGATCAGCAGCCGCCGGCCACCGCCGGGATGATCGAGACGGCGGCGCCGTCCTTGATGCCGGTCTGCAGGCCCTCGGCGAAACGCACGTCGTCGTCGTTCACGTACACGTTGACGAACCGGCGCAGCTGCCCGGCGTCGTCCAGGATCCGGGCCGAGATGCCGGGGTGGTTCTGCTCCAGGTCCGTGATCACCTCGGCCAGGGTGCCGCCCTCGGCGGTCACCTCGGCCGAGCCGCCGGTGTAGGTGCGCAGGATGGTGGGGATGCGGACGGTGGCGCTCATGGGCGTCTACTCCTTGCTGCGGGGTGGGGGAGGTGGCTCGGGGCGGGCGCGGGCTCAGGCCAGGCCGGCGGCCCGGAAGGACTCCAGGGTCGGCCGGATGGTGGCGGTCAGACCGGCGTCGGAGACGGCCTCCAGGGTCTTCAGGCCGTCACCGGTGTTGATCGCCACGGTCTCCTTGGCCGGGTCCAGCTGCCCGGTCTCGACCAGCTTCTTGAGCACGCCGACGGTGACGCCGCCCGCGGTCTCGGCGAAGATGCCCTCGGTGCGGGCCAGCAGCCGGATCGCCTCGACCACCTCGGCGTCGGTGACGTCCTCGACCGCGCCGCCGGTGCGCCGGGCGATGTCCAGCACGTACGGGCCGTCGGCCGGGTTGCCGATCGCCAGCGACTTGGCGATGGTGTCGGGCTTCACCGGCCGGATCACGTCGTGCCCGGCCTTGAAGGCGGCCGACACCGGGGAGCAGCCCTCGGCCTGGGCGCCGAAGATCCGGTACGGGCGGTCCTCGACCAGACCGAGCTTGATCAGCTCCTGCAGGCCCTTGTCGATCTTCGTGAGCTGCGAACCGGAGGCGATCGGGATGACGATCTGCTCCGGCAGCCGCCAGCCGAGCTGCTCGCAGATCTCGTACGCCAGCGTCTTGGAGCCCTCGCCGTAGTACGGGCGCAGGTTGACGTTGACGAAGCCCCAGCCCTCGCCGGCCGGGTCGCCGATCAGCTCGGAGCAGAACCGGTTCACGTCGTCGTAGTTGCCCTCGATGCCGACCAGTTCGCCGCCGTAGACACCGGCCATCACGACCTTGCCCTGCTCCAGGTCGTGCGGGATGAAGACGCAGGACTTGAAGCCGGCCCGGGCCGCCGCCGCACCGACCGCACCGGCCAGGTTGCCGGTCGAGGAGCAGGACAGGGTGGTGAAGTCGAAGGCGCGCGCCGCCTCGATGGCGCAGGCGACCACCCGGTCCTTGAAGGAGTGGGTCGGGTTGCCGGAGTCGTCCTTGACGTGCAGCTGCGCGGTGAAGCCCAGCTCGCGGCCCAGGTTGTCGGCCTTCACCAGCGGGGTCCAGCCCGGGTTCAGGTTCGGCTTGGTGGCCACGTCGGCGGGGACCGGCAGCAGCGGGGCGTAACGCCAGATCGAGGCCGGACCGGCCTCGATCCGCGCGCGCAGCTCCTCGGCCCGGTACGAGCCGAAGTCGTAGGCGATCTCCAGCGGGCCGAAGCACTCGACGCAGGCGAAGCTCGGGCCGAGCGGGGTGCGGGCGCCGCACTCGCGACAGGACAGCGCGGCGGCGGGGCCGAGGTCGACGGCAGGGGCTGCGACAGGGGTAGCGGTAGCCATGATGGCGGAGGCCTCTCTCCTCATCTTCCCCGTGGCGCGGGCGCGCCACAGGCCGGAATTGGCACCTGTCCCGCCGGGGCCTCGACCTGACGGTCGCTTCGCCGGACGGGAAGGTTGCCGGGACTTCAACGGGCCGTTCCCTCAGTCCCTCTGGATGAGCAATGTGGCGCGCGGTGTTGGAACCGGCAGCGCGTTTGTGGTCGTGCACAGCGACCCACCCCGACGTGCGAAGGTCGGATCGCATTACCAAGACTGTATCCGAAGGCCCCGGTACCACCTCATGGCGTCCGACACCCGAGACGGCGCCGCCCGACCGAGGAGCGAGATCTTGCCCGACCAGCCCCGGCCCGACGTGCTGCCCGAGGTGGCGTCCTGGCTGCGCCGCCGCTCCTGGGCGGCCGCCGACCGTCCGGTCGAGACGCTGCTGGCCGCCAAGCGGGCGGCGGGGGCGGCCGGTTCGGTCAGCGTGGTGCTGCCCGCGCTGGACGAGGAGCCGACCGTCGGCGAGATCGTGGGCGCGATCCGCACCGAGCTGATGGAGCGGATGCCGCTGGTCGACGAGCTGGTGGTGGTCGACTCCGGCTCGGTGGACCGCACCGCCGAGCGGGCCGCGGCGGCCGGCGCCCGGGTGGTGCACCGGGACGACATCCTGCCCCGGCTGCCGGCCGAGCCCGGCAAGGGCGAGGTGCTCTGGCGGTCGCTGCTGGTCACCCGCGGCGAGATCGTCTGCTTCATCGACGCCGACCTGCGCGAGTTCGACCCCGCCTTCGTCACCGGGATCATCGGTCCGCTGCTCACCGACCCGGGGATCCAGCTGGTCAAGGCGATGTACGACCGGCCGCTGGAGACCGCCGGCGCGGTCGTCCCGGCCGGCGGCGGCCGGGTCACCGAGCTGGTCGCCCGCCCGCTGCTGAACCTGCACTGGCCGCAGCTGGCCGGCTTCGTCCAGCCGCTCGGCGGCGAGTACGCGGCCCGCCGGACGCTGCTGGAGCGGCTGCCCTTCCCGACCGGGTACGGCGTCGAGCTCGGCCTGCTGGTGGACGCCCTGGACGCGGTCGGGCTGGACGCGCTGGCCCAGGTCGACGTCGGCGTGCGCCACCACCGCCACCAGGACGGCCAGGCCCTCGGCCGGATGGCCGCGACCATCTACCGCACCGCGCTGGAGCGCCTGGACCGCACCCACCGGCTGAAGGCCGGGGACGGGCTGCTGCACCCGCTGCTCACCCAGTTCTCCCGCGACCCCGAGACCCGCGGCTTCACCGCCCACACCCACCCGGTGCCGGCCGTGGAGCGCCCGCCGGTGCGCACCCTCCCCGAGTACCCGGGCCGGTAGCCGTCCCGGGGCGGGGAGCGCGGCGCGCCGCGCGCTGAGTGGTTTGCACACCCGATGTCGCGGCAAGCTTGGCAGTATGGCCGATCACGCGTCCGCACGTTCGAATCAGCCCGGCGCCGCCCCGATCCTGGTGGCCTCCAACCGCGGCCCGGTGTCCTTCACCAGTGAGGACGACGGCTCGCTGACCCTGCGCAGAGGAGGTGGCGGCCTGGTATCGGGCCTGTCCGCGATCGAGGACCCGAGCGCCGTCTGGGTCTGCGCGGCCCTCGGCGAGGCCGACCGGACGGCGGCCCGGCAGTCCCCCGACGGCCGGCTCGACCTGGCCGGCTTCGAGGTCGGCGGCCAGGCCGTCCGGATGCTGGACATCGATCCCGGCACCTTCGCCCGCGCCTACAACGGCGTGGCCAACTCCACCCTCTGGTTCGTCCACCACCTGCTCTACGACACCCCGGTCTCCCCCAACTTCGACGACCGCTTCCGCCGCGAGTGGGAGTCCTACACCACGTACAACACCGCCTTCGCCGAGGCGCTGGCCGCCGAGGCCGCCCCGGGCGCCGCCGTGATGATCCAGGACTACCACCTCTCGCTCGCCCCGGCGCTGCTCCGGGCGCTCCGCCCCGACCTGCGGATCGGCCACTTCTCGCACACCCCCTGGGCCCCGCCGGAGTACTACCGGATGCTGCCCGACGACGTCGGCGCGGCCGTGCTCACCGGGATCCTGGGCGCCGACCGGGCCGGCTTCCTGACCCGCCGCTGGGCCCTCGCCTTCGCCGAGTGCTGCGCCGACCTGCTCGGTGCCACCGTCGACCGCGAGCAGCTCACCGTCACCCACGCCGGCCGCACCACCCGGCTCGGGGTGCACGGCCTCGGCGCCGACGCCGACTTCCTGCGGGAGCGGGCGCACCGGCCGGACGTGGACGCCCGCCTCGCCACGCTGCGGGAGGCGGTCGGCGACCGCCGGACCATCGTCCGGGTGGACCGCACCGAGCTCAGCAAGAACATCGTCCGCGGCCTGCTCGCCTACCGGCACCTGCTGCGCACCAGGCCCGAGTGGCAGGGCCGGGTGGTGCACATCGCGTTCGCCTACCCCTCCCGGCACGACCTGCCCGAGTACCGCGAGTACACGGCGGCGGTGCAGCGCACCGCGCACGAGATCAACGACGAGTTCGGCACCCCCGCCTGGCAGCCGCTGATCCTGCACGTCAACGACGACTTCCCGCGCTCGCTGGCCGCCTACCGGCTGGCCGACGTGGCCCTGGTCAACCCGATCCGGGACGGCATGAACCTGGTCGCCAAGGAGATCCCGGTGGTCTCCGACCAGGGCTGCGCACTGGTCCTGTCCCGGGAGGCCGGCGCCTTCGCCGAACTCGCCGAGGACTCGATCACGGTCAACCCGTACGACGTGATCGCCACCGCCGAGGCGCTGCACCAGGCCCTCACCATGGCCCCGGGCGAGCGGGCCGACCGCACCAAGCGGCTGGCGGCCGCGGCCACCGCGCTGCCGCCGCAGCAGTGGTTCCTGGACCAGCTGGAGGCCCTGGGCTGAGACCGGCGCCGGGCGGCCCGCGAAGGCCGCCCGGCGGGCCGCTCAGCGCGCGTCGCCGAGCGCGGCCCCCAGCGCCGCCAGCAGCTCGACCACGCCGGCCGGGCCCGGCACCACCAGGTCCGCCCGGTCGGCGAGGGCGCTCACCGGTGCCTCGCCGTCGACGGCCGCGCTGCAGACCAGCAGGCCCGGCGCCCCGGCCGCGCGGCGGCGCTCGACCTCGTCGAAGGCGGGCAGGTCGCCGAGGTCGTCGCCGACGTACAGCACCGTGCGCAGCGGGCGCCCGGCGAGGAAGCCGGCCAGCGCGGCGCCCTTGTCCACCCCGGGCGGCCGCAGCTCCAGCACCATCCGGCCGGGCTCGACCATCAGGCCGTGCGCGGCGGCGAGCTCGGCGAGCGGGGCGCGCAGCAGCTCCAGCGCCTCCTGCGGCTGCTCGGCCCGGCGGGTGTGCACGGCGAGCGCCCGCCCCTTGTCCTCGGTCCAGGTGCCCGGCCGGGCACCCGCCCGCTCCAGCACGCCGGGCAGCGCGGCGCGTACGGCGGCCACCCCGGCGGGCGGCTCGGCCGCGGTCACCTCCTCGGTCCGGGCCTCCCAGCGCTCGGCGCCGTAGTGCCCGAGCACGGTGAGGTGCTCCAGCCCCGGCACGCCCGCGAAGCCGCCGTACGCCACCGCCGTCCCGGCCGGCCGGCCGGTGACCACCACCACGGCGCCGAGCCGGGGCGCCAGCGCGGAGAGCGCCGGTGCCACCCCGGGGTGCGCGCGGGCCTGCTCGGGGTCGGCCACGATCGGCGCCAGCGTCCCGTCGAAGTCCAGTCCCACCACGCTCTCGGCGGGGGCGGACAGCAGCGCCGCCAACCCCTCGCGGCCGGCGGCGGTGCGGGGCGTCTCGAACTCAAGGCTTCCCATGCCCCCGACCGTACCCACGCCGCCCGCCGCGATGCCTGCGCAGCGCCGCCGGGGCCCACGGCACCGCCGCCGGCTACCGCGCGTCGCGGCGGGCCTGGCGGACCCGGCGCAGCCGGTTCACCAGCACCGGCGCGTGGGCCAGCGCCTCCGGCCGGTCCAGCAGCGCGTTGAGCAGCTGGTAGTACCGGGTGCCGGAGATCCCCAGCTCCTCCCGGATCGCCCGCTCCTTGGCGCCGGACGTCCGCCAGGCCCGCGCCTCCAGCGCCAGCACCGCGAGATCGCGCTCACTCAGCCCAGCCATCGGTCACCTCCGCTTACGAGGTGTCATTCTGCCCGGCCGCCCCGACACACTCTGCCGTCGCCACCCGCGGGCCGGTCCGGCTAGCGTCGGGATCATGACCAACCCTTTCGCCGTGCACATCCCCGACGCCGAGCTCGAACCCGATCCGCTCGACCCGGCCCAGATCGTCTCGGGCACGCCCGAGGTCTCCGGCAAGGTGCTCTGGGAGTCCCCGGACGGCCGGCAGATCCGCGGGATCTGGCAGATCACCCCCGGCGTGGTGACCGACACCGAGGCGGACGAACTGTTCGTCGTGGTCAGCGGCCGGGCCACCATCGCGTTCGAGGGCGGCCCGACCCTGGAGGTCGGACCGGGCGACCTGGCCGTCCTGCGCGAGGGTGACCGCACCACATGGACGGTGCACGAGACCCTGCGCAAGGCCTACGCCATCAACCTCTGAGCCCGACCCGACCGGCCCGACCGACCGGCCCGACCGACCGGGCCGGGCCGGGCCCTAGTGACCCGCGGCGGCCCGGGCCCGGCTCGCCTCCTGGGCGGCCGCGGCCTGGAGCTGGGTGAGCACCTCGTCCCCGCCGGGCTTCACCGCGCCGCCGATCCGCTCCTTCAGCTGCACGCTGACCTTGTCCCAGGACGGGTCGCCCAGCGGGTAGAAGTTGGCGCTCGGCAGCGCGTTCAGGAACTCGGTGAGGTCCTGGTGCTTGCCGCTGCCGGTCATCTCGTCCTTGGTGTCCTGGGTGACCGGCAGCAGGTTGTACTGCTCGTCGAACTTGAGCGTGTTCTCCTTCAGGTACACGAAGTTGAGGAACTTCTTGATCTCGGTCTTGTGGCCGTTGGCCTTGAAGGCCATCATCCAGTCGGCCACGCCCAGCGTGGACGGCTTGGCGCCGGCGTCCTTGCGCGGGATGGCCGCGGTGCCGTAGTCGACCTTCGCCTCGATCGCCTTGGCGACCAGGCCCGGGTGCCCGTTGAGCATCGCGACCTTGCCGGCGGCGAAGTCCGTGAAGGCGGTCTTGCGGTCGACCGTGGACGGGTCCGGGTAGGTGAGGTGACGGTCCACCAGGTTGGTGCGCAGCCACTTGAAGGTGTCCCGGTTGGGCTGGCTGTCGACGGTGTAGTTCCCGGCGTTGTCGGCGAGGGTGCCGCCGCCGCTCATGGTCCAGATCATCGACTCGCCCTGGGCCTCCTCGGGCCCGAGCGGCAGCGCGTACGGGATGGTCCCGGGCATCTTGGACTTGATCAGCTCGGCGTCCTTGCGCAGCTCCTCCCAGGTGGCGGGCGGGCCGCTGATGCCGGCCTTCTGGAACATCGTCCGGTTGTAGACGAACACCCGGGTGGAGGCGACGAACGGGATGCCGTACTGGCTGCCGAGCACCTGGCCGGCCTTGGCGAAGGCGTCGATCATGTCGGCCTGGGTGTCGATCGAGAGCACGTCGCCGGCCGGGTAGAGCCGGTCGGCGGCGACCTGGTCGGCGTAGCCGCCGGTCTGCACCACGTCGGGCACCTTGCCGCTGCTGATCAGCTCGGCGACCCGCTTGTCGATGTCGGTCCACGGGACCACCTCGACCGAGACCTTGAAGCCCGGGTTGGTGGCCTCGAAGCGGCTCACCAGGTCGTCCCAGTAGTGGGTGGTGCTGGTGGCCTCGGTGTCGCCGTAGTCGGCGGCGACCAGTTTGAGGGTGACGGAGCCGCCGCCGGCGCTGGTGACGGCGCCGCAGCCGGTGAGCAGGAGGGTGCCCGTGAGGGCCGCGGCGAGGGTCGGGCTGCCGGACTTCCGGGTCGGTCTCGGCCGGGACGCACTGTTCAACTCGGTTACCGCCTTCGAGGGATGGAGAGCGGCGCCACCCTGGCAGCATCCCGGCCAGGTGGTCCATACCTCTTGCGGTGTTAGTTACCGAGTTGTCTGCTGACGTTGCATCAGGCGCAACCGGAGCCCGGCATTTTCGGACAACCCGGGCTTGTGTCACCCCGGGCCCGCACCGCGTTCAGGCGGTGATCACCTCGACGCCGGCCTCGGTGAAGGCGGCGGCCAGCGCGGGGTCCACCGCGCTGTCGGTGACCAGTGCGTCGACCGCGTCGAGCCCGCAGATCCGGGCGAAGGCGCGGTGCCCGAGCTTGGAGGAGTCGGCGGCCACCACCACCCGCCGGGCGCGCTCGGCGAGCAGCCGGTTCACACTGGCCTCGCCCTCGTGGTGGGCCGTCGCGCCGTGCTCGACGTCCACCGCGTCCACGCCCAGCACCGCTATGTCCAGGGTGAGTTCGGCGAGCACCAGCCCGGCCAGCGGGCCGATCAGCTCGTACGACTGCGGGCGCGCGACGCCGCCGGTGACCACGATCTTCACCTGCGGGCGGACGGTCAGCTCGTTGGCGATGTTCAGCGCGTTGGTGACCACCGTGAGGGTCTGCCCGGGGCCGTTCTCGGCCCGCTCGGTGAGTTCCGGCCGGACGGCGAGCGCGCGGGCCACCTCGGTGGTGGTGGTGCCGCCGTTCAGGCCGACCACCTCGCCCGGCGCCAGCAGCGCGGCCACCGCCGCGCCGATCCGCTGCTTGGCGTCCGCGTGGCGGGCCGACTTGTAGCGCAGCGGCAGGTCGTAGGAGACGTTGTGGGCCACCGCGCCACCCCGGGTGCGGGTCACCATCTGCTGGCGGGCGAGCTGGTCGAGGTCGCGCCGGATGGTGGCGGCGGACACCCCGAGCGCCTCGGCGGCCTCCTCGACCTCCAGCTTCCCGTGCTCGGCGAGCAGTTCCAGCAGTGAGTTCCATCGCTCGTACCTGGACATGCTGTGCCGCCCCTCCTCGCCTGCTCGACCGCTCCGGGCCCGCGCGAGGCCGCGCGCGAAGCGGGGACAGCTTGTCACATCTCCGCGCGTCGATGCGGGATCTTCTCGCCCATCCGGAGCGCACCATTGCGCAATGCTGCTCGAAAAAGCTATAAATCAAACAGCTTCACGCACCACCCGATGCCGTGGACCGGAGTGCCGACCCGAGGAGCCCGCCCGATGCCCGTTCCATCCCTGACCGGCGAGGAGCTCGCCACCCAGCCCGCCGACTGGCGCACCGCGATCGGCCTGGCGGCCGAGGTGGCGCCCGCCCTGCCGCAGCGCGGCGAGCGGGTGGCCGTGGTCGGCTGCGGCACCCCGTGGTTCATCGCGCAGTCGTACGCGGCGCTGCGCGAGGCGGGCGGTCACGGCGAGACGGACGCCTTCGCGGCCTCCGAGTTCCCGTACGGCCGCAGCTACGACCGCGTCCTGGTGATCAGCCGGTCCGGCACCACCACCGAGGTGCTCGACCTGCTCGGCCGGATCGACACCCCGAACACCGCGATCACCGGTGACGTCACGCAGCCGATCGCCGCGGCGGCCGGGCAGCTGGTGGACCTGGGCTTCGCGGACGAGCGTTCGGTGGTGCAGACCCGGTTCGCCACCACCACGCTCGCCCTGCTGCGGGCCCACCTGGAGCTGGCGGACGCCCGGCCGGCCGGGGTCGGCACGGTGGCCGCCGCGGCCGACGACGCCGAGGCGGTGCTGGCCCGCGAGGTCCCGGCCGAGCTGGTCGCCTGCGAGCAGTTCAGCTTCCTCGGCACCGGCTGGACCATCGGCCTGGCCCAGGAGGCCGGGCTGAAGATGCGCGAGGCGGCGCTGGCCTGGACCGAGGCCTACCCGGCGATGGAGTACCGGCACGGCCCGATCAGCATCACCGCCCCCGGCCGCGCGGTGTGGTGCTTCGGCGCCCTGCCCGAGGGCCTGGCCGAGCAGGTCGCGGGCGTCGGCGGGCACCTGGTCGCCGGCTCCGGACCGGGCGGCGTGGACCCGCTGGCCGACCTGGTCGGGGTGCACCGGCTGGCCCTCGCACTGGCCGCCGCGCGCGGACTCGACCCGGACCGCCCCCGCAACCTGACCAGGTCCGTCATCCTGGCCTGAGCACCCGAGCGCCCGAGCACCCGAGCGCCTGAGCACCCGATCACCCGATCACCCGAGCACCCGGCAGCACGCCGCCGATGGGCCACGCCGGCCCGACCGCAGGGGAATCCGACCGGAAGGAAAGCTGACCGAGGCTCCACAAATCACCCGGCAGGCACCCAAGCGCGACAAACCTCACCTCTCATGGACCAGACCAATCGGGCAACTGGACTAGACCTCTTCGACATGGGCAAGGGAAACTGTCCCCCGTGAAGCACGTCATCGCACTCGATGTAGGCGGCACCGGCATGAAGGCCGCGCTGCTCGCCCAGGACGGCTCCGTGCTGTTCGAAGCACGCCGACCGACCGGGCGGGAGCACGGCACCGAGGCCGTCGTCGCCACCATCCTCGACTTCGCCGCCGACCTCGCGGACGAGGGCCGCAGCCGCTTCGGCCGAGCCCCGCTCGCGGCCGGCGTCGCGGTGCCGGGGACGATCGACGAGAAGAACGGGATCGCGGTGTTCTCCGCCAACCTCGGCTGGCGGGACCTCCCGATGCGGGAACTGCTCGGCGAGCGGCTCGGCGGCCTGCCGGTCGCCCTCGGCCACGACGTCCGCTCCGGCGGGCTGGCCGAGGGGCGGATCGGCGCCGGCCGCGGGGTCGACCGCTTCCTGTTCATCGCGCTCGGCACCGGCATCGCCGGCGCCATCGGGATCGGCGGCCGGATCGAGTCCGGTGCGCACGGCTACGGCGGCGAGATCGGCCACGTGGTCGTCCGCCCCGGCGGACCGGCCTGCGGCTGCGGCGCCTTCGGCTGCCTGGAGACGCTGGCCTCGGCCTCCGCGGTCTCCCGGGCCTGGGCCCTCGCCAACGGCGACCCCGCCGCCGACGCCGCCGCCTGCGCGCTGGCCGTCGAGGCCGGGGACAAGCGCGCGGCCGAGGTCTGGCAGAGCGCCGTCGACGCCCTCGCCGACGGGATCGTGCTGGCGCAGAGCCTGCTCGACCCGTCGACGGTGATCGTCGGCGGCGGGCTGGCCGAGGCCGGTGACACCCTCTTCACGCCCCTGCGCCAGGCGGTGACGGAGCGGCTGACCTTCCAGATGCCCCCGAAGGTCGTACCGGCCATGCTCAAAGACACCGCCGCGTCCCTGGGCGCCGGCCTGCTCGCCTGGGATCTGCTCTCCATGGAGGTGACCGCGTGACAACCGCGGACCGTACTGCCCTCGCCGGCGCCCGACTCGTCCTTCCCGGCGGTGTGGTCGAGAACGGCCGGCTCGTCGTCGAGGGTCCGCGCATCGCGGGTCTCGGCGGCCCGGCGGAGCCCGGCGACACCGACCTGACCGGCCGCACCGTGGTGCCCGGCTTCGTCGACCTCCACGTGCACGGCGGCGGCGGCGCCTCGTACGCCTCCGGGGTGGCCGAGGAGGCCCTGCGGGCGGCCCGGACCCACCTGGAGCACGGCACCACCACCACGATCGCCTCCACCGTCACCGGCGAGATCGACGAGCTGTGCCACCAGGCCGCCGTCCTCTCCGAGTTGGTGGAGGACGGGGTGCTGGCCGGGATCCACTTCGAGGGCCCGTTCATCTCGCACAACCGGTGCGGCGCCCACCGCCCCGACCTGCTGCGCGACCCGGACCCGGCGCTGGTGCGCAAGCTGGCGGACGCGGCCCGCGGCCACGCCCGGATGTTCACCCTCGCCCCGGAACTGCCCGGCGGCCTGGAGTCCGTCCGGATGCTGACCGACCTCGGCATCATCGCCGCGGTCGGGCACACCGACTCCGACTACGCCAAGACGCTGGAGGCGATCGACGCCGGCGCCACCGTCGCCACCCACCTGTTCAACGCGATGCCGGGCATCCAGCACCGCGCGCCCGGCCCGATCGTCGCCCTGCTGGAGGACGAGCGGGTCACCGTCGAGCTGATCAACGACGGCATCCACCTGCACCCCTCGGTGCTGGACCTGGCGTACGGCACGGCCGGCGCCGGGCGGGTGGCACTGATCACGGACGCGATGGGCGCGGCCGGGATGGGCGACGGGCTCTACCCGCTCGGCCCGCTCCAGGTCCGGGTCGAGAACGGCGTCGCCCGGCTGGTCGAGGGCGGCTCCATCGCGGGCTCCACGCTCACCCTGGACGTCGCCTTCCGACGCTCCGTCACGGTCAACGGCCTGAGCCTGGAACAGGCCGTGCAGTCCCTGTCCACCGTCCCGGCCCGGCTGCTCGGGCTGAGCGACTCGATCGGTTCCCTGGAGGCCGGCAAGAACGCCGACCTCGTCGTCCTCGACTCCGACAGCTACGAACTCGTCGCGGTGATGCGCCGCGGCGAGTGGATCGTCGGCGCGGACCGCCTCACCAAGTCCGGCTGAACGGCCCGAGGTCCCGGCACCCGGGCCCCGGCTCCCGTCCCGCGGGGGGTGAGCAGCGGTACTGCGTCCCGCTACTCACCTCCCTTGGGACACCCATGCCTCTCGCCCGTACCGCCGACCTGCTCGCCACCGCCGTCGCCGAGCGGCGCGGCCTGCCCGCCTTCAACGTGATCACGCTGGAGCACGCCGAGGCGATCGCCGCCGGCGCCGAACGCGCCGGCTCCGCCGCCGTCCTGCAGATCAGTCAGAACGCGGTCACCTTCCACGGCGGCCGGCTGCTCCCGCTGGCCCGCGCCTGCGCCGAGGTGGCCGCCGCCGCCCGGGTCCCGCTGTCGCTGCACCTGGACCACGTCGAGGACGTGGACCTGCTGCGGGCCGCCCCCGCCGCGGGCTTCTCCTCCGCGATGTACGACGCCTCCGCGCTGCCGCACGCCGAGAACGTCAAGGCCACCACCGAGGCCGCCGCCTGGGCCCACCGGCACGGGCTGCACCTGGAGGCCGAACTCGGCCGGGTCGGCGGCAAGGACGGCGAGCCGCCGCTCTCCCCGCACGCCCCCGGCGCCCGGACCGACCCCGCCGAGGCGGCGGCCTACGTCGCCGACACCGGCGTGGACGCGCTGGCGGTCGCGGTCGGCAGCTCGCACGCGATGACCACCCGGTCCGCCGCCCTCGACCACGCGCTGATCGGCCGGCTCGCCGCCGCCGTGAGCGTCCCGCTGGTCCTGCACGGCAGTTCCGGCGTCCCGGACCAGGAGCTGGCCGACGGCCTCGCGGCCGGCCTGGTGAAGGTCAACATCGGCACGGCGCTGAACACCGCGTTCACCCCGGCCGTCCGGCGCCGGCTGGCCGAGGACGACCGGGTCAGCGACCCGAGGAAGTACCTCGCGCCGGCCCGCGACGCGATGACCGAGGTGGTCGCCCACCTCGCCGCGCTGGTCAGCGCTTCGGGTAGTCGCCGACCGACATCGGGGTGAGTGCCACCTGGTCCAGCAGGATCGAACCGCTGCTCCCGGCCGGGATGGACACCGTCACGGTGTTCGTCCCGGCCTGCAGCTGCGGCCATATGTTGGTGCTGAACCAGGAGCGCTCGGGGTCGGCGCTGCCCTTGCCGTAGTTCTTGAAGGTGACACCGCCCGGGTGGTCCGCGCCGTTGACGCTGACCGTGGCGGGCAGGTCGGCCACCGAGTTGTTGAAGTGCAGCCAGAGCTTGTACTGGCCGGCCGAGGGCGCCGAGACCGCGAAGGTCGCCGTGGAACCGGCCTGCATCGTCAGGTACCCGCCGTCGGCGGAGACCGCGCCCTTGACCGAGTTGCCCGTCGCCGCGTTCTGCCCCTGGATCTTGGAGGCGTCGACGATCGGCTGCCCGTCCGCCGTGGGGCTGGCCGGAGCGGCCGAGGAGGGCGCCGTGGACGGCTGGGTGGAGGCGGCGGCCGGAGCGCCGCTCTGCGTGCTCTTCGCGTCCGCCTTGTCCTCACCGCCGCCGGACAGCGCGATGCCGGCGCCGACCGCGACCGCGGCGATCACCGCGACCGCGCCGATCACGGCGGCCTTGCCGCGACCGCCGCTCGGCCGCTCCTCGCCCGGCTGCGGGCGCGAGCGCTCCGCGTACCTGGCCTGCTGCGGCACCGCGGCGGTCGGCGCCGACTGCGGCCCGGGGAACTGCTGCGTGGGCGCCGCCGCCGGTGCGCCGTACTGCGCCCGGCCGACCTCCATGGGCCTGCTGTAGCCGCTGCGCGGCTGCGGCTGCGCAGCCGGTTCGCCCGCGGCGGGGCGGTAGAGGTAGGCGAACGGGTCGTCGTCGCCCGCGCTCTCGGGTGTGCCGTTGCTGCCGGCCGTGGTCACGGTGGTTCAACTCCCCATCGCGGCGGGCCGCACGGAGCTTGCCGTACGGTCAGTGGTGGACGCTCGTACCCAGGGCACCCTACCTGGCGCCCCCGTCCAGCAGGAAAAGGCGGTCTGATCTGCGCCTAGCCCGCCCGGCGGTGCGAGCGCTCCCCGCGCGCCCCCCGGACCGCGCTGCCCCGGGCCCGCTTCTCGTCGTACATCCGCTCGTCGGCCGCCTGCAGCACCTCCTCGATGCTCATCCCGCAGCCCGCCCAGCCGATCCCCAGGCTGACGCCGACCCGCATCGCGCGGTTGTCGATCCGCATCGGCGGGATGATCGCGTTGCGCAGCCGTCCGGCCAGGTCCTTGGCCTCCTCGCGGCCGATGCCGTCGGCCAGCACGACGAACTCGTCGCCGCCCATCCGGGCCACCGTGTCGCCCTCGCGGACCACCTGCTGGAGCCGGCGGGCGACCTCGATCAGCACCGCGTCGCCGGCGTTGTGCCCGAACCGGTCGTTCACCGACTTGAAGCCGTCCAGGTCGCAGAAGAGCACCGCCAGCCCCTTCTCCCCCGGCACCGGCACCCGCCGGCTGCCCGCCCACACCTCGCCGCCCGGCTGGTCGACCGGGACCACGGCGTGCACGTGGTCGGGGGCGGGCTCGCGCAGCTGCGCCGGGTACCCGCCGTCGAAGACCTCGATGTCGTGGTGGAGCGACTCCTCGGGGTGACCGTAGCCGTGCACCGGCACGCCGGCGTCCAGCCCCTCGAAGCCCCCGTGCGCGCCGTAGGAGCCGCCGTACGAGGAGCCGGCGTACGAGGGCTCGTACGCCGGCTCGTAGGAGGTGCTGTACGCCACGTCCTGGGCGCTGTGCGGCGCGCTCTCCGTCAGGGCGGCGTGCCCGGCGGTGACCGCGCCGTAGCCCGCCCCGTACGCCGCCCCGTGCGCGGCCGAGCCGCCCGGCCCCTGGGGCGCGGCACACAGCCGGCGACCCAGCCGGGCGCGCAGCTCGGACCCGTTGGGCAGCCCGGTCAGCGCGTCGTGGCTGGCCCGGTGGGCGAGCTGGAGCTCGTGCTTCTTGCGGTCCTCGATGTCCTCGACGTGGGTCAGCAGGAAGCTCGGGCCCTCCGCGGCGTCCGCCACCACCGAGTTGCGCAGGCAGACCCACTGGTAGCCGCCGTCCCGGCGGGAGAGTCTCAGCTCGGCCCGGCCGCCCTCGGCGCTGGTGCGCTGGAGCAGCGCCAGGTCCTCGGGGTGCACCAGGTCGGCGAACCGCTGCTGGCGCAGGGTGGCCCGGGGCCGTCCGAGCAGCCGGCAGAGCGCGTCGTTGACCCGGGTCAGCTGCCCCATCGCGTCGCCGTGCAGCTCGGTGATGGCCATCCCGCTGGGCGCGTACTCGAAGGCCTGCCGGAAGCTCTCCTCGCTGGCCCGCAGCGCCTGCTGCTCCTTCTCCAGCCGGGCCAGCGCCCGCTGCATCTCCGCGCGTAGCCTGGCGTTGCCGATGGCGATCGACGCCTGCAGCGAGAACATCTCCAGCGCCTCGCGGGTCCAGGCGCCCGGGCGCTTGCCGCTGCGCGGGCGGTCCACCGAGAGCACGCCGAGCAGGTCGCCGCCGGCGCTGTACATCGGTGCGAGCAGGCCGTCGTTGGGGTGCCAGTCGTTGGCGTAGACCGGCAGCGGGCCGTCGCCGGTCCAGGTGGGTATGTCGGAGGCGACCGCCCAGCCGCGGTCGTGCGGCAGGAAGCGCAGGGTGCCCCAGTGGTCGCAGACGCCGAGCAGCCGCTCCCAGGACTCCCGGGAGCCGACCTGGCCGAGCAGCACGGCGGGCCCGCCGAGGGCGCTCTCCTCGATCTCCCAGACCGCGGCGACCACCAGGTCGCCGTCCGGCCGGACCAGGCTCACGGCGGCGGCGTCGAATCCCAGCCCGTGCACGGCGCCCTCGACCACGGCCTGGAGGGTGCCGGCCAGGCTCCGGGCAGCGTTGAGGTCCGCCACGACCCGGTGCAAGGTGCGGAGGGTCGCGAGGCGGACGTAGGGCTCCGACTCGGCTTCCATGCGGGGGCTCCCCGGCTGCTTCGGATTGTTCGTGACTGGTTATCGTCCGATTGCCAGAAGAACTGAATCACAGGGAGCACTGCGATAGGCACGCTCGGTCAGCAATAGGTGGCCACTGTGACCCAAATCACACAAGGATGGACCGGTTCGGGCGCTTTGAGTCATCCGATACCGGGACATTCTCCGGCGCCGGGGCGACCGTCGGCCCGCGCACGACCCCGCCGGCAGGGGCCCGGCGACCCGCTGCGCCGCCTGCGCCCTCACCCTCGGGAGTGAACGGCGCCCGCCTCGCGGACCAGCGGGGCCCCGCCCCGGGGCCCGGCGGTCCTACGACCAGGGCCCGATACCGGCCGTGTGGCGGGGCGACTACCGTGCCGTACGTGCACACCTCCCCACAACCTCCCGCCGCCCCCGTCGCCACCGCCGACGAGTTCCGGGCCGCCATGGCCCAGCTCGCCTCCGGCGTCAGCCTGGTGACCGCCAACGATCCCGAGGACGGCGAGGACGTGGGCATGACCGCCACGTCGTTCCTGTCCGTCTCGCTGGATCCGCCGCTGGTGCTGGTCTCGGTGCGCACGGACTCCCGGATGGACGAGGTGCTCACCCGGGCCGAGACCTGGGCGGTCTCGCTGCTCGGCGAGGACCAGCGGGCGCTCGCCTCGCGGTTCGCCATGAAGGGCCGGCTCAGCGACCGGCTGCTGTTCGCCGACACCCCGCACCGGACCGGGCCGCACTCGGGCGCGCCGCTGATCGACGGGGCGCTGGCCACCGTCGAGTGCCGCACCGAGCAGCGGGTCGCCGCCGGGGACCACGTCCTGGTGATCGGCCGGGTGCTGGAGGCCGGGCTGGCCGGCCCCGCCGAGCGACCGCTGCTGTACTTCCGCGGCGGCTACCGCAGGATCGGCTGACCGGCCGGGGCCGCCGGGCCCGCGGACCGGGCCGGACGGCTCACTCCGGGCGCGGCCGGCTGCGGCCCTGCTTCAGCTCGGCCCGCCGGCGCTTGTTGTCCAGCCGACGCTCCACCATCCCCCGGCTCGGCTTGGTGGCCCGCCGGGCCTTGGGCGGCGGCGCGGTCGCCTCGCCGAGCAGCGAGGCCAGCCGGGCGGCGGCCACCTCGCGGTTGCGCCACTGCGAGCGGTGCTCGGAGGCGCGGACCACCAGCACCCGGCCGTCCACCAGCCGGCCGGCCAGCCGCTCCAGGGCGCGGGCCTTCCAGACCTCGGGCAGCGCGGCGCTGGCCACCAGGTCGTAGCGCAGCTCGACCTGGGTGTCGGAGGTGTTGACGTGCTGGCCACCGGGGCCGGAGGAACGCGAGAAGCGCCAGACGAGCTCGGCGTCGGGGACGACCACCGATCCCCGTACGCGGATGGGCTCGGGCATGCGCCCATCATCCCGCGCCGGACGGGCGCCGGTCACCCGGTTATCCCGGTCATCCTGTCGAGCGCGTCACCCCGTCGTGCCGGTCACCCCGTCGCCGGTCATCCCGTCGTGCCGGTCACCCCGTCGTGCCGGGCCGGATCCCCGCCCGGTCCCCCGCGCCGGATCCCCGCTCGGCCGTCCCGGGGTCGGCGCGCTCCGGCGGTGCCGGACAATGGCGGGTGTGATCGAGCTCGGCTACGCCCTGTCCAACCGGTTCCCCGACCCCCCGCAGACCGACTACCGCAGCGCCTCGGTGCGCAGCCTGCGGTACGACCTGTTCTGCGGCGACGTCTACCTCGACCTCGACGGCGAGGAGCTGTCCACCCGCTGGGGGTGGGTGCCGGTGCTGGACTTCGCCTGGGCGCTGTGCGACATCGTCGAGCAGCTGGACGAGGACCCGCGCGGCAGCCGGGCCGCCGTCGTGCGCACCGCCGACCTCGACTTCACCCAGAACACCGAACTGCTGCGGTTCGCCCGCCGGTTCGGCTGGGTGGAGATCGGCGCCACCTGGATCCGGGACGCCGAGCCGCTGGTGGTCCGCCACGCCGAGCTTCGCCGCGAGGCCCGGGACTTCCTCCAGGACGTGCTGGCCGACCTCACCGACCTGCACGACGGGCTGGCCGACAACCCGGCGATCTGGACGGTGCAGGGCCGCTTCCCGCGGGTCTGACCGCCGCCCGGCCGGTCGGGTGGGACAGTGTCGGCCGATGGTTCGTGAGAGAACTCGGGGCCCGGATGGAACCATGGACGGGCCGGTCCGCGTTCTTCCGGCAAAAGCGACCGAAGGGACACCGAAAAACCATGCCAGTGAGCCTCTCCAAGGGTGGCAACGTCTCGCTGACCAAGGAGGCCCCGGGCCTGACCGCGGTCACCGTCGGCCTCGGCTGGGACGTCCGCACCACCACGGGTGCCGAGTTCGACCTGGACGCCAGCGCGATCGTGCTGAACGAGGGCGGCAAGGTGTACTCCGACCGGCACTTCGTCTTCTTCAACAACACCAGCACCCCGGACAACAGCGTCGTCCACACCGGTGACAACCGGACCGGCGAGGGCGCGGGCGACGACGAGGCGATCAACGTCAACCTGGCGGCCCTGCCGGCCGACGTCACCAAGATCACCTTCCCGGTCTCGATCTACGACGCGGTCACCCGCGGCCAGAGCTTCGGCCAGGTCCGCAACGCCTACATCCGGGTGCTGAACGCCAACGGCGGCGCCGAGATCGCCCGCTACGACCTCTCCGAGGACGCGGCCACCGAGACCGCCATGATCTTCGGCGAGCTCTACCGCAACGGCGCCGAGTGGAAGTTCCGCGCCGTGGGCCAGGGCTACGCCTCGGGCCTGGTCGGCATCGCGCAGGACTTCGGCGTCAACGTCTGATCCCCGGCCGCACCGCGGCCACGCGAACGGGCGGCGCCCGGACCCAGCGGGGTCCGGGCGCCGCCCGTTGCTGTTCGGGCCGGCGGCCCGAGGTGCGGTCAGGAGGAGCGGCCGGCCCGCAGCTCCGGCAGCTCCAGCAGCTCGGTCTCGTCGTCCGGAGTGAGGTCGACCACCGCGGGGCGGCCGTGGTCCGGCTCCGCCTCCCCGGCCCGCTCGACCACCGGCTCCTCGACCGGCGCCTCCACCGCGCGCGCCTGCGGCACCGCGTAGCGGGCGCTGGCGGCCACCGCCTCGTCGCCGACCACGTCGGCCAGGTCGCCCACCGACGGGGCCGGAGCGGCGGCCCGGACGGCCGCCCGGGCCGCGCCCTGGCGGCCGCCGAAGAAGCTGAACCCGGAGCCGCGCCCGCCCGCCTGGGCCGGCCGCGGCCGCTGCCGCACGGCCGGGGCCACCACGGCGGCCGGCGCGGGCGCCAGCGCCTTGCCACCGGTCTCGGCCGCCGGGGCGGCCAGCACCGGGCGCTCGGGGGCGGCGGCCACCGCCTGCCGCAGCGGGCCGGGCTGCGCGGTGCTGCCCGCCGCGACCAGCTCCGGCACGGTGCGCCGGGCCGCCAGCTGCGCGCGGGTCTCGCTCGTCCGGCGCGCCTCGGCCAGCTCGGCCTGCCGCTCCAACTGGCGCAGCACCGAGGCCGCACGGACGTACGCGGCGGGGGTGGCGGGGTGCTTGGGACCGGCCTCGGCCAGCGCGCGCCGGGCCGCCTCGGCGTCCTTGAGGGCCTGTGCGGCCACCGCCACGGCGCGCTCGCGCAGCAGCCGGGCGACCTCGGTCTCGGCCTTCGCCAGCCGCGACTTCTCGGCCGTCAGCCGCCGTCCGAACCGGGTCGCGCGCTCCTCCGCCACCTCGGCCGCGTACTCGGCCTCGGCGAGCTGCTCCTCGTACCGCTCCTCGGCGCGCATCCGCTGGGTGACGGCGAGTTGGGCCGCGGCCCGGGCCGCCTTGTCGCGCTGACGGAGCACCACCCCGAGGCCGACGGCGGCGAACACCGCCGCGACGCCCACCGATCGGGCCGCCACCTGGTCCGGACTGGCCACCAGTGCGGCCAGCGCCGCGACGACGAGAACACCGATGGCGACCGGTGGCAAGGACCGGCCGAGGAAGGAGGAATGACGGTGGCGACCACGAGACATGCCAAAGAAACTAGCGTGCGAATTGGGGCCCTGTCAGCCTCGCCACTCATTCGGCCCTTGACATTTACCAGGTACCACGGCGAGCTTCGCCGCGATCACCCTCGGCCACCGGTCCGCCGGGCCCAACGGTCCGCCAGGGCTCAGCGGTGGGCCGGACTCAGCGGCGGGCTCAGCGGCGGGCTCAGCGGTGGGCGGCGGGCCGGCCGGGCGGGGCGCCGTCGTGGTCCTCGGGCAGCCGGCAGATGTGCTGGAGCCAGAGCGCCACGGCGATCACCGCGGCACCGGCCAGCACGGCGAACCCGGCCGTGATCGCCTGCGACCGGCGGACCGCGATGTCGAGCTGGCCGAGCAGCACGATCCCCACGCCCGCGTACACCCCGGACACCACCGCCGAGACCAGCGCGCTGGCCTGACCGAGCACCAGGGCCCGCGCCGCACCCAGCGGGTCCACCCCCTTGGCGTCCGGGCGCCGCTCGCGGACCGCCTTCAGCCTGGACCGCAGCGAGAGCGCGGTGGCCAGCAGCACGACCGCGATCCCGGCGAGCACGATGGGCGCGAAGACCGGCACCCCGGGCAGCGAGCCGCGCGAGTCCCACACCTTGGCACCGGCCCAGGAGAGCAGCGCGGCCACCGCGGCGATGCCGAGCAGCAGACGTAGACGGAGCGGCTTCACGCGCAGGAGGTCCCTTCCCGACTGTCGCGGCGGCTGGCTGGGCGGACGGCGGCCAGCACACCGTACCGGGCGGGGGCGCCGCGGTACCTACTCGTACGGCCGTGACCGGTGGAAGGTTCCCGCCCCGGCGCCCGTCCGCCGCCCGTCCGGCCCCGGCACCCGTCCGGCCCCGGTCCGGACGGATGCCGGCGCCTGGTGCCGAGGGCCGGGTGCCCGGTGCCGGATCGGGTGCTTACTCGGGCAGCCGCAGCTGCAGGTCCTCGCGGCGCCGGACCACCTGGCCGGGCTGCCCGGCCAGACCGTCCAGCAGCTCGCCGACCGGGCCCTGGCCCGGGACCTCGGCCTCGGGGTCGGCGTCCTGCCAGGGGGCGAGCACGAAGGCCCGCTCGTGCGCCCGCGGGTGCGGCAGCAGCAGCACCGGGTCGTCGCTGGTCACGCCCTCGTAGGCGAGGATGTCGACGTCCAGGGTGCGGGCGCCCCAGCGCACCTCGCGGACCCGTCCGAAGGCGTCCTCGACCGCGTTGGCGCGGTCCAGCAGGTCGCGCGGCGGGAGGCTGGTGCGCAGCACGGCGACGGCGTTGAAGTAGTTCGGCTGCTCACCGGGGCCGCCGAGCGCCTCGGTCTCGAACACGGCCGAGACGGAGGTGATCCGGATGCCGGGGGTGTCCGCGAGCGCGTCGACCGCGCCCTGCAGGGTGTCCAGCCGGTTGCCGAGGTTGCTGCCGAGGGCGACCACGGCGGAGCGGGTGGTGTGCAGGGTGGATTCGGCGCAGTCCACCCGGCGCTCCAGGTCGAACGTGGTCGGCGAGGCGGTCGGGTCGCTGGTGCTCATCAAGATCCCTCTGCTCGGGGCGGCGGGAGGCTGCGGCCGCTGGACATGGGGGCGGCGCAGGTCACGCGCGGCCCCGGTGAATGGTGATGGTGACGTCGTCGAACGGAACGGTGATCGGGGCGTCCGGCTTGTGCACGGTGACCTCGACCTCCTCGACGACCTCGTGGCTCAGGCACTGGTCGGCGATCCGCTGGGCCAGGGTCTCGATCAGGTCGACCGGGTCACCCGCGATGACCGCGGTGACCTCCTCGGCGATGATCCCGTAGTGGGCCGTGCGGGTGAGGTCGTCGCCCGCGGCGGCCGGCCGGGTGTCCAGGTGGAGCACGAGGTCGACGACGAAGGTCTGCCCCTCGATCCGCTCGCGCTCGAAGACGCCGTGGTGGCCGCGGGCACGCAGGCCCCGCACGGTGACGCGGTCCAGCAAACGAATCACTGCTCCCAGATTCGACCCCTGCGCCGGGCAGGGTGGTAACGGGCCCCGTCGCCCGCTGCCCCCGAATCTACCCGCGGACGCGGACACCGCCTGACCGTCTACCCGGCACGGGAGCGCGCCACGCACGCCGGATCGGCGATTGACGTGAACGTTGGGTGCCGTTGTGCGGACATCCGGGCGTCCACCGGGGCCCGCCCGGGGCCGGCCGCGCGCCGAGCGGCCGGTTCAGTCCTCGTCCTCGTCGTCTCCGCTGGTCAGGACGGGTGAGCCATGGTGCGACCAGAGCCGCCAGCCGTCCGCCGTCCGGCGGAACAGGTTGGTCGAGACGACCTTGCCGCCGACCAGCGGCCCGAGCTCGCCCTCCTCCTCGGCCTCGCCGCCGGAGAGGATGTTCTCGGTGCAGGTGACCAGCGCCACATCACCCTGCACCTCGACCTCGACATCGGTCAGGAAGAACTGGATGTACTCGGTGTTCATCATGATCAACATGTACGAACGGGTGACCTGGGCGCGGCCCCGCAGCACCGGCCAGCCAGGGTGGACACACACCACGCCGTTCTTGTCGTCCGCGTCGGCCGCGCCCAGCCAGATCGCCTCGACGGCCTCCAGGTCCGCGTTCTCCAGCGCCTCGTAGAGGGCCTGGTTGGCGGCCAGCACCGCCTCGCGGTCCAGCTCCGGAGAGGCCGCCGGGTTGTTGCTCCGGTCGTTGCCGCTCACCGCTTCTGCCACGCCTTACCCCCTCTGTGCGGCCTGCTCCCAGGCCGCGACCACTCGGACGGCGTCGGCCGTGCCGGCCACGTCGTGCACCCGGACGGCCCAGGCGCCCGCCCGGGCCGAGAGCACCGAGACGGCCGCCGTGGCGTCGTCGCGCTGCCGGGCCGGGCGCGGCTCCCCGGTTTCCGGGTTGGCGAGCAGCGTACCCAGGAAGCGCTTGCGGGATGCGGCCACGAGGACCGGGCGGCCCAAGGCGGTCAGCGCGTCCAGGCGGCCGAGCAGGGCCCAGTTGTGCTCGCTGGTCTTGGCGAAGCCGAGGCCCGGGTCCAGGATCAGCTGCTCCTCCTTGACGCCGGCGGCCAGCAGCGCGGCCAGCTGCCCGGCGAGTTCGGACGCCACCTCGGCCACCACGTCCCGGTAGACCGCGAGACGGTCCATGTCGGCGGACTGGCCCCGCCAGTGCATCACCACGAACGGGACTCCGGTGCGGGCCACCACCGCGGGCATGGCCGGGTCGGCGAGGCCGCCGGAGACGTCGTTGATCAGGCGGGCCCCGGCCGCGACGGCCTGTTCGGCCACCGCCGCCCGCATGGTGTCCACCGAGACCACCACGCCGGCCGCCGCCAGCTCCCGGACCACCGGGATCACCCGGCGCAGCTCCTCCTCCTCGGTGACCCGCTGCGCGCCGGGGCGGGTGGACTCGCCGCCGACGTCCACCAGGTCCGCCCCGCGGGCTGCCAGCGCCAGACCGTGCGCCACCGCGGCGGCGGGATCGAGCCACAGGCCGCCGTCGGAGAAGGAGTCGGGGGTCACGTTGACGACCCCCATCACGGCGCAGCGGCCGAGGCTGGGGAGTCCGGGGAGAGCGCTGTTCATAAGGTCATTATCGAGCGGTGGGCGGTGCGTCGGCGGAGATGCAATGACGGCTGACAGATAGTGAAATCTGTCAGCCGTCATCGCTCATCCGCTACCGGTCGGCCGCGCCGCCGGCCAGCTGCCCTCAGGCCGCCTCGGTCACCGCGCCGACCTTCACCTGCTCCGGCATCAGCCCCTGCCGCTGCCGCTTGCGCCCGATCCGCGGCATGCCCAGCGTGATGAAGGCCTCCGCCTGCATCGCCGCGAAGCCGATCCGCGGCAGGTCCCGGGTCGCCGGGTAGACCAGGAACCGCGGCTCCCAGTCCGGCTGGAACTTGGCGTTGAACTTGTACAGCGACTCGATCTGGAACCACCGCGACAGGAACACCAGCAGCCCGCGCCAGGCCCGCAGCACCGGCCCCGCCCCGATCCGCTCGCCGCGCGCCAGCGCCGAGCGGAACATCGCGAAGTTCAGCGACACCCGCCGCACGCCGAGCGCCGGCACCTCCTGGAGCGCCGCCACGATCAGCAGCTCGTTCAGGCCCGGGTCGGCCTCCCGGTCACGCCGCATCAGCTCCAGCGAGATCCCGTCCGGCCCCCACGGCACGAAGTGCAGCACCGCCTTGAGGTCGTCGCCGGCCGCCTCCTCGCCCGTCGCGGCGTCCTCGGCCGCCTTGTGCGCGGTGACCACGACGCAGTCGTCGTCACCGACGTCGCCGAAGCGCCCGAGCGCCATCGAGAACCCGCGCTCGGTGTCGGTGCCGCGCCAGCGCGCCGCCGCGTCCGCGATCTGCCGCTTCTCGGCGGGGCTCAGCTCGCCGACCCGGCGGACCTTGCAGGAGTAGCCGTTGCGCTCGATCCGCTTGACCATCTGCCGGACGTTGCGCATCGCCCGCCCGGACAGCGAGAAGGCCGCGGTGTCCACGATCGCCTCGTCGCCGAGCTCCAGCGCGTCCAGCCCGGCCTCCCGGGTCCAGACCTCGCCGCCGACCTCGCTGCAGCCCATCACGGCCGGCACCCAGGCGTGTTCCCTGGCCTCGGCCATGAACACCTTGATCGCGCCGGGCCAGGCCTCCACGTCACCGACCGGATCGCCGGAGGCCAGCATCACGCCGGACACCACCCGGTAGGAGATCGCCGCCTTGCCCGTGGGCGAGAACAGCACGCTCTTGTCCCGCCGCAGCGCGAAGTAGCCGAGCGAGTCCCGCTGCCCGTGCCGGGCCAGCAGTTCCCGCACCCGGACCTCGTCCTCGGGGGTCAGCTCGGGCTCGGGCTTCTCCGGACGCAGCGCCAGGTAGCCGGTGGTGAACGCGGTCAGCAGCCCGAGGGCGCCGAGCGAGTACGCCACCAGGTCGGTGATCCGGTCGCTGCCGTAGCGGATCGGACCGTCGAAGCCGAACAGGCCGTACACCGTCTCCTGCAACCGCTCGGTCAGGCTGGGGTCGCCCAGCTCCGACTTCGGGTGCACCGAGACGATCAGCAGGCCGAGCCCGAGGCTGACCAGCGACATCGCGACCAGGTTGGCCACCGCCCGCCAGCGGGTGCGCGGGTCGGCCTTGGCGTAGAACTCGCGGCGGTGGATCAGCACCACCACGAACAGCACCAGCGACACCACGCAGGGCCCCGGCTGGTGCCAGCGCAGCGCCTGCAGCGCGGCGCCCAGCGGCAGCAGCACGCAGACCGCCCGCCAGGCCCGGCGCTTGCGGCGGCGCAGCGCGTGCGCCAGCAGCACCAGCAGCATGCCGATCATCAGGGTGCCGACCGCCGCCAGCGTGGTGGTGGCGCCGGGCAGCTGCCCGGCGAAGGTGTGCACCTTGGTGTGCCGCAGCTTCGGGAAGACGGCGCTGCAGATGTCCAGCAGCCCGATCAGCAGGCAGGCGTAGCCCACCGCTCCGGGCAGCCAGGCCCTGGGCACGGCGGCGGCTTGGGTACGGAGCGTCTGCAGACCCCGGCGGCGGGGCTGCTCGGGCGACGGCTCAACGGACACGGGAACGCTCATGGAAGCTCAGCCTAGAGGCTGTCCGGGACTGTCCTGTCACTCCGGAGGAGGAACTGTGATGGACCTTCATGGCTATTCCTTGGTCTGGCAATCGGCACGTCAAGAAAGCCCCAACGGGCGGCCAAAGCCGTCCGGGGACAGGGGTTCCCTGGGCCGTCGGAGCCTGGGGACGGGTACCGACCACGGCCCGTCCGTCCGGCGGGACGGCCTGCCGGACGGGCCGCGGCAGCGGGAGTACAGGGAGACTGGTGCCACAGGCGGAGCGAGCGGCACGGGTCCGACATCGCCGCACCGGCGTTCCAGAACCCCCGCCGACGCGACACACACGGTGGACGCCGCATTCTAGGGCCTCGGTTGCACCCGTCCCCAGCCATCCCCCAGCCAACCCCCAGGTAGTGCTCCTGCCTCCGCACCAACCACCGCACCACCCGTCGCACCGGTCACCCTCACGGCCACCTCCCGGCCATCTCCCCGTCATCTCCGGGGGCACCCCTGCGGACCCCGGCCACCAGGCTCCGGACGCCTCCCGGACCGCCCGCCGGGCCCACCCGCCCCAAGGCCCCGACGCCCGGTCAGGCTAGTTCCACTGGCCGGACCTGACGGACCGACACACGATGATCCCTGGCCCGACAACTTCCCCAGGGAGGGCGACCCCGGATGAAACTGACCAGCAGCGCGCTGGTGTACTCGCTGATCGTGCTGGCCGTCGCCGGTCTGCTCGCCACCTTCTGGCTCTGGCCGAAACTGGCCCGCCAGCGCCCGCTGCCGATGCTCGGCCGGCTCGGACTGCTGGCGGTGGTCCAGGTCTCGGTGCTCTCGGTGCTCGGCCTGATGGTGAACAACTCCTTCGGCTTCTACACCTCGTGGGACGACCTGCTGCGCCCCGGCGGCGCCCCGCTGGCGCTGGCCGCGGCCGCCTCCCCGCGCGGCGCCGCCCCCGACCTGACCAAGCTGGTCCAGCCGACCTCCGAGGGCGGCATGGAGACCGTCAAGGACCTGCTCCCGCCCGGCACCCCGCAGGAGGTGGGCAAGGTGGAGTCGATCCGGGTGAACGGCCCCGCCTCGGGCCTGTCCGACCAGGTCTTCGTCTACCTGCCCCCGGAGTACTTCGCCCCCGAGTACGCGAAGATGCGCTTCCCGGCCGTGCTGGCGATCGGCGGCTTCCCCGGCACCTCGCTGCACCTGCTGGACGGGCTGCGGCTGCCGCAGACCGTCACGGAGCTGCACAAGGCCAACCAGGTCACCCCGACCGTGGTGGTGATGGCCCGGCCGACCGTCGCCCCGCCGCGCAACACCGAGTGCGTGGACGTACCGGGCGGCCCGCTCACCGAGACCTGGTTCGCCAAGGACCTGCCGAACGCCGTCCGCTCCGCCTACCGGGTGCGCGACTCGGAGACGTCCTGGGGCCTGCTCGGCTACTCCACCGGCGGCAGCTGCGCGCTGCGCCTGGCGCTGCGCTTCCCCGACCGCTTCACCGCCGCGGCGGCGCTGCACGCCGACTACCAGGTGCCGAACGACAGCTTCACCGGCGGCGACCTCTTCCACGGGGACACCGCGCTGGCCAACCAGTCCGACCTGCTGTGGCGGCTGCGCAACCTGCCGGCGCCGAGGTCCTCGCTGCTGGTGGTGAGCACCAGGACGGAGGAGAACTTCAAGGCCACCGAGGACTTCCTGGCCGTCGCGCAGCAGGTGGCCGAGGCGCACCCGGAGTTCAAGGTGGACTCCACCTTCCTGGACGACGGCGGCCACAACTTCGACTCCTGGCAGCGCGAGCTGCCGGCGGCGCTGAAGTGGCTGGGCGACCGGCTCGGCACCTTCGAGTGGGTCAACGACCGGTCCTGAGTCCGCCGCCCCGACCCGGGCGGGTCCGCACAGGCCCCCGCACGCACGGTGACCGGCCACCCGAGGGTGGCCGGTCACCGTGCGTGCGTCGGGGGTTCAGCGCCCGATGATCAGGCTCATCGCCTCGGCCCGGGTGGCCGGGTCGCGCAGCTGGCCGCGCACCGCGGAGGTGATGGTCTTCGCGCCGGGCTTGCGGATCCCGCGCATCGACATGCACATGTGCTCGCACTCGATCACCACGATGGCGCCGCGCGGCTCCAGGATCCGCATCAGCGCGTCGGCGACCTGGCTGGTCAGGCGCTCCTGCACCTGGGGGCGGCGGGCGTAGACGTCGACCAGCCGGGCGAGCTTGGACAGCCCGGTGATCTTGCCGCTGGTGGACGGGATGTACCCGACGTGCGCGACACCGCGGAACGGCACCAGGTGATGCTCGCAGGTGGAGAACACCTCGATGTCCTTGACCAGCACCATCTCGTCGTGGCCGAGGTCGAAGGTGGTGGTCAGGACGTCCTCCGGGCGCTGCCGGAGCCCCGCGAATATCTCCTGGTAGGCACGGGCGACCCGGGCCGGGGTCTCCAGCAGGCCCTCGCGGTCGGGGTCCTCGCCGACCGCGATCAGCAGCTCGCGGATCGCGTTCTCGGCACGCTTCTGGTCGAAGGGCCCGACGGCGGCTTCGCCCTCGAGGGTCACCGGGTCGATCATGCGTGCCTCGCTTGGCTGAGGGGATGGGACGGTGGAACGGGACCGAGCAGCACGGATGCCGCGCCTCCAGGGTACAAACCCTGGTGACGCGGCATCCATTCCGATCGGACGGGCCGGCCGGATCAGCTCTCGGTGGGGCCCTCCGGCAGCTTGTGCACGTCCACCACGGGGGCGTCCGCGGACGGCACGGCGATGCCGTTGCTGAGCGCGAGCTCCTTCGGGGACTGCACGGGCGGCCGGGTGGAGGGGGTGCGCCGGGAGGAGCCCGTCCAGGCCGGACGGTGCGGACGCTTGATCACGTGGGCGAAGACCTCCGCGATCTGCTCCTTGTTCAGCGTCTCCTTCTCCAGCAGCTCCAGGACGAGGTTGTCGAGCACGTCGCGGTTCTCGACCAGGATCTCCCAGGCCTCGTTGTGCGCGGTCTCGATCAGCTTCTTGACCTCCTCGTCCACCAGCCCGGCGACCTCTTCCGAGTAGTCGCGCTGGTGACCCATCTCACGGCCGAGGAAGGGCTCCGACTCGCTGGACCCGAACTTGATCGCACCCAGGCGCTCGCTCATGCCGTACTGGGTGACCATGGCCCGCGCGGTGGCGGTGGCCTTCTCGATGTCGTTCGAGGCGCCGGTGGTCGGGTCGTGGAAGACCAGCTCCTCCGCCGCGCGGCCGCCCAGCATGTAGGCCAGCTGGTCGAGCATCTCGTTGCGGGTGGTGGAGTACTTGTCCTCCTCCGGCAGCACCATGGTGTAGCCGAGCGCCCGGCCCCGGGACAGGATGGTGATCTTGTGCACCGGGTCGGAGTTGTTGCACGCCGCCGCCACCAGGGCGTGGCCGCCCTCGTGGTACGCGGTGATCTTCTTCTCCTTGTCGGACATGATCCGGCTGCGCTTCTGCGGGCCGGCCACCACGCGGTCGATGGCCTCGTCCAGGATGAAGTTGTCGATCAGCTTCTTGTCGGAGCGGGCGGTCAGCAGGGCGGCCTCGTTGAGGACGTTGCTGAGGTCGGCGCCGGTGAAGCCGGGGGTGCGCTTGGCGACGGCCGACAGGTCGACGTCCGGCGCGATCGGCTTGCCCTTCTGGTGCACCTTGAGGATGTCCAGACGGCCCTGCAGGTCCGGGCGGTCGACCGCGATCTGCCGGTCGAAGCGGCCCGGGCGCAGCAGCGCCGGGTCGAGGATGTCCGGACGGTTGGTGGCCGCGATCAGGATCACGCCGCCCTTGACGTCGAAGCCGTCCATCTCGACCAGCAGCTGGTTGAGGGTCTGCTCGCGCTCGTCGTGGCCGCCGCCGAGGCCCGCACCGCGGTGCCGGCCGACGGCGTCGATCTCGTCGACGAAGATGATCGCCGGCGCGTTCGCCTTGGCCTGCTCGAACAGGTCGCGGACCCGGGAGGCACCGACACCGACGAACATCTCGACGAAGTCGGAACCGGAGATCGAGTAGAACGGCACCCCGGCCTCGCCCGCGACGGCACGCGCCAGCAGGGTCTTGCCGGTACCGGGCGGGCCGTAGAGCAGCACACCCTTGGGGATCTTGGCGCCGACGGCCTGGAACTTGGACGGCTCCTGCAGGAACTCCTTGATCTCCTGGAGCTCCTCCACCGCCTCGTCCGCGCCGGCCACGTCCGAGAACGTGGTCTTGGGGGTGTCCTTGGTCAGCAGCTTGGCCTTGGACTTGCCGAACTGCATGACGCGGGAGCCGCCGCCCTGCATCTGGTTCATCAGGAACAGGAAGACCAGAACGATGATCACGATCGGCAGCATCGAGAGCAGCAGACTCATGAAGGTCGACTGCTTCTCGGGGCTGATCGTGTAGTTGTCGGGCAGCTGACCGTCGGCGAACTGCTTCTGCAGCGTGTCCGCGACGTCCTTGGCCTGCGAGTCCGAGACGTAGGACGCCTGGAACTTGCTGCCCGAGGGCTGCTTGCCGGAGCCGTTGGCCGGGAGCTTCTGCCCGTCCTTCAGCTGGATCTTGATCAGGTTCGAGTCACCCGTGGTGATCTCGGCCGACTTCACCTGGGTCTTGTCGATCGCGGCCACGACCTGGCCGGTGTCCACCGTCTTGTAGCCGCCGGAGTCGGAGACGACCTGCATCAGCACAACGACGGCGAGAGCGGCCAGCACGATCCACATGATCGGCGCACGGAAGTATCGCTTGACGTCCATCCATGCGGGGCGTTGCCGCCCCGTCCCTCCTGCCACTCAACGGCGCTGCGCGACTGGGGCCGCGGGCGCATACCGGGTATGTGCTCATGAGAAGAGCGGTTTATTGGACCGTACCGCAGTCCCACCCGCCCACGACGGGAGCACGACGGCACGACGTATTTTCCTACCCCGGCTCAACGGGTGGGAACGGCGCACCGTTCCCACCCGTAGCCCGAACGGTTCAGCCCCCGTAGACGTGGGGTGCCAGGGTGCCGATGAACGGCAGGTTGCGCAGTTTCTCGGCGTAGTCCAGGCCGTAGCCGACCACGAACTCGTTGGGGATGTCGAAACCGACGTACTTGACGTCGATGGTGACCTTCGCCGCATCCGGCTTGCGCAGCAGGGTGCAGACCTCCAGCGAGGCCGGGCCGCGCGAGCCCAGGTTGCCCAGCAGCCAGGACAGCGTCAGACCGGAGTCGATGATGTCCTCGACGATCAGCACGTCCCGGCCCGCGATGTCGGTGTCGAGGTCCTTGAGGATCCGCACCACACCGGAGGACTTGGTGCCCATCCCGTACGAGGAGACCGCCATCCAGTCCATGGTGACCCGGGAGTGCAGGGCCCGGGCGAGGTCGGCCATCACCATCACGGCGCCCTTGAGCACGCCGACGATCAGCAGGTCCCGACCGGCGTAGTCCTGGTCGATCCGCTGGGCCAGCTCGGCCAGCTTGGCGTCGATCTCGTCCTTGCTGATGAGCACCTTCGCCAGGTCGGCGCCCATGTCGTTCTGATCCACCGGGGATACGTCCTCAAACGTTCGGGGTCTGGGTTCGGCGGCGGCCCTGGGGACCGGCGGACGGGCTCACGCCCGCTGATCGCCCTGTCGCCGAAAGACCAGCGTGCCACACCGGCGGACGGCTTCCACTCCCCCGGGTAGGTGCAGCGGCCCCTGACCGCGCCACCCGGTGACCAGCAGGTCGACGGTCTCCAGGTGCCGGGCGAACAGATCGCCCGCCGGACAGCCCGCCCGCAGCGCCGCCCGGCGCAGCACCCGGCGCCGCACGGCGGGCGGCAGACCGGTGAGTTTGGCGACGTCCAGGGCGCCCTCGGCGGTCCGCAGATCGGGCTCGGCCAGCGCGGCCCACTGGTCGAGCGCGTCCGCGTCGTCGCGGAACAGCCGGGCCGTCCGGGCCAGCGCCTCGACGACGCCGCCGCCCAGGTGCTTCTCCAGCACCGGCAGCACCTCGTGGCGGACCCGGGAGCGGGTGTAGGCGGGGTCGGTGTTGTGCGGGTCGTCCCAGACCGGGATGGACTGGGCGGTGCAGGCCTGCCGGGTGGCGGCGCGGTCCAGTTCCAGCAGCGGGCGCCGGTAGCGGCCCTTCTGCGCGGGCATCCCGGCCAGCGAGCGCGAGCCGGAGCCGCGGGCCAGCCCCAGCAGCACCGTCTCGGCCTGGTCGTCGCGGGTGTGGCCGAGCAGCACGGCGAGCGCGCCGAGCCGGTCGGCGGCCGCGTCCAGGGCGGCGTAGCGGGCGTCCCGGGCGGCGTTCTCCGGGCCGCCGTCCCGGCCGACCCGCACGCCGATCGCCTCCACCGGGTCGAGCCCGAGCTCGCCGAGCCGCTCGGCCACCTGCCGGGCACGCTCGGCCGAGCCGGCCTGCAGCCCGTGGTCGACGGTGACGGCGCCGACCCGCAGGCCGAGCTTGGGCGCCTCGAAGGCGGTGGCGGTGGCCAGCGCCATCGAGTCCGCGCCGCCGCTGACCGCGACCAGCACCAGCGGGGAGCCCGGGGCGGCCGGGGTGCGGGGCAGGCCGGAGGGGTGGCGGCGGGCGTTGCCGATCAGGGTGGTGGCGCCGGCCAGGGCGGCCTCGGGCGCGGTGGCCGGCCGCAGCCGCGGGGCACGGACCGGGGAGCCGGGCACCACCCCGGCCTCGGCGGCGAGTTCGGCGAGGGTACGGCGGACGGCGAGGCGTATCGCCGCGACAGCAGGATGTGGGCCCACGGGGATGCACTCCTTGGCGGAGGGGGGAACGGGCAGGCCGGAGGCAGCGCCACCGGGTGCGGGGAGACACCCGGACGGCTCTCTGTCACCATGCGCTCACAGATGGTCGCAGAATCCGGCCACCGGCTACGCCACCCGCGCCACCGGTACGACCACCGTCCCACGTACGGGTGAATGGAAAAACGTTCATTCGGGCTCCATCCGTGCGGCTGCGCCCACCCGTGCGAGAACCCCGGGCCGGCGGGAGGGCGGCGGAACGGCGGAGCGGCGGGCGGGTCAGCCCACCACCCGGGCCACCCAGGCGGCGGGGTCGTGGATCTCGTCCTTGGTCGGCAGCGTGTTGGGCGAGGTCCACACCCGGTTGAAGCCCGTGATCCCGACCCGGTCGACCACGCCGCGGACGAAGACCGCGCCGTCCTGGTACTGGCGGAGCTTGGCGTCCATCCCGAGCAGCCGGCGCAGCACCAGGTCCAGCCGGCCGGCGCCGCGGTCGCGGCGCTGCTGGAACTTCTCCCGGATCTCCGCCACCGAGGGCACCACGGCCGGGCCGACCCCGTCCATCACCACGTCGGCGTGACCCTCCAGCAGGGACATCACCGCGGTCAGCCGGGCCAGGATCTCGCGCTGCGCGGGCGACTGGACGGCCTCCAGCAGGGTGCTGGGCCCGGAACCGTCGCCCCGGCCGCCGAGGCCGGGCACGCTCCCCCCGAACGCCTCCCTGGCCCGCTCCAGCAGCGCGCCCGGGTCGACGTCGGCCTGCACCAGGAAGGCCTGCACCTCGGACTGGATGTGGTCGCGCAGCCAGGGCACGGCGGTGAACTGGGTGCGGTGGGTCTCCTCGTGCAGGCAGACCCAGAGCCGGAAGTCGTGCGGGTGGACGTCGAGTTCGCGCTCGACCTGGACGATGTTGGGCGCCACCAGCAGCAGCCGGCCCGGGCCGGGCAGGTCGGGGCCGCGGCGCGGCTTGTCGAACAGGCCGGCCGGGCTGTCCGGCGGGGCGGGCAGCTCGGCCGGCGCGAAGGTCTCGTACTGGCCGAGCACCTTGCTGGACAGGAACGCCAGCACCGCGCCGACCTCGACCCCGGTGGCCTTCTCGCCGAGCGCGCCGAGCACCGCCGAACCGTCGCCGCGCCGGGCCTGGAGCTTGTCCACCAGCGGCTGCACGATGGTGCGGAAGCCCGCCACGTTGGCCCGCACCCAGCCCGGCCGGTCGACCACCAGGACGGGGGTGGCCACCGCGTCGGCCAGGCTGCTGGAGCGCATCCCGGTGAAGGCGCGGACGTGCTCCTCGGCCTCCAGCGCGTGCCGGCGCAGCTCGGCGACGACCGTGCGGGCCTCCTCGCGGGAGACCTCCGGGCCCGGCCGGACCAGCCGGGTCGCGGTCGCGACCGCGAGATCCCAGTCGACCATGTCTGCCCTGCCGCTCGCGCTCGTCATGCCCTCACGGTACGTGCTGCGACCCTTCGGGGGGAGGGAGTCCGCACCAGGTGGCGCCGGGCCCGCGCGGTCAGTGGCAGCCGCAGGCGGCGAGCCTGGCCACGATCCGGTCGACCGCGATGCGGGACGGGGTCGGGTCGGCGCCGGCGGCGGTCCTGGTCATCAGCGCGAAGACCAGCACCCGCCCGTCCGCGTCCACGACGGTGCCGGCCAGCGTGTTGACGCCGGACAGGGTGCCGGTCTTGGCCCGGACGATCCCGGAGGCCTCGCCCGCGCCCGACCGGGCACCGAACCGGCCGAGCAGGGTGCCGGTGAAGCCGGCGATCGGCAGGCCGGTGAGCACCGGACGCAGCTCGGGGTGGTCGGCGGCGGCCGCCACCGAGAGCAGGCCGACCAGGGTGGCCGGCGGGATCAGGTTGGCGGTGCTCAGCCCGCTGCCGTCGTTGAGCAGCACGCCGGTGGTCGGCACGCCGAGCTTGGCGACCGTCTCGGTGACGGCCGCGCCGGCGCCCTCGAAGCTCGGGCTGCGGTGCGCGGCGATCGCCACCAGGCGGGCCACCGCCTCGGCGATGGTGTTGTCCGAGTGGGTGAGCAGCCGCTCGACCAGCCGGGTCAGGGTGGGCGAGCGGACGGTGCCCAGGGTGCGGGCGTCGGCGGCCGCGGTGGCGGCGGCCGGCCGCCCCTGGACGGTGATCCCCTGCGCCTTGAGCAGCGCCGTGAACGCGTCGGCGGCCTGGCCGGCCGGGTCGAGCACCCGGGCCGGCGCCTCGGCCTGCGAGCGCGGCTCCACCTTGCCCTCGTCCACCATCAGCGGGGTGACCGGGGCGACGTTGTAGTCGTCGTTCTCCATGTGCCGGACGGGGCCGGTGTAGAGCGAGGCGTCGTAGCCCAGCTTCACGGTGGTGACGCCCGCCGCCTTCAGCGCAGCGGCGGTCTGCGCGGCCAGGTCGGTCATCGAGGCGGGGGCGTTGTCCGGGTCCACCGGCAGGCCGCCGACCTGCACCTGGTCGGCGGGGAGCGCGGTGAGGGTCGGGTCGCCGCCGCCGACCAGGACGATCTCGCCGGGAGCGGCGCCCGCCACCACCCGGGTCTCGATCCGGCGGTCGGCCGGTATCAGCTCCAGCGCCGCGACGGAGGTGGCGAGCTTGGTGGTGGAGGCCGGGGTGGCCGGGGTGTTCTCGCCGGAGCCGAGCAGCAGCCGGCCGGTGGCGGCGTCCGTGACCGCGAAGTTCAGGGTGCCCAGGGCCTTGTCCTGGAGCAGCGGGCCGAGCGCCTGCTGCACCCCCTGGGTGGTGGGCAGGGTGTCGGCGGAGTCCGTCACCGGGGCCAGCACCACGGCGCCCGGCAGCGGCTCGGCGGCCTTGGCACTGCTCTGTCCCGGGGCCGGCGAGGGAGCCGCGAACGCCCGGCCCACCCCCGCCGCCGGACCCGAGGTCGCGAGGGCCGCCCCCAGCACGCCCGCGACCGCGCACCTGCGCAGCCGTCCCACCCCTGCACCGTTCACCGACCGGCCCCTTTCCAGAGCACACCTTGCCGTAGGAGACACTTGGATTCTGTCAGTCCCTACCTTGGAGGAACCGTTGGAGTTCGACGTCCTGATCGAGATCCCGAAGGGCTCGCGGAACAAGTACGAGGTCGACCATGAGACCGGCCGCCTCCGTCTGGACCGGATGCTCTTCACCTCGACCCGCTACCCGGCCGACTACGGCTACGTCGAGGGCACCCTGGGCGAGGACGGCGACCCGCTGGACGCGCTGGTCATCCTGGACGAGCCGACCTTCCCCGGCTGCCTGATCAAGTGCCGCGCGATCGGCATGTTCCACATGACCGACGAGGCCGGCGGCGACGACAAGCTGCTCTGCGTCCCGGCGACCGACCCGCGCTGGGAGCACCTGCGGGACATCCACCACGTGTCGGAGTTCGACCGTCTGGAGATCCAGCACTTCTTCGAGGTCTACAAGGACCTCGAGCCCGGCAAGTCCGTCGAGGGCGCCAACTGGGTCGGCCGGGTCGAGGCCGAGGCCGAGATCGTGGCCTCGATCAAGCGGCTGAAGGACCAGGGCGGTCACTGAACCGCCGGTCCCCTCGGCCCCCGAGGTGACCGGAAGGCCGGGGTCGGGCACTGCGCCCGCCCCGGCCTTTCCCGTGTCCGGACGGCATCCGCCGGTTTTGCCGACAGGATGTCGGCAACACATTGACTTAGGTAAGCCTAACCATAAGAATCGGAGCACAGTCGACCCGACCACGGAGGCCTCCGCATGTCCGAATCCGTGCCCCCCACCGCCTTCTCCACCGTGCTGCGCACGGCCAGCAGCGAGGAGCACGCGGCCGCCGAGCACTCCTCGTTCATGGGGCACCTGCTGAACGGCCGGCTGGGGGTCGACGCCTACGCGCAGCTCTCCGGCCAGCTCTGGTTCGTCTACCGCGCCCTGGAGAGCCGGGCCACCGAACTCGCCGCCCACCCGGTGGTCGGCCCGCTGATCGACCCGGCGCTGCTGCGCACCGCCGCGCTGGAGCGCGACCTGACGCACCTGCTGGGCGCCGACTGGCGCGCGCAGCTGCACCCGCTGCCCGCCACCGCCGCCTACGCGGCCCGGCTGGAGGAGCTGGCCGAGACCTGGCCGCAGGGCTACCTCGCGCACCACTACACCCGCTACCTGGGCGACCTGTCGGGCGGTCAGATCATCCGCGGCACCGCCGAGCGCACCTGGGGCTTCGAACGCAAGGGCCCCGGCGTGGAGTTCTACGTCTTCGCCGAGATCGCCAACCCGGCCGCGTACAAGCGCGAGTACCGGGAGAAGCTGGACGCGGCCGGCCTCGCGATGGACGAGGTCGAACGGCGCCGGGTGGTCGAGGAGTGCAAGCGGGCGTTCACCATGAACGGCGCCGTCTTCGCCGACCTGGACACGCGGTACCCGCTGAGCGCCTGAGCACGCACCCGGCCGTGCGCCGCCCGTTCCTCACCGGCCGGGCAGCGCACGGCTCCCGCATGTCCGCCTCCGGTGCGGCCGCGGGCACGGCGATCCCCCCGGCGGGCGGGCCGCCGGGGGGATCGGGGTGCGCCGGTCAGCTGTCGCCGGTGGTGCGGCGGCGGCGCAGCAGGACGGTGGTGCCGCCGCCGAGCAGGAGCAGGCCGGCCGCGGTGGCCACCAGCGGGACGAACGGGGTGTCGGTGCCGGTGGAGGCCAGCACGCCGTCGGTCGAGCCGGTGGTCGAGCCGGTGACGGTGAGCACCGGGCCGCTCCCGCCGGTCCCGGCCCCGCCGGTGACGGGCGCGCTCGGGGTGCCGGTGGCCGGGGAGCTCGGGGTGCCGGTGGGCAGCGCCGCGCCCTTGTCGAAGGCCAGCGCGACGGTGACCGGGTCCAGCTTGGCGCCGGCCTGGTAGAAGCCGCCGAACGCCGGGGCGCCCTGCTCGGTGAGGGTGGCGGGCAGGGCGGTCAGCGTGACCACGCCGTCGACCGGGGTGAAGTTCGCGCCGGCGAGGTCGAGCGCGGCCACCGGCACCGCGGTCAGTTCGGTGGTCTTCCCGTCCATGCCCTTGGCGGAGACGTCCGCGACCAGGAAGGCGCCGGCCTTGTCGATCCTGAGACCGAGCTCGGAGAAGCTCAGGTCCAACTGGTAGGTCGAGCCGGACGGGTGACCCAGGAAGCGCACCGAGCCACCGAATCGGGTGGTGACGCCGTGGGTGGCGGTGTCGTACTGCCCGCTGCCGCCCGCGAAGCGGTAGTCCGCCGCGCCGCCGCCGAACTCCACCTTGCCGTTGGCCGCCGGCCCGGCCAGGTAGCTGCGGAAGCTCTCCTTGAAGCCCCAGTTCAGGACGCCGTCGTAGATCGGCAGGGTGGTGCCGGCCGGCGGCGCGCTCGGCGAGGCGGAGGAGGACGCCGGGGTGGAGGGCGACACGGACGCCGAGGCGGACGCGGACGCCGAGGCCGAGGCCGATGCGGAGGCGGAGGCGGAGGCCGACGGGGACGGGCTCGCCGGCGGGGTCGCGGTGAGCACCAGGTTCAGCGGGTCCATCACGGTGCCGGCCGGGTAGAACGGCGCGAACACCTTGGCACCGTCGGCGGTCAGCGCGGTCGCGGTGTCGCCGCCGGCGGTGGTGTCGCGGCCGACCGCGAAGGTCACCAGCGGGACGTCCTGGCGGTTGACGATCTCCGAGGAGCCGGCGCCCGCCGGGGTCTCCCGGGTGGCGGTGTCGGCGGTCAGGGTGCCGGTGGCGCCGCTGGTGGTGAGCTTGAAGTCGGCCAGGGTGATGTCCAGCGCGCCCTGGTGCGCGGTGAAGTGCACCCCGCCGGTGAAGTTCGCGGACAGCACGTGGGTGCCCAGGTCGTAGCGGCCGGCGCCGAGGCCGAAGTGCACCGCGCCCGACGCCGTCCGGGTGGCGCCGCCGGTCAGCTCGATCTTCCCGCCGTCGGAGGCGGGGCCCTCCAGGTAGCTGCGGAAGCTCTGCTTGACCCCCCAGTCCAGGCCGCCCTGGTCGTAGACCACCTCGGTCGGGCCGGCGCCGAAGGCCAGGCTCGGGGCGCCGAAGGCGGTCAGTCCGAGACCGAGGGCGGCGGCGGCGACCGCGGCGAGCGGGGTGCGGTTGCGCCGGGCGGGCTGCGTGGTACGGGAGTTCATGGAACGCGGGCTCCTTGGGAGGGGGATCGGGGGATCAGGCGGCGCGGCGACGGCGCCGCAGGAGGAGGCCGCCGGCCACCGCGAGGGCCACGGCGAGCAGCCCGCCGACGACGGCGGCGACGGCTGCGGCCGAGGGGCCCGAGGCGGTGGCCGAGGCCACCGGGGAGGCCGCGGGCGTGGCCGGGGTGGAGGCGGCCGGGGAGGCCGGTGGGGCGCTGCCGATGTCCGGCAGCGGCGGGAGCGCGGCGGCCGGGTCGAGCGCCACCGCGAAGCTGAGCGGGTCCATGGCGGTGCCCGCCGGGTAGAGCGAGCCGAGCGCGGCGGCGCCCTCCGCGGTGAGCTGGAGCGGCAGTTCGACCGCCTTCAGCAGGCCGCCCTCGACCTTGAGCGCGGCCGGGTCGAAGCTGCCGAGCGGCACGCCGGTGAGCCGGTGGTCGGCGCCGTCCGGGGTGCGCCCGGTCACGTCGGCGCTGAGCGTTCCCCGGCCGTCGGCGACGGTCACGCTCGGGGAGGCCAGGGTCAGGTCCAGACCCCAGGTGTCGCCGGCCTGCATGCCGCGGAACTGCACCCGGCCGGTGAACGCGGCGCCGAGCGCCCCGCTCGCCGGGTCGTAGCTGCCCTTGCCGGGCGTCCAGCGGAAGAACGCGCCGCCGTCCGCGGCGCCGTCGGCGAGCTGCCAGCCGCCCTTGGCGATCGCGCCGGTGACGTAGTCCCGGAAGGTGCGGCGCACGCCCCAGTCGAGCGCGCCGTTGGCGAACTCGGTCCGGCCGGGCGGCGCGGAGGACGGGTCGGCCGGGGCCGCGGTGACGGTCGGTGTCGCGCTCTGCGGGGCCTGGCCGGCCGGCGGCTTCGGGCCGGCCGGGTCCGGCCGCGGCGCCTGCTCGGCGGGCAGGTTGACCGAGAGGGTGACCGGGTCGAGCGCCGTCCCGGCGGTGTAGAAGCCGCCGAAGGCCTTGGCACCGGCGGCGGTCAGGGTCGCCGGCACGTTGCTGACGGTCAGCGTGCCGGTGGCGCCGCGCAGGTTGACGCCGCCGAACGCGAGGTCGGCCAGCCGGGTCTGCGAGGTGCTGGACACCACGCCGGTGTCCTTGTCCTTGCCGGTCACGTCCGCGTACAGGCCGGCGCCGCCGCTGCCGTCCGCCTTCACCGCGAACCGGCTGAGCTGAAGGTCGAGTTGGTGGCTGCCGTCGGCGTTCTGATGGCCGAGGAACCGCACCCCGCCGGAGAACGAGGCGGACAGCGCGCCGGTCGCCGGGTCGTAGGAGCCGGTCGCCGAGTGGAACCGGAAGGTGGCGCCGCCGACCGTGGCCGCGCCCTGGGTCAGGCTCCAACTGCCGTGCGCGATGGGGCCGGTGACGTAGCTGAGGAAGGACTGCTTGATCCCCCAGTCGAGCCGCCCGCCCGCCACCTTGCCGTCGGCCGCCCCGGCGGAGGTCGCGGCGGGCAGCAGCGCGGCCAGCGCGGCCACCAGGGCGGCGACGAAGCGGCGCAGCCGTCGGGAGAGGGGCATGACGGAACTCTTCTCGGCAGGGGGAGGGCATGCGGGCGGCAGGGGCGGCGGCGACCCACCCCTTGCGCATCCAAGGTAAGGCTAACCTAATATATGCATTCGAGGTCATGGCCGGTCAACAGTTCGCCAAGGACCACCACCGGCCCAAGGGCCAACGAAGGGACGGCACTTGATCGGCACCACCAGACTCCGGGCCCGGATCGCGGCCGCCGCCCTGCTGCTGGCGGCCGTCTCCTGCACCACCGCCGGCGGCGCCGGGCACCCCGGTGCAGCCCCCGCCACCACCGCGACCGCCGACCGGGTGGAGCCGATCGCCACCACCCCCGCCCCGGCCCTGCCGGCCACCACCGCCTCGGCCGACGGCCGCCAGGTCACCGTGGTCAGCGCCGACCGGATCATCCCGCTCAGCGGCAGCCTCTCCGAGATCGTCTTCAGCCTCGGCCTCGGCTCCCGGGTGGTCGCCCGCGACGTCTCCACCACCTTCGAACAGGCCGCCGCGCTACCGGTGATCACCCAGGCCCACGACGTCTCCGCCGAGGGCGTGCTGTCCCTGCACCCCACCGTGGTGCTGGCCGACCGCTCCACCGGCCCCGCCGAGGCGGTCGACCAGATCCGCGCCGCCGGCGTCCCGCTGATCGTCCTGGACGACGCCAAGCAACTCGCCGACGTGGACGGCCGGATCGCCAAGGTCGCCGCCGCGCTCGGGGTCCCGGCCGCCGGGCAGGAGCTCACCGCCCGCACCGACGCCCGTACCAAGGAGGTGCAGGCCTCCATCGCCCCCACCAGCAGCAGGCCCAAGGTCGCCTTCCTCTACCTGCGCGGCTCCGCCTCGGTCTACCTGATCGGCGGCGCGCAGTCCGGCGCCGGCTCGCTGCTGGAGGCGGTCGGCGCCGTCGACGCCGGCACCGCGGCCGGCCTCACCCGCGACTTCACCCCGCTCACCAGCGAAGCCCTGGTGAAGGCCGCCCCCGACGCGATCCTGGTGATGAGCAAGGGGCTGGAGTCGGTCGGCGGCGTCGACGGGCTGCTGAAACTGCCCGGCGTCGCCCAGACCCCGGCCGGCCTGGACCGCCGGATCGTGTCCGTCGAGGACGGCATGCTGCTCAGCTACGGCCCGCGCACCCCGCAGGTGCTGCGCTCGATCGCCGACCAGCTCGCCCGCGGGGCCGCCGGATGACCGCCGTCGCAGCCACCGCGGCCCGCCGCCCGGCCCGGACCACCCTGCTCACCGCCGGCCTGGCCGTCGCCGTCCCGGCCGCCGCCCTGCTCGCCGCCGGGGTCGGCGCCTACGGCATCCCGCTCGGCGACATCCTCGCCTCGCTCGCCCACCGGATCGGAGTCGGCGGCCACGCCCTGGACCGGGTCCCCGAATCGGTGCTGTGGAACGTCCGACTGCCCCGGGTGGTCCTCGCCCTGCTGGTCGGCGGCTCGCTGGGCTGCGCCGGCGCGCTGATGCAAGGCGTCTTCGGCAACCCGCTGGCCGAGCCCGGCGTGATCGGCGTCTCCTCCGGCGGCGCGGTCGGCGCGGTCGCCTGCATCGTGCTCGGCCTGGACGCCCTCGGCAGCTGGACGGTCACCGTCTGCGCCTTCGCCGCCGGCCTGGTCACCGTCTTCGCGGTCTACGCGCTGGCCCGCTCCGGCGGCCGGACGGAAGTGGTCACCCTGGTGCTCACCGGCGTCGCGGTGAACGCCTTCTGCGGCGCCCTGATCGGCATCTTCCTCTTCACCGCCGACAGCGCCGCGATCAACCAGGTCACCTTCTGGCAGCTCGGCTCGCTCGCCCAGGCCACCTGGGGCAAGGTGCTCGGCATCCTGCCGTTCGCCCTGGTCGGCCTGGTGGTCGCCCCGCTGTACGCGCGCAAGCTCGACCTGCTGGCGCTCGGCGAACGCCCGGCCCGCCACCTCGGGGTGGACGTCGAACGGATGCGACTCACCCTGATCACCGTGGTCGCGCTGCTCACCGCGGCCGCCGTCTCGGTCAGCGGCGTGATCGGCTTCGTCGGCCTGATCGTCCCGCACCTGCTGCGGATGGCCGCCGGGCCGGGCCACCGCTTCCTGCTGCCCGCCGGCATGCTCGGCGGCGCGCTGGTCCTGGTGACCGGCGACCTCGCCGCCCGCACCGTCGCGCAGCCCGCCGAACTCCCGCTCGGCGTGCTCACCGCACTGATCGGCAGCCCGTTCTTCTTCTGGCTGCTGCGCCGCACCCGGAGCCGCCAGGGAGGCTGGGCATGAGGCGACGCCGCGTACCGGACCGGGCCGAGCCCGGCGCCGTGGTGGTCGAGGGGCGCGGGCTGCGGCTCGCGCTCGGCGGCCGGGAACTGCTGGCCGGGGTGGACCTGACGGTCCGCGCGGGCGAGCTGCTCGCCCTGCTCGGGCCCAACGGCGCCGGCAAGTCCACCCTGCTCGGGGTGGTGGCCGGCGACCTCGCCCCCACCGCCGGGGAGCTGCTGCTGGCCGGCCGGCCGGCGGCGGAGCTGAAGGTCGCCGAACTGGCCCTGCACCGCGCCCTGCTGCCGCAGGCCGCCGAGCTGTCCTTCCCGTTCACCGTCGGCGAGGTGGTCCGGATGGGCCGCGCGCCCTGGGCCGGCACCCCCGCCGCCGCCCAGGACGAGGAGGTGGTCACCGAGGCCCTGGCGCTGACCGGGACGGCGGCCTTCGCCGAGCGCCCGTTCACCGCGCTCTCCGGCGGCGAGCGGGCCCGGGTGGCGCTGGCCCGGGTGCTGGCCCAGCGGGCCGGTCTGCTGCTGCTCGACGAGCCGACCGCCGCGCTCGACCTGCGCCACCAGGAGCTGGTGCTGCGTCTGGCCCGGCAGCGGGCCGCCGCCGGGGACGCCGTGGTGGTGGTGCTGCACGACCTGTCGCTGGCGGCGGCCTACGCCGACCGGGTGGTGCTGCTGGCCGCCGGCCGGGCGGTGGCCGACGGCCCGGTGCGCGAGGTGCTCACCGGGCCGCTGCTGAGCGAGGTCTACGGCCATCCCGTCGAGGTGCTGGACCACCCGCGCACGGGGGCGCCGCTGGTGCTCCCCGACCGGGCGACGGCCGGGGAACCGCTTCCCGCTCAGCCCTCGTCGTCGAGCCGGAAACCGACCTTCAGCCCGACCTGAAAGTGCTCGATCCGGCCGTCCGCGATGTGCCCGCGCACCTGGACCACCTCGAACCAGTCCAGGTTGCGCAGCGTCCGGGAGGCCCGGTCGACGCCGTTCCTGATCGCCTGGTCGACGCCCTCGCTGGAGGAGCCGACGATCTCGGTGACGCGGTAGATGTGGTCCGACATGGCACTCTCCTGAGCGGTCCGGTACGGCGTGGGCGACGGCCCCCCGGTCCACCGTGCCGTACCCCGCTCCGCCCCGCGCGCCGGAGCGGTCCGGCCGGGGAGCGCCGGTCGGCACCCACCAGGCCGGTCGCCGCGGACGGTCAGAAGGCGGCCCGGACCTCGCCGACCACCGCGCCGCCCCCGTGCAGCGGCTGCGCGCCGATCCGCGCCAGCACCTCGTGCTCCACGCCGAGCCGGCGCAGCGCCTCGGCCAGCACCGGGCCGCGGGCCCGCTCCGCGCCGTCCTCGATCTTGAAGGCGAGCGCCCGCCCGTCGGCCAGCGCGACCACCTGGACGGCCTCGGCGCCCATCTTGGACAGCGCGCCCGGCACCGCCCGCATCAGCCAGGTGTCGGCGCGGCGGGTGCCCGCCACGTACTCGGGGTGGCTGCGCATCGCGTCGGCCACCCGGCGCGGCGCGCTGCCGGGCTCGGCCAGCACCAGCGCGCGGTAGCCGCGGGCCAGGCCGGTGAGCGAGACGGCGAGCAGCGGTGCGCCGCAGCCGTCGGTGCCGAGGTGGGCGGGGGCTTCGCCGGTGGCCTCGGCGAGCGCCTCGCGGGCCAGCAGCTGGATCGGGTGGGCCGGGTCGAGGTAGCCCGCGGTGTCCCAGCCGTTGGCGACGCAGGCGGCCAGCCAGCCGGCGTGCTTGCCGGAGCAGTCCATCAGGATCGGGCTGCGGGCACCGTCTCGGCGCAGCAGGAGTTCGGCCTCGGCCTCGTCCAGCGGCAGGTCGGCGGGGGTCTGCAGGTCGGCCTCGGTCAGGCCGGCCTCGGCGAGTATCCGCCGTACGGCGTCCAGGTGAAACGTTTCTGCCGAGTGGCTGGAGGCGGCCAGGGCGAGCAGCTCACCCTCGATCGGCAGACCGGCCCGCAGGGTGGCCACGGCCTGGAAGGGCTTGGCCGTGGAGCGCGGGAAGACCGGTGCGTCCGGGTCGCCGACCGCGAGGTCGACCGTGCCGTCGGCGGCCAGCAGGACCAGCGAGCCGCGGTGGCGGCCCTCGGTGAATCCGGACCGGACGACCTCGGCGAGGGCGGGCAGGGCGGCGGACTGCGGCATGAGGGTGACTCCAGGGTTCCAGGGGCACAGGGTGAGGGTGGCCCGGCCGCCGCCCCGCCCCGGCCCCCGACGGACGCCGTCAGCCCCCGGTGAGCAGGTCGTCGACCCGTGCTTCCCCCTCACGGTACCTGCGGGTGATCTCGGCGCTGCAGTCGTCGGCCGTCCGCTGGAGCAGCTGGCGGCGGCCGGAGACCCCGCGCTCGTGCTCGGCCAGCCGCTCCACGGCGGCCAGCAGCTCGGCGGTGGGGTGCGCGCCGAGGTCGGCCAGCTGCACGTCGCCCATCAGTTCGTCGGCCTCCGTCCTGGCCTGCTGGCTGCGCGGCGGGCCGAGCGTGACGTGCCGGGCCGGGCGGCGCACCGAGGACGGCGCGTCGGCCAGGATGGCCGGCAGCCGGTCCAGCAGCGGGCCGACGGCCGGACGGCCGAGCGCGGCCTCGTCCAGCGGCACCTGCCGGCGGTCGAGCTCGGCCCGCAGGATGTCCATCCGGCCGTGCAGCAGCCGGCGCAGGTACGAGAGGTCGGCCTCCTGCTCCTGGGCGTCCCGCCGGAGGGCGCGCAGCTCATCCAGACCCAACCGGCCGATCCACCCGGCCTGCTCCCGGGCCGTCCCGCTCGCGTCCATCATCCAGCCACCTGCCGTGATCCGATCCCGCCCTGACTCCCGTACGGGGTCCGTACGGGAGCACGCCCGGTCCGCCCCGAGGGTTCCCCCGGTCTCCCGCTTCCACCCACTCGGGCGATACCGCCCGGTACGGGTGTACGAGCCGCCCGCGCCCGGCGGGCCGGTCCACCGTGCGGCGCCGTCCGACAGCGTGCCACCCCGGCCGGGCATGTGCACGCCTGAGCACCCGAACGGCCCCGTGGCGAACGGGGGTGGCTGATACGACCGGGGCAATCCCCCGGCAGGCCCGCGCCCGTTGGGGCGCACGGCACACCACCCCGGCGCGCGCGGGAGGTCTTCGCGCCTCCGGCAGAATGGCCGCATGCGAGCAGTGGTGCAGCGGGTGGCCCAGGCGGCCGTGACGGTGGACGGCGAGCGCGTCGGCGCGATCGAGGGTCCGGGGCTGTGCGTCCTGGTCGGGGTGACCCACCAGGACACCCCGGCGCAGGCGGCCCAACTGGCCCGCAAGCTCTGGACGGTGCGGCTCTTCGCGGCCGAGGACGGGGTGGAGCGGTCCTGTTCCGACCTGGCCGCGCCGCTGCTGGTGATCAGCCAGTTCACGCTCTACGGGGACGCCCGCAAGGGCCGCCGCCCGACCTGGAACGCGGCGGCGCCCGGCCCGGTCGCCGAACCGCTGGTGGACGCGGTGGTGACCGAACTGCGGGCGCTGGGCGCCGAGGTGGCGACCGGGCGGTTCGGCGCCGACATGAAGGTGTCGCTGGTGAACGACGGTCCGTTCACCGTGCTGCTGGAGGTCTGAGCCGGCCCGGCCCTACTGCGGGACCACCACGTCCTGGGAGGCCGGCACGGTACCGGCCAGCAGGACGGCGTCCACCGGGACGTTCCGCTTCACCAGCGCCAGGGCGATCGGCCCGAGCTCGTGGTGGCGGGCCGAGGAGGTCACGAAGCCGACCGGGCGGCCCTCGCCGCCGTCCGCGGCCAGCCGCACCTCGGCGCCGTGCGCGGGCAGCTTCTCCTCGGTGCCGTCCAGGTGCAGGAAGACCAGGCGGCGCGGCGGCCGGCCCAGGTTGTGCACCCGGGCGACCGTCTCCTGGCCGCGGTAGCAGCCCTTCTGCAGGTGGACGGCGCTGCCCAGCCAGTCCACCTCGTGCGGGATGGTGCGGTGGTCGGTCTCGAAGCCGAGCCGGGGCCGGTGCGCCTCCACCCGCAGGGCCTCGTACGCCCAGACGCCGGCGGCCGGGCCGTAACCGGCGGTGAGCGCGGACAGCTCCGCGCGCGGTACGAAGAGGTCCCGCCCGTAGGGGAGTTCGCGCACCGCGGCGGCGCCCTCGGCGGAGGCGGTGGAGCCGGCCGGCAGGTGCACCACCGCGAAGTCGGCGGTCGCGTCGGTGACCTCGACCCGGTAGAAGAACTTCATGCTCTCCAGGTAGGCGATCAGCGCCTGCCCGGTGCCCGGCTCGACGTGCGCCCAGGTGGTGGCCCCGTCGTCGACCAGGTAGAGCGCGTGCTCCACGTGGCCGTTCGGGGAGAGCACCAGCGCCTCGGTGGCCTGCTGCGCGGGCAGCTCGCTGACGTGCTGGGTGAGCAGCAGGTGCAGCCAGGCCAGCCGGTCGTCCCCGGTCACGGTGAGCACCTCGCGGTGCGAGAGGTCGACGAAGCCGCGGCCCTCGGCGAGCTCGCGCTGCTCGCGGAAGATGTTGCCGTAGTGGGCGGCGACGCCCTCGTCGGCCCCCTCCGCGGGGACGGCACCGGGCAGGGCAAGCAGCGGGCTCTTCATACCGGCCAGCTTACGTCGCGCGGTCAACCGGCCTGGGACTGCTCCCGCTTCGCGGTGCAGTCGGCGCAGCGACCGAAGATCGCGAAGTGCTTGAGGTCGGTGTCGAAGCCGTGCTGGGTGCGCAGGCTGTCGATCAGCGGGGCCGCGATCGAGGTGTCGGTCTCGGTGATCCGGTCGCAGTCCCGGCAGACCAGGTGCAGGTGGGTGTGGCGACCGGCCAGGTGGTAGGTCGGGGCGCCGTGCCCGAGGTGCGCGTGCGAGACCAGGCCGAGCTCCTCGAGCAGCTCCAGCGTGCGGTACACGGTGGAGATGTTCACCCCGCTCGCGGTCCTGCGGACGTGCGAGAGGATCTCGTCCGGCGTCGCGTGGTCGAGGGCGTCCACCGCCTCCAGGACCAGCTGGCGCTGCGGGGTGAGCCGGTAGCCGCGCTCGCGCAGGTCGGTCTTCCAGTCGGCGAGTGGCTGGAGCTCTGCGGGGGTGTCGGTGTTGGCCACGGTGTCGTCCCTGCCGGTCGAGGTCGTGAGACAAGTGTAGGGACCGACCGGGCGGTCGGTCCCTCAGCTTGCGGCACCGCGGGAGCGGACCGGCGGGATCAGCGGAAGAAGGCGATGCCGTCGTCCGGAAGGTCCGCGATGTCCTGGATCAGCTTGGCCGGGTTGAGCACCTTCTTCAGCTGGGCCGACATGTACGGCCGCAGCGGCACCTCGGGCGCGGTCTTCTCTCCGACCCAGAGCAGCTCCTCGCCGACCAGGCCGAACAGCCGCTTGCCGCCGCTGTACGGGGCCGAGCCCTCGATCCGCGCGACCGCGTCGGTGGCCAGGTCGATCTGCGGCTTGCCGTCGTGCAGCCGGCCGTACCAGATCTCCACGGTGCCGTCGTCGCGCAGCGAGGAGACCTCGACCTCGCGCTCACCGCTGCTGCCGTGCTGATTGCTGGTGACGCGCCAGAAGGCGTGCTCGTTCTCCAGCGGCCGGACCTTCTCACCCTGCTCGTTCAGCACCCAGGTGCGGGAGCGGAACTCCAGGAAGGGGCGGCCGTCGTGCCGGAAGACGACCTCCTGGCCGAAATTGCACTTCTCGCTGCCGGGGAAGTCGTGCACCCCGGCGCCCTCCCAGGTACCCAGGAGGAAGGCCAGCGGGACGACGTCCTTGTGGAGGTCGGAAGGGATCTCGATCATGTTCCTGGTCACTGTCGTCGGGACGGGTTCGCCATCAACCGTACGGCAGTCGGGGTCAGCGCTGGCCCTGGTACAGCTTCATCACCGAGAAGATCGCGAACCAGGTGATCAGCACGGCCATCAGAGCCAGCAGGCTGTCGAAGAAGATTTCGAGACCGGACACGGGGTGCTCCCATTGACGGCGTAGGCATACGGGGCGGACGCGGCCGAGTCTATCCGGCGGTGATCCCGCGCTCACGGTGAGCCCCACCACGTCGGGCTAGGGTGTCGCCCATGTCGAAGAAGCTGGTCATCAAGGTCACCGCCGGGGCGGACGCGCCGGAGCGCTGCTCGCAGGCCTTCACGGTGGCCGCGGTCGCGGTCGCCAGCGGTGTCGAGGTCTCGCTCTGGCTGACCGGGGAGTCCTCCTGGTTCGCGCTGCCCGGCCGGGCGGCCGAGTTCGAGCTGCCGCACGCCGCCCCGCTGCCGGACCTGCTGGACTCCGTCCTGGCGGCCGGCACGGTGACGCTGTGCACCCAGTGCGCGACCCGGCGCGGGATCGGGGAGAAGGACACCGTCGAGGGCGTCCGGATCGCGGGCGCGCAGGTCTTCGTCAGCGAGATCATGGCGGACGGCGTGCAGGCGCTGGTCTACTGACCCGGGTCCGGGTCCGCTAGTGCTGCTCGTGGTCGGGGTGGTCCCGGTCGTGGCCGGGCTCGTCCCACTTCGGGTCGTCCCAGCGCGGGTCGTTCCACCAGTCGTCCTCGGGGTCGCGCCGGTTGGCGAACACCGCCGCCAGCGGCGGGATCACCATCGCGACCACGCACATCCCGATCGCGGCCGGCACCGACCAGAACCGCACCGCGCCCCAGGCCAGCACGAACAGGCCCAGGCACACCCCCATCATCACGAAGTAGCGCACGTGGCGCCGGTGAGCCCGCACCCTTCCAGGGTATGACCGAGGGCCCCCGCTCGGCAGGGGCCCTCGATCGTGCACCGGTGGACTCAGACCGCGATCGCGATCTCGGTCAGCTCGCCCTGGGCGGCGACCACCACCCGGTCGACGCTCGCGCCGGGGACCAGGGCGCGCAGCGTCCAGGTCCCCGGGCGGGCGAAGAACCGGAACTGTCCGGTGGCCGAGGTGGGCACCTCCGCCGTGAAATCGCCGTTCTGGTCGAGCAGGCGCACGTAGCCGTGCACCGGCTCCTCGTCCCGGGTCACCGAACCCTGAATGATCGTCTCGCTGGCCACGTCAACTCCTGCCAGGTCCGGGCCGCCGGCCTTCGCACCGCACATGTCGTGTCTTCCCTTCCTTACGGTGGAGCCGCAGCTCAGTTGTCGCCGAGCGCGATCGGCACGCCCACCAGGCTGCCGTACTCGGTCCAGGAGCCGTCGTAGTTCTTCACGTTCGGCTGCTCGAGCAGCTCGTGCAGCACGAACCAGGTGAGCGCGGAGCGCTCGCCGATCCGGCAGTAGGCGATGGTGTCCTTCGCCAGGTCGACGCCCTCGGCGGAGTAGAGCGCGCGCAGCTCGTCGTCGCTCTTGAAGGTGCCGTCGTCGTTGGCGTTCTTCGCCCACGGGATGTTCCGGGCGCTCGGCACGTGGCCGGGGCGCTGCGACTGCTCCTGCGGCAGGTGGGCCGGGGCGAGCAGGCGGCCGGAGAACTCGTCGGGCGAGCGGACGTCGACCAGGTTGAGGCTGCCGATCGCGTTCACCACGTCGTCGCGGAAGGCGCGGATCGAGGAGTCCACGGCCTGGGCGCGGTACTCGGTGCGGGCGCGCTCGGGCTGCTCGACGACCAGCTCGCGGGAGTCCAGCTCCCACTTCTTGCGGCCGCCGTCCAGCAGGCGCACGTCGCCGTGGCCGTACAGCTTGAAGTACCAGTAGGCGTACGAGGCGAACCAGTTGTTGTTGCCGCCGTAGAGCACCACGGTGTCGTCGTTGGCGATGCCCTTGGCGCTGAGCAGCGCCTCGAAGCCGGCCTGGTCGATGAAGTCGCGGCGGACCGGGTCCTGGAGGTCCTTCTTCCAGTCGATCCGGACGGCGTTGCGGATGTGGTTCTTGTCGTACGCGGAGGTGTCCTCGTCGACCTCGACGACGACGACCTTCGGGTCGTCCAGGCGGGCCTGGACCCAGTCGGCGTCTACCAGGACGTCGCTGCGGCTCATGGTGGTTTCTCCATCCGGGGGCGGTTGGCGGAAGAGGCTGTTCAGGGGGCACCGGGACGCACCCGTCCGGACTTCTGTCCGAATACTGGGACAGGGCGGAGTGCGGGAGGCCTGGGCCGGTGGCGCGGGAGCTGGGGGTGCGAACGCCGACCACTATCGCGGGTCGGGATGTCGCAGCGGGTCGGGCGGGCCGGAGATACCGGTCAGAACTGCCCGGTCAGCGCATTCGACACAGGCAGGTGGACACGCGGCACAGGTCTACCGCCCGCCGCTTCGTGAGATCCGCCTGTCGCTTCATGACGACGATGCTAGGGACAGTCCGGGGCCGCTGTCATCAGTGTGTCGAATAGTGAGATCAGAACGACCGAATGCCGGGATTTCACCCACCGCGGCCGCCGGGACACCCGAGCGGCGCGGTCGAGGGGCGGCCCGAACGGGCCCGGTGGGCCACCGCGCACACCGATGCTGGACAGGCCGTCTCGCGGAGCGGGACGGCGGAGCGGGCCGGGCCCGGCGGGTCAGCCGATCAGCCGGACGTCGCTGCCGCGGAAGTCCAGCAGCAGACCGTCCTGCTCCGGGGTCACCCCGGCGAGGCTCAGACCGGCCGGCAGGTTGGTCAGGGTGAAGCTGCGGGGCGCCAGCAGGTCCTTCACCTTCCCGTTCAACGCCGAGGCCAGGACGGTGAGTTGGAAGCCGTCGGCGACCACGGTGTTGCCCTCGCTGTGCACGTTGCCCTCGCCGATCGAGATCCCGGCCAGCGAGGCCTTCACCTTGCCCGGCCCCCCGTACGAGAACGCCAACCGGTCCGCCCCCTGCACCAGCTTCGCGGCGTCCGGGTAGGAGATCTTCCCGCTGCCGGTGGCGCTGCGCACGGTCGCGCTGCGGTACGAGCCGCCCACCGTCACCCCGGACAGCCGCGCGGTGAACCCGTGCACCGCGACCTGCTGGCGCCCGTCGCTCACCTGCACGTCGGCGGCCGACAGCCGGACGCCGTCGAACTCGCCGGAGACCGCCTGGGTGAGGAAGGGGAACCCGTCGATCGAGACGCTGGGCCGGGTGCTCAGCCGCCCGCTGCTCACCAGCCGGTCGGCGGCCTCGTCCTCGGCCACCCCGACCGCGACCCGGTCCGCCCCGACCAGCAGGCCGGCCAGCACACCGAGACCGATCGTCAGCTTCAGCCAGCCGCGCATCTCACTCCCCCAGGGGTCGTCACCGCCGTACGGCGCCGCAATGGTCCATCCTCACAGCAGTACGGAGATACGACGATCTCGCCGGGGGCGATGGTTCCTGAGCCACCCGCTCCTGCCGCGGGCGGCCCGCCCACCCGGAGCCGCCCACCGAGAGCCGCCCACCCAGAGCTGCCCACCCGGAGCCGCCCGCTCAGCCGCCGGCGAAGGGCGGCAGCACCTCGACGGTGCCCCCGGCCCGCAGCGGCACCCCGGCGTGGTCCCGGGTGCCGACCGGATCGCCGTCCACCAGGTACGAGCAGACCCCGAGCACCCGCAGCAGTCCGGGCCGGTCCGCGTGCCGGGCGCGCACCCCGGCCAGCGCCTCGGCCAGTGTGGCGGCCAGGTAGGGCTCCTCGGCGATCCCGGCCTCGGACTTGGCCGCGGCCCAGTAGCGGACGGTGCCGCTCACCCGTGCGGGTGAGCCGGACGCGGGCAGCACATCGGTGGTCGCAGTCATGGCAACCCCTTCCAGTGATCCTCGCCCGGTGCGGCGGCCGGCTCCTGCGCCGGGCCGCCCACGCCAAAGGTGTACACGTACGGTGCGGCCGGTGCGGCTCCCATGATGACCCCATCACCCGGCCGGGTGACAACACCCCAGGTCGCCCCGGGGCCGGCGGAGAGCTCGACCTGGTGGCGGAGGTCACGGCCCGCGGGGCCCGCAACGGCCCGCCGGCGCCCGTTCCGCCCTCCCGCAGCGCGGTGTGGTCGGCTAAGCTCAGGGCGTAAGGGATCCGGGCAGAGTCGCCCCCGGGTCCTTTTGTGCTTTCAGGACGCCAGTACGGACGTCCTTGCGAACGGCGCCCCACCCGCGCCGTACGCGAGGGCCACCCCGCGCACGCGGTACAACGGTGTGCCGCCGCCGCGCCGGGGTGAAGCAATCGGCGCCGGGCCCCCGCCCGGCGCGGGCACAGACCGGAAGGTTCACGGATGGGCAGGGCAGCGGCGGAGCGCCAGGGGTTGCGGGACCCCGGGCACCGGCTCCGCGCCGCCGTGCGTCCCGCCGGGCCGGCCGGATCTCACCCTGCGGACGTTCCCCCACCCCGCCACGCGGCGCCGGGCCGCCACCGCCCCCGACGCCCCGCGTACGCGACGACCCGGAAAGGGGACTACCGGGTATGAGTTCTCTCCTCCTGCTCACCAACGCCCTGCAGCCGTCCGCCGAGGTGCTGCCGGCCCTCGGGCTGCTGCTGCACAACGTCCGGGTGGCGCCCGCCGAGGGGTCGGCCCTGGTCGACACCCCCAGTGCGGACGTCATCCTGGTCGACGGCCGGCGGGACCTGCCGCAGATCCGCAGCCTGTGCCAGCTGCTGCGGTCCACCGGCATCGGGTGCCCGCTGATCCTGGTGGTCACCGAGGGCGGCCTGGCCGCCGTCACCGCCGAGTGGGGCATCGACGACGTCCTGCTGGACACCGCCGGCCCGGCCGAGGTCGAGGCCCGGCTGCGGCTGGCCACCGGCCGGCTCCAGGTCTCGGTCGACGACAGCCCGATGGAGATCCGCAACGGCGACCTCTCGGTCGACGAGGCCACCTACTCGGCCAAGCTCAAGGGCCGGGTGCTCGACCTCACCTTCAAGGAGTTCGAGCTGCTGAAGTACCTCGCCCAGCACCCCGGCCGGGTCTTCACCCGGGCCCAGCTGCTGCAGGAGGTCTGGGGCTACGACTACTTCGGCGGCACCCGCACCGTGGACGTCCACGTCCGGCGGCTGCGGGCCAAGCTCGGGGTCGAGCACGAGCAGCTGATCGGCACCGTGCGCAACGTCGGCTACCGCTTCGTGGTGCCCGACAAGGCGGACAAGGGCGACCGGGCCGCCGGCTCGGGCGGCGACCGCTCCGGCGCCGACCGCTCCGGCGGCGCCCAGGAGCGCTCCGGCGCGGCGTCGCGACAGCTCTGAACCGGCCGGGCCGGCGGGCCGCACCCCGCCGGCCGCATCGGCTCGGCCCGCAGGCCGCACCGCCTTGCCCCGGTATGCCCGGATCCGGCGCGGCCCCGCCGAAAGCACCGTGACTCCGCTCATGGCGCGACCGTGCGACCCGCGTAGACTCCCTGCGTGGCCAAGGTGACGCGCGACGATGTAGCCCGACTGGCTGGGACCTCGACCGCGGTCGTCAGCTACGTGATCAACAATGGGCCGCGCCCGGTCGCGCCCGCTACCCGGGAGAAGGTCCTCGCGGCGATCGAGCAGCTCGGCTACCGGCCGAACAGCGTCGCCCAGGCGATGGCCTCCCGCCGCACCAACCTGATCGGCATGGTGGTGCCGGACGCCCGGCAGCCGTTCTTCGCCGAGATGGCGCACGCCGTGGAACGGGCCGCCTCCGAGCGCGGCAAGCTCGTCCTGATCGGCAACTCCGACTACGTCGACGACCGCGAGGTGCACTACGTCCGCGCCTTCCTCGGCATGCGGGTGTCCGGCCTGATCCTGGTCAGCCAGGGCCCCTCGCAGCGCGCCGCCGAGGAGTTCGCCGCCATGGAGGGCGCCAAGGTGGTGCTGCTGCACCGCCGCCCCGAGGCGATCGACGACGTCGCGGTGGTCACCGAGGACGTGGTCGGCGCCGAGGTCGCCGTCCGCCACCTGCTGGAGGAGCACGGCCACCCGTACGTGGTCTGCTTCGGCGGCCCGGTGGAGTCCCCCGCGCCCGGCGACCCGGTCATCGACCACGTCGAGGGCTGGCAGCGCGCCATGGAGTCGCACGGGCTGCCGGTGGAGCCCAACCTGGTGGACGCCCCCTTCCACCGCTACGGCGCCTACGAGGTCGCGGTGAAGCTGCTGCGCTCCCCGCAGCGCCCGCCGGCCATCTTCTGCTCCACCGACGACCAGGCGATCGGCGTGCTGCGGGCCGCCCGCGAGGTCGGCCTGCGGGTGCCCGAGGACCTCGCGGTGGCCGGCTTCGACGACATCCCCGAGGCCGCGCTCGCCGACCCGCCGCTGACCACCGTCGCCTCGGACCGGGACGCGATGGCCCGGGCCGCCGTCGACCTGGTGCTGGACGACTCGCTGATGGTTCCCGGCTCCGGCACCGAGCGGGTCCGCAAGTTCCCCTCGCACCTGGTGGTCCGGCGTTCCTGCGGCTGCGGGTCCCCCGACCAGCGGTGATCCCCGCCGCGGGGGCCCGGCCGCGATCCGTACGCTGACCAGGCTTTATGAGAACCGAACGGGCTTCTCGGAAGGCTCTGACCCGACTCTCATCGGATCCTCATGATCCGGGCGGACCTTTGCTCCATGAGCGAGCAGCAGCGCAGCAACCCCGGCCAGCAGCACCCTGACGACGCCCACGGCGTCACCGGCCCGTACGGCACCCAGGACGCCCACGGCGCCCCCGGTGGCCACGGCAGCCACGACCCGTACGGCCGGCCCGGCTGGGCGCCGCCGCAGCCCGCCGAGGCACCGACCGCACACGTCCTGGAGGGCACGGTGTTCCGGGCCGAGGACGGCCCGCACCAGCAGGCCTGGAGCGACGCCCCCGAGCCGCCCACCCCGCCCGAGCACACCGACCCCCAGGGCCACGCCCAACCGGGGGCGCACGCCGCCCGCGGCAGCCACGCCCGCCGCGGCCTGCTCAAGGGCCGGCTGCTGCTGGTCGCCGCGGTCGCGAGCGTCGCAGCGCTGATCGGCGGTGTCTCCGGCGGCGTGCTCGCCGAGGCCCGCGACGGCCACTCCGCCGCCGCCACCATCGTCAGCCCGGTCTCGGCGAAGTCCGACGGCACCGCGAACGTCGCCGCGGTCGCCGCCGCCGTCTCCCCCAGCGTCGTCCAGATCACCGTGAAGACCGCCGGCGGCACCGCCACCGGCACCGGCGTGGTGCTCACCTCCGGCGGCCAGATCCTCACCAACTACCACGTGATCTCCGGCGCCGTCTCCGAGGGCGGGCAGACCACCGTCACCTTCAGCGACGGCAGGACGGCGGCCGCCACCGTCACCGGCACCGACAAGTCGCTGGACGTCGCGGTCATCGACGCCACCGGGGTGAGCGGCCTGACCCCCGCCGTCCTCGGCGACTCCTCGAACGTCCAGGTCGGCGACTCGGTGGTCGCCATCGGCAACCCCGAAGGCCTGACCGGCACCGTCACCTCCGGCATCATCAGTGCCAAGGACCGCAAGGTCTCCGTCCAGGTCGACGAGGGCGCCACCCAGGGCAACGGCGGCTTCGGCTTCCCCAACCTGCCCGGCCTGACCGGCAACCGCTCCGCCGCGACCGGCGACACCGCCACCTACCAGGCCCTGCAGACCGACGCCGCGCTCAACCCCGGCAACTCCGGCGGCCCGCTGCTCAACGCCAACGGCCAGGTGATCGGGATCAACTCCGCGATGTACTCGGCCGGCGGCTCCAGCTCCACCGCGGGCTCCAGCAGCGCGGGCAGCGTCGGCCTCGGCTTCGCCATCCCGATCGACGACGTCAAGCAGGTGCTCAGCAAGATGCAGGCCGGTCAGAACCTCTGAAACGGCCCTCCCCGCAGGACAATGGCCACACCGTACGGACTCAGAAAGGGCCCGAGCCCATGAATCCCCCCGCCGACGACCGCACCCCTGCCGAGGCCGCGGGCCCCACCGCCCGCGTCCTGGTGGTCGACGACGAACCCGCGCTGCGGGACGCCCTGGAGAGCAGCCTCGCCTTCGAGGGCTACGAGGTGGCCACCGCCACCGACGGCTACGAGGCCCTGGAGGCGGTCGAGCGCCAGCGGCCCGACCTGGTCCTGCTCGACATCATGATGCCGCGGATGGACGGGCTCACCACCGTCCGCCGGATGCGCTCGCGCGGGGACGCCGTGCCGGTCCTGATGCTCACCGCCCGGGACGCGGTCGGCGACCGGGTCACCGGCCTGGACGTCGGCGCCGACGACTACCTGGCCAAGCCCTTCGAACTGGACGAACTGCTCGCCCGGGTCCGGGCCCTGCTGCGCCGCAACGCCCTGGCCGCCGAGGCCGCGGCCCGGGCCTCGGTGGAGACCGACGACAGCGAGGTGCTCGCCTTCGCCGACCTGCGGATGAACCTGGCCACCCGCGAGGTCACCCGCGAGGGCCGCCCGATCGAGCTCACCCGCACCGAGTTCATGCTGCTGGAGATGTTCCTCTCGCACCCGCGGCAGGTGCTGACCCGCGAACAGATCCTCAAGGCGGTCTGGGGCTTCGACTTCGAGCCCTCCTCCAACTCCCTGGACGTGTACGTGATGTACCTGCGGCGCAAGACCGAGCAGGGCGGCATGTCCCGGGTCATCCAGACCGTCCGCGGCGTCGGCTACGCCCTGCGCAGCGCCAACGGCGCAGCGGCGTGAGCGACGCCGTCCCGCCGAGGCCCACCCACCCGCCGAAGCGACCCCGGCGCCTGCGCCCGGTCGGGTGGTACCGGGGCCGCTCGCTGCGCAGCCGGCTCTCCATGCTGACCGCCGCCGCGGTGGCGATCGCCATCGCCCTGTCCGCCCTGGCCTGCTGGTTCCTGGTCCGCGACCGGCTGTACGAGCAGGTCCACAGCAACCTGACGGAGGCGGACTCGCTGTTCGTCGGCCCCTCTCGGCGCGAGAACTCCTTCACCTGCGACTCCACCCCGGCCGCCGCCCTGGCCGCGGCCCGGCGCTCCCCGGACGGCATCCCGCTGCGCCCGCTCAAGTGGGACATCGAACTGATCGCCCCTGACGGCTCCGCCTGCTTCCAGGACGGGGACGCGCACGCCATCCGCACCGAACCGGGCGACCTCGCCGCCATCGGCGGCCACACCGCCGGCTTCCGGGACGGCGAGTACGCCGACGGGACGGCCGCCGTGGTCCGGGTCGTTCCGATCGACGTCCGACTGCCCAACCAGACCATCAAGCAGTACGTCGCCCTGGTCGCCCTTCCGATCGAGAACGTCCAGAACTCGCTCAACAACCTCGCGCTGATCCTGCTCGGCGTGGTCGGTGTCGGCACCGTCGGCGCCGGGTTCATCGGCCGGCTGGTGGCCCGGTCGGCGTTGAAGCCGGTGGACGACCTGACCGGGGTGGTCGAGCACATCGCCCGCACCGAGGAGGTCGGCACCACCATCCCGGTGCACGGCAGCGACGAGATCGCCCGGCTGGCCACCTCGTTCAACTCCATGTCCACCGCGCTCGCCAACTCCCGCGAGCGCCAGACCCGGCTGATCGCCGACGCCGGCCACGAACTGCGCACCCCGCTCACCTCGCTGCGCACCAACGTCGACCTGCTGATCCGCAGCGACGACACCGGCCGCGCGCTGCCACCCGCGACCCGGGCGAAGATGCTGGCCAACATGAAGGCGCAGATGCAGGAACTCACCCTGCTGATCGGCGACCTGCTGCAGCTCTCCCGCCCGGACTCGCCCAAGCCGGGCCAGAACCTGAGCGTGCTCGCCCTGCACGAGATCACCCACCGGGCGGTCGACCGGGCCCGGCTGCGCGGCCCGGGGCTGACCTTCGAGCTCGCCGTCGAGCCCTGGTACGTGCACGGCGACGGGCCGGCGCTGGAGCGGGCGGTGATCAACCTGCTGGACAACGCGGTCAAGTACAGCCCGAGCGGCGGCACGGTCGAGGTGGCGCTGCGGGCCGGCCGGCTGACCGTCCGCGACCACGGTCCGGGCATCCCGGCGGAGGAACTGCCGTACGTCTTCGACCGGTTCTGGCGCTCGCCGTCCTCCCGGCAGCTGCCGGGCTCCGGGCTGGGGCTGTCGATCGTGGCGCAGGCCGTCCGGGACAGCGGCGGCGAGGTCGCGCTCGGCCCGGCGGCGGACGGCGCCCCGGGCGCGCTGGCCACCCTGCGCCTGCCCGGCCAGCCGGACCGCCCGGACACCGACGGTGCCCAGGGGCAGGACTGACCGGCCCCGGGCCGGGAACGCCGAGGGCGGGGCACCCGGAGGTGCCCCGCCCCGCTGTGCCGCGACCGGTCAGTCCTGGTCCTGACCGTTACCGATGATCTTGATCCGGTCCTGCGCCGGGACCGGCAGCGGGGCGCCGGCCTTGCTGTTGGCGCCCAGGTAGGCGGCGAACAGGTCGAGGTCGGAGACGCCGACCAGCTTGTCGGTGCCGGCCGCGAAGGCCGGGAAGCCGTCGCCGCCACCGGCCAGGAACTCGTTGGCCGCGACCCGGTACGAGGCGGCCGGGTCGATCGGGGCGCCGTTCAGCTTGACCGAGTCGACCACGATCCGGGCGGCGCCGGCCTTGGTCAGGTCCAGCGTGTAGCTGAAGCCGGCCGAGTTCTGCAGGATCTTCGGCGAGGCCTCGTTCAGGCCGCTGACCTGCTGCTGGAGCAGCTGCACCAGCTGGGCCCCGGTGAGCGTCTTGACCTGCATCATGTTGGTGAACGGCTGGACGGTGAACGCCTCGCCGTAGGTCACCACGCCGTCGCCCTCGGCCCCGGAGGCCTTGTAGACCAGGTCGGAGCGGATGCCGCCGGGGTTCATGAAGGCGATCTGCGCGCCGCCCTTGTCCTTGGGCGCCAGGCCGGCCAGCTGGGCGTCGGCGATCACGTCACCGAGCGGCTTCTCGAAGTCGAGGGAGCCGCGGCCGTTGATGTCCGCGCCGATGAAGCCGAGCGGGCGGTTGGCGATCGGGGCGGCCAGCTTGTTGTAGTACGCGATCAGCTTGGTCATGTCCTCGGCCTTGGGCAGGCTCTGCCGCACCACGTGGTTGGCGGCGGTGACCGAGGGGCGGATGATCTCGCCGGAGCGCTTGTCCAGCTTCAGGTCGATCTCGGTGTAGAGCCGGCCGAAGGAGGCGGCGCTGGTCACCGAGCGCGGCACGCCGTTCGGGTCCGGGATGCTGCACGCGTAGGCGTTGTGGGTGTGGCCGGTGACGATCGCGCCGACGGCCGGGTCGATCTTCTTGGCGATGTCCACGATCGGGCCGGAGACGCCGGAGCCGCCCGCGCCGCAGTCGAAGTCGTAGACCGGGCTGGCCGGGTAGCCGCCCTCGTGGATCAGGGCCACGATCGAGTCGACGCCCTTGCGCTTGAGCTCCGCGGCGTACTTGTTGATCGTGGTGACCTCGTTGCCGAACTTGAGGCCCTTGACGCCCTCGGCGGTCACGATGTTGGGCGTGCCCTCCAGCGTCACCCCGATGAAGCCGACCTTGACGCCGTCGACCTTGGTCACCCAGTACGGGTCCAGGATCGGCTTGCCGGTCTTCTCGTCGGTGACGTTGGCGGCCAGGTACTCGAAGTCGGCGCCCTTGAACTTGCGACCCTTGGTGTAGCAGCCGTCGGTCGGGTGGCAGCCGCCGTTCTGGAGCCGCAGCAGCTCCTTGGCACCCTCGTCGAACTCGTGGTTGCCGACACTGGTGACGTCCAGGCCGAGCTTGTTCATCGCCTCGACGGTCGGCTCGTCGTGGAACAGGCCGGACATCAGCGGGCTGGCGCCGACGATGTCACCGGCCGCCACCGTCAGCGAGTTGTCGTGGCCCTTGCGGGCCTGGCGCAGCGCGGTGGCCAGGTACTCGATGCCGCCGGCCGGGGTCGACACGGTCTGCTTGGTGACCGGGTCGATCTCCTTGATGGTGCCCGAGGAGCCCGCCGGGGGCTCCAGGTTGCCGTGGAAGTCGTTGATCGCCAGCAGCTGGAGGTCGACGACCTTGGGCTGGTGGTGGCCGTGCGCCTGGGCGACGCCGGGCACGAGCACCGTGCCGAGCAGGCCCGCGGCGGCGGCGACGGCGTACGTCGCCCTGCGGTAGCGACCGGAGAGACCGGTGTTGGGCATGAGGGATCCCCTGGACAGTCGGGGCCCCGCTGTGGGACGGGGCCGGGCTGGCGGGTGTGCCGATCGAACCAGAGAAGCCTAGGGTCAACGCGCGTAGCTGTCAGGACCCTGGGCGTAACGGGAGGGTTTCCTGGACACGACGTGAAACCGAGGATCCGACGACGGCGCGGACGAACTGACGCCCCGCCGGATCCGTCCCGGCGGGGCGCTCGCAGGTGGTGCCGTCCGGTGCGGCGCGGTCAGCGCCGCGGCTCGGCCGCCAACTGCCGCTCGGCACGCTGGCGTTCCTCCACCGCGTCCTCGGTCATCGCCCGGTCGGTGTAGACCAGCGGACGCTCGGCCTCGGTGATGATGTGCTTCACCACCTGGACGTTGCCGTTGACGTCCCAGACCGCGATGCCCGGCGAGAGGGTCGGGATGATCTCCACCGCCCAGCGCGGCAGCCCCAGCACCCGCCCGGTCGACCGCGCCTCCTCGGCCTTCTGCATGTAGATGGTCCGGGTGGACGCCATCTTGAGGATCGCCGAGGCCTCCTTGGCCGCCGCCCCGTCCACCACGTCGGACAGGTGGTGCACCACCGCGACGAAGGACAGGCCGAGCCGGCGCCCGAACTTCAGCAGCCGCTGGAACAGCTGCGCCACGAACGGGCTGTTGATGATGTGCCAGGCCTCCTCGACCAGGAAGATCCGCTTCACCCGGTCCGGCCGCAGCCAGGTGTGCTCCAGCCAGACGCCGACGATCGCCATCAGGATCGGCATCGCGATCGAGTTGCGGTCGATGTGCGAGAGGTCGAAGACGATCAGCGGCGCGTCCAGGTCGATGCCGTCCGTGGTCGGCCCGTCGAACATGCCGCGCAGGTCGCCGTCGACCAGCCGGTCCAGCACCAGCGCCACGTCCAGGCCCCAGGACTGCACGTCGTCCACCGCGACCCCGAGCGACTCCAGCGAGGCCAGCTCCGGGCTGCGCAGCGTGGTGATGATGTCGTCCAGCACCGGCTGGCGGTCCGTCACGGAGGCCACCACGTGGGCGTGCGCGGCCTTCAGCGCGAAGCCCGCCCGCTCGTCCAGACCGTGCCCCATCGCCACCTCGATGATGGTGCGCAGCAGCGACAGCTGGCCGGTGGTGGTGATCGACGGGTCCAGCGGGTTGAGCCGCACCCCGCCGTCCCGGGCCGACATCGGGTCGAGCCGGATCGACTTTATGCCGAGCGCGTTGGCGATCAGGTTCCACTCGCCGACCCCGTCCTCGCCCTGCGCGTCCAGCACCACCACCTGGCGGTCCCGGAAGCGCAGCTGGCGCAGCACGTACGTCTTCTCGAGCGCCGACTTGCCGTTGCCGGACTCGCCGAGCACCAGCCAGTGCGGCGCGGGCAGCTGCTGGCCGTACAGCTGGAACGGGTCGTAGACGTAGCCCTTCCCGCTGTACACCTCGCGGCCGATGATCACGCCCGAGTCGCCCAGGCCAGGGGCGGCGGTGGGCAGGTAGACGGCCTGGGCCTGGCCGGTGGAGGTGCGGACGGGGAGCCGGGTGGTCTCCACCTTGCCGAACATCAGGCTGGTGAAGGCATCGGTGAGGTTGCCGATCGCCATGACGGTGCCTCCGGAGGGGTCAGCGGCGGATGCCGGTGGCGAACGGGAGCGTGTTGACGAACGCCCGGTGGTGCTCGCGGTCGCACCACTCCAGCTTGAGGTAGCTCTTGCCGGCCGAGGCCCGGATGGTCCGCTTGTCCCGGGCCAGCGCCTCGGGGCTGCGGGCCGAGACGGTCAGGTAGCCGACCAGGTTGACGCCGGCCGCGCCGGAGGCGAGGTCGTCGCCGCGCTGGTCGACCCGGCCGGTGTGGGCCAGGTCCCGCGGGTCGACCGTGCGGTTCATCTTGGCCGCGCGGTTGGCCTCCGCCTCGTCGTTGGTCTTCTCGGTCAGCATCCGCTCGATGGCGACGTCGGTCGGCTCCAGGTCCATGGTGACGGCCACCGTGCGGATCACGTCCGGGGTGTGCACCAGCAGCGGGGCCAGGAAGTTGACGCCCACCGGGGTGAGCGGCCACTCCTTGATCCAGGCGGTGGCGTGGCACCACGGCTCCCGGGTCGCCGACTCCCGGGTCTTCGCCTGGAGCAGCTGCGGGTGGGTCGCGTCCAGCTCGGCCGGCCAGGCGTTGCGCCGGCTCATCGCCTGCAGGTGGTCGATCGGGTGGTCCGGGTCGTACATCGAGTGCACCAGCGAGGCCAGCCGGGCCTGGCCGAGCGGCTGGCGGACCCGGATGTCGGCCTCGGCCAGCCGGGCGCAGATGTCGGTCAGCTCGCGGGCCATCACCGCGGCCAGCCCGTCGTCGTCCTTGGTCCGGCGCCCGGTGGCGTCCCGGCCCATCGCGTGCGCCTCGGCGGCCAGGTCCCGGGTGTAGTGCATGCAGGCCACCAGGTAGGCCCGGTGCTGCTCGGAGGAGGTCGACACCATCGACTGCAGCTGGTCGTAGGAGTCCTGCAGCCAGCGCGGGGCGTCCTGGGCGCCGCGCCGCTCGACGTCCTTGGCGTGCGCGTCCGGGTCGGCGGGCAGGGTCCGGGCCAGGATCTGCAGCCGGGTCACGAAGCCGTCGCCGTTGGCCACGTGCTTGAGCAGCGTGCCGAACCGGTCGACCAGGGTCTCCTGGTCCTCCGAGTCGCGCAGCCCGACGCCCGGGCCCTCGATCTCGATCGCGGCGGTGACGGTCCGGCGCTCCAGGTGCATCAGCACCGCGACCTCGTCCGGCCCGAACGGCGCGCTCAGCCAGCGCAGCCGGCCCACCCCGGGCGGCGGACCGATCTCGATCTCCCGCCCGTCCAGCCGGGTGCCGGCGTCGATCACCTCGGACTTCCAGAGCGCCCGGCCGCTGCGCAGCGTCCGGCGGTAGGTCCGGTTGATCTCCGCCCACTTGTAGAAGGTGCGCCGCCGGTAGGGCACGTAGACCGCCATGATGGCGAGCAGCGGGAAGCCGACCAGCCCGGCGATCCGCAACGGCAGGATCGGCGTCAGCAGGCCCCACATCATGCCGAGGAAGGCGCCGAAGATGATCAGCACGATCTCCCCGGTCTCCCGGTTGCGCCCGATCGGCGCATTGGGCCGGGACTTGCCGATCAGGTACGTGCGGCGCTGGTGGACGTACGGCTGGGCGTACTGGGCTCCGTACTGGCCGAGCGGTTCGCTGCTCACCGACCCGTCACCCTCCCTTCGCTGAGTTGCTGTCACGGTTCAGGGACGGGCCCTGCGGCGGGGGTGCGGCCGCGGGGGTGCGGCCGGCGTGCGCGGCGATGCCGGGGGCGACCGAGCCGCCGCCGCTGCCGCTGCCCGACGAGGCGTTGGCGGCCTGCGGGCCGCCGCGCGAGCCGTGGGTGGAGATCCCCTGCTTCACCAGGTTGGCCGGGCCGCTGATCATCGCGGAGCCGGCCGAGACCGCGCCGGCGCGGGCGTTGCGCAGGTGGAGCATCTCGTCGCCGAGACCCGGCACGAAGCGGTAGACGGCGGCGCTGGCGAAGATCGACAGGAACAGGATGGCCAGGCCGGACAGCACCCTGGCGAAGTCGTCGTCGGCCCCGGCTCCGGTGGCGACCGCGCCGGCCAGGCCGAGGATGATCACGATGATCGGCTTGGCCAGGTCGACCGCCAGCATCAGCCCGGCCCAGCGGCGGACGTGCTTCCAGAGCTGCTTGTCGACCAGGCCGGCGTACACGGCGGTGCCCAGCAGCGCGCCGACGTAGAGCATCGCGGCCCGGATCAGCAGCTCGATCCAGAGCACGGCCGCGGCCAGCACCGCCACCAGCGAGACGATGATCAGGATCAGCGGGCCGCCGCCGATCGTCCCCTTCTCCAGCGTGTCGGCGAAGCCGCCCAGGTAGGTGCCGGTGTCCGACTTGGTGCCGGCCGCGATCGCGGCGGTCAGCCCGTCGGTCACGCTGACCAGGGTGAACAGGATCAGCGGGGTGAAGGCGGAGGCCACCACGGTCAGCCACAGGAAGCCGATCGCCTCGGCGAAGGCCTGGCCGAGCGGGGCGCCGCGGACCGCCCGCTTGGTGACGGCGAGCAGCCACAGCACCAGCGTGATGATGGTCGAGCCGGCGAAGACCACCGCGTACTGCTGGAGGAAGGCGGCGTTGGTGAAGTCGACCTGGGTGGTGCCGTCGATCGCGCCGGACAGCTTGCGGACCACCCACGCGGCGGCCTGGGCGCAGCCCTTGGCGAGCGAACCGAGCGGGTCGGTGGCCCCGGTGACGGCTCCGGTCCCCGGCACCGTCACCGCCCCCGGCGGGGCGCAGAGCTGGTCCGCGCCGGCCACCGGCAGATCGACCGAGCAGGAGCGGCTCGGCGAGGGCGTCGGCGACGGCGTCGGGTCGGCGAAGGCCCGCTGCGCGACCGCCAGGGCCATCAGCTGGAGCGTCGCCATCGCACCGCCGAGCGCGCCGGCCCGTCGGGCGAACGCGGGGATCGGACCGTCAGCGGGCATAGCGGAAGCCTCCGAACTGCTGGACGGCATTGGTGATGTCCTCGGCGGTGGCCGCCTGCTGGTCCCCGGGAACGGGTGCCGGGCCGGCGACGCGGGAGAAGTCGGTGAGCTTCCAGTCGCTGCCGCTCCAGCGCATGGTGACGGTCAGCGTGTACCAGTTCTCGGAGACCGGGTTGGTCGAGTTGGCCCCGGCGAGGCCGACCAGGCCTGTGCACCACACCTCGACCTTGGTCGCGGTGTCCGCGGAGTTGGTGGTCCGGGTGCCGACCGGGACGCTGCGGCTGACGAACGTCAGGCCCTTGGGCGCCTTGCCCTGGGCGTCCAGGCCGAAGCCGGTGACCGTCTCCGGGCCGAACGCCTTGTCCAGCCGCTCCTGGAGCTGCGGGGTCACGCTCGGGTCGGCGACGGTGGCCACCAGCGGGTGCCGGGTCTCGGCGCGGAACATCTCGGCCGAGCCGAGGGCCACCGCGTAGTTCGCGGCCGCGGACTGGGCGCCCTGGTCGGTGTGCGGGAAGCCGTTGGCCACGCCGCCCGCGCTGGTGGTGACGGGCTGCTGCCCGGTGGCCGCGGTCTGCGCCGGGGCGGGCGTACCGCCGGTCCCGCCGGCCCCACCGGAGCCGGCGGCCCGGTCGGTGGAGGACGAGCCGCTGCCCGGGTCGGGCTTGCCGCGGTTGGCGATGGAGATCGCCAGCACCAGCAGGGTGACCACCACCAGGACGGCCAGCAGGGTTCGCAGCGGGCGGGGCTGACGCCCGCTCACCTGGTAGGAGGCCTGTTCGGCGACCGGGAGCCGCGTACGGGTGTGCGGCTGGTCGTCGGACAACGGCACGGCGGCCCTCCAGGTGCGGGGAGCCCTGGCGGGGCTCCGGTGGTGAAACACGACGGACCCAGCAGACGCGGTAGGACCGGCCCGCCGGGACGACTATCTGACCGTCAGATGGCCATGCCGTAGACAATGGTGAACAGGGTGCCCAGCGAACCGATGATGAACACGCCGGTCAGACCCGCGATGATCAGCCCCTTGCCCTGTTCGGCGCTGAAGGTGTCCCTCATCGCGGTGGCGCCGATCCGCTGCTTGGCCGCACCCCACACCGCCAGGCCCAGACAGGCCAGGATGGCGACGGCCATGACGACCTCCACCATCACCCGGGCCTCCGAGCCCAGGCTGGCGAACGGGCCCCAGTCGGGCGCGATCCCACCGATGATGGTGTCGATATTGGCTTTCTTCGGCGGATCCTCCGCCAGGTACCCGATCACCTTGCTGTCCACGCTGCTCAGGTTCATTTCCATCTCACCGCCCGATCAGGCAAATTCAAGGCCCCGAACCATGGTCGAGCGAAGGGGCCGGTCCTATTCTTGGCCAGATCTGATGTCGACTTGGCTACTTCTCGCGGATTGGTCGTGCGGCACGGGTCACGTACGACAGGATGTCCACCGTACGAAGGATACGGCTCACTCTATGTGTTCGCGATGATTGCGCTGAGCAACGCCTTCCGGGACACTACTGACTGACGCTTCGTCGGGATGGTGCTGATGGTACTCCGCAAGGCAGGCGCTGCCGCCGCCGCTGCGGCAGTTGTGACGGTCGGATTCGTCGGCCTGGTCAGTGTCGGGACGTTCGCCGCGAGCGGCGCCGCCCAGCCGGCCGGAAACAACCTCGCGCTCTCCGCCGGCACGGTTCCCGCCGCCTACCAGCCGCTCATCCAGAAATGGGGCACCCTGTGCCCCGAGATCTCCCCCCCGATGCTGGCCGCCCAGCTCTACCAGGAGAGCGGTTTCGACCCCTCGGCCCGCAGCCCCGCCAAGGCGTACGGGATGGCCCAGTTCCTGGAGGGCACCTGGGCCTCCTACGGGACGGACGGGAACAACGACGGCAAGCGGGACATCTGGGACGCCTCCGACGCCATCGCCTCGGCCGCCACCTACGACTGCGCGCTGGCCAAGGACGTCTCCACCGTGCCCGGCGACCGGCAGGCCAACATGCTCGCCGCCTACAACGCCGGCCCGTACGCGGTGATAAGGGCGGGCGGCGTCCCCGGGTACAAGGAGACCCAGGGCTACGTCCGCAACATCCAGTCGCTGGCCCGCAGCTTCACCGCGCCCGTGACCGGCGGGTCGGTCGGCCTCTCCCGGCAGGCGGCCGGGGCGATCTACTACGCCCAGACCAAGCTCGGCACCCCCTACCTGTGGGGCGGCGAGGGCCTGCCCTCGCAGAACGGCCGCTTCGACTGCTCCGGCCTCACCCAGGCCGCGTTCGAGAGCGTCGGCATCAAGCTCCCCCGGGTGGCCAACGACCAGTGGTACGCCGGCGAGCACCCCTCCCGGAGCGAACTGCGCCCCGGCGACCTGGTGTTCTTCGCCAACGACCTGAACGACCCGCGCTCGATCCACCACGTCGGCATCTACGTCGGCGGCGGATTCATGATCGACGCGCCGCACACCGGCGCGGTGATCCGCTACGACACCATCGACCAGCGCGACTACATCGGCGCCACCCGGATCACCCAGGACGGGGCCGAGGCGCTGCCGGTGCGCGGCGCGGACGGCAGCATCAGCGGCGGTGGCGGCCCCAGCGGCGGCAACCAGGCCCCCGCCTCCCCGAGCCCCGCCGCGGCGGCCGCAGCCGCCGCCCCGGCAGCCCCGGCAACCCCGGCCGGCCGGGCACCCGCCACCCCGGCGGGCCCCGCACCGGCCACCTCCGGGCGCCCCGCCGGGACCTGAGCCGGCGGAACCGGCTTGTGTGCACGTCAAGTGGACGGTCAGTCAAGTTTCCATAACAGCGGGTCCGACCGGAAACCTGACGGCCGCCTCCGGCGTTCTTGCACGGTGGGCCGAAGGTCCACCGTGACGAGAGAGGGAGGTGCGGCGTGTCGACGCTGCTCGCCGACACGGGCAACCCCGACCTCGATCTGCTGCGCGTGATCAACGGGCTGTCCTGGTCCGCCCCCGGCTGGCTGGACAGCCTGGTCTCCTGGGTCGGCGAGTACGGGATCCTGCTCGGCCTCGCCGCCGTCTGCCTGGTCGCCTGGCTGCGGGCCCGGAAGGCGCCGGACGCGCCGGTGGCCGTCGCCGGCCTGCTCTGGGCCCCGCTCGCGGTCGCCCTCGCCGAGCTGGCCAACCTGCCGATCTCCCGGATCGTGGACCGGCCCCGACCGTTCGTCGACCATCCCGAGCTCAACGTGCTGGTCGAGGGCAAGGAGGGCACGCTCTCCTTCGTCAGCGACCACTCCGCGATGTCCATGGGCATCGCGGTGGCCCTGCTGCTGGTCAACCGCAGGCTCGGGCTGGTGGCCGGTGTGCTGGCGCTGCTCCAGGGCTTCTGCCGGATGTACCTGGGCGTGCACTACCCGACCGACGTGCTCGGCGGGTACGCGCTCGCGACGGCCGTGGTGCTGCTGCTGGCGCCGATCGCGATGGCGGTGCTGGTCCCGCTCTGCCACGCGCTGACCAGGACGGCCGCCGCGCCGCTGATCATGGCCCGGCCGAGCCGTCCGGCCTCCGCGGGCCGCCGCCGTCGCCGCGGCACCGACCGCCGCCGGGCACGTCCGGCCGTCGAGGCCGAGCCCGGTGCCCAGGAGCGCGACCTCGCGGCCTGAGCGGGCCCGGAACCCCTGACGTCCTGCCGCAGGCGGGCTACCCCGGGTTCTCCCCCTCGTGCTCGCTGCGGTGTTCCGCGGCGTCCCGCCGGGCGCGGTCCCTGGATCTGCGGGCCGGGGCGAACCAGCCGCAGCTGCAGCCCGCGAACGCGAACGAGCCGCGCTCCTCCACCGTCACCTGATGGTCCGACGTGGGCTCCGCACCGGGTTCGACCGGCCGCTCGCTGTGCACCCGGCCACGGTATCCGCTGCCCCGCCCGGCGCGCGACGAGGCGTCCGCGCCCCCGATGGCGTAACCATCGGGCCGTCAGCTCGTTTGACGGTGAAGAGCTCTGCCCACCCGGGGTGGTGGCTTGCCGGGCATCCGCGCCCGAGGGGGTTGTGTCGACAGTGAAGAAGCCGATCAAGGGCCGCCGGACCGTGCGGCCCGTCCGGTCCGCCGCCGCGGTGGTGGCGCTGGCCGCCGCGCTGAGCGCCTGCGGCGGTGCCACCCACCCGCCGAGCAGCTCCGCGGACCAGCTCTCCGCCGACCCGCTGACCGCCGTCCGCAGCGCCGCCGACATCACCGGCCGCACCGGATCCGTGCACGCGACCACCGAGCTCTCCACCGAGTCGGCGGACAAGAAGGCCGTCTTCTCCGGCACCGGCGGGTACGACTACGTGAAGCGGATCGGCCGGCTGGAGATCACCGTGCCGCCGGGGGCGGCGACCACCGGCACCATCAAGGAGGTCGTCCTGCCCGGGACGGTCTACCTCCAGAACACCGGCGCCAAGATCCCCGCGGGCAAGTGGGTCAAGCTGGACGTGCGCCAGCTCCCGGACGGCAACCTGGTCAGCAGCGGGGCCACCGACCCGGCCGGCGCCGCCGGCGCGCTGCGCGGCGCGCAGAGCGCCGAGCTGGTCGGCACCGAGACGGTCGGCGGGGTCGAGCTCAAGCACTACAAGGGCTCCCTCGACCTGGCGAAGGCGGCCGAGGCCACCGGCGGCCGCGGGGCGGACTCGCTGCGGATGGGCGCCCAGACCTTCACCAGCAAGGACGTCCCGTACGAGGCCTGGCTGGACGCCCAGGGGCGGCTGCACAAGGTGGTCGAGACCTTCAACTTCACCGGGGTGGCCGGGTCCAAGGCGCCGAAGGACCAGGTCAAGGTGGTCTCCACGGTGTCGCTCGGCGAGTTCGGGACGCCGGTGGAGGCGGCCGAGCCCGGCCCGGCGGAGATCTACGCGATGCAGTCCTCCGAGTCGCCGTCCGCGAAGTAACGGGCGGGCCCACCCGTTTCGGCGGCAGAGATGACCCGTCCGTGCCATGTGGCCGGGCGCCGTCCTGCCTACGCTGGACAGCCGGGGCTGCCGTCCGGACCGGCAGGTGGCGCTGAAGGGGTGGTGGTGCAGGTGTCGTCCGCGGAGGGCCGGGCAGGCGGTCACGACAAGACGGCGCTCGACGAGATCGAGCTCACCGGTGAACTGATGATCGCCGCGTCGACCAGCGCGGCGGAGCGGCTGGGTACCGAGCAGATCGACGAGGTGCTGCTCGACCGGCCCGACCAACCCGACCACGTGCCTGACCACGTGCCCGACCGACCGGACCAGGCGCCCGACCAGGTGCCGGATCAGCGGTCCCAGGCGCCCGGCGACTGACCGGCGCCCGGCCGCCCGGTGCCGGCGGGGCCCTACGGGCGGCCGCTCAGGAGCGCAGCAGCCGGGCGATCGCGGCCGTGGCCTCGGCCACCTTGGCGTCCAGCTCGGCCCCGCCCTCCTCGGCCGCGGCGGCCACGCAGTGCCGCAGGTGCTCCTCGAGCAGGGCCAGCGCGAAGGCCTGCAGCGCCTTCGTCCCGGCCGAGACCTGGGTCAGGATGTCGATGCAGTAGACGTCCTCGTCCACCATCCGCTGCAGGCCCCGGACCTGGCCCTCGATCCGGCGCAGCCGCTTGAGGTGCTCGCTCTTGCGGGAGCTGTAGCCGTGCGGGCCGTGCCCGCCCCCGGTCTCCTGCTGCTCGGCCGCTCGCGCCCCGGCCTCCCCGCCACCGGGCTGTTCCCCGCCCGTGGCCTCGGCGGCGGCCGCGTCGCCGTGCGCCGGTACGTCCTCGGTGCGCGTCGGGATCGTGGTCATCCGGCTCGCCTTCCGTCCTCGCTGCTGGCCCCTGCCTGGACCTCCAGTGTCCAACACCCGGGGCCCGGGCGGTGTTCCACCGGACGGACGGGCGCCCGGCGGTCGGTCGTACGGACCCGGAGCAAACCGGCCGAGTTTGGGCCAGACTGAGGGGTCACGTCAACCCCCGTTTGCACAGTTCCGACGGCTTGCGCCTAGCATCGTTCAGTCCCGCCCCCGCACATCGGAGATATCCGTGCGTTTTAGCCTGACCCCGAAGGAGACGAGCTTCTACGACATGTTCGCCGCTGCCGCGGAGAACCTCGTCGTCGGATCGAAGCTCCTGCTGGAACTGTTGGGAGCAGACGTGTCGGCCCGCGCGGACATCGTCGAGCGCATGCGCGCCGCCGAGCACGCCGGTGACGACACCACCCACGCGGTGTTCCACCAGCTGAACTCCTCCTTCATCACGCCCTTCGACCGTGAGGACATCTACAGCCTGGCGTCGTCGCTGGACGACATCATGGACTTCATGGAGGAGGCGGTCGACCTGGTCGTGCTGTACGACATCGAGACCCTCCCCAAGGGCGTCGAGCAGCAGATCGAGGTGCTGGCGCGGGCGGCCGAGCTGACCGCGGAGGCGATGCCGCACCTGCGCTCGATGGAGAACCTCACCGAGTACTGGATCGAGGTCAACCGGCTGGAGAACCAGGCGGACCAGATCCACCGCAAGCTGCTCGCCCACCTCTTCAGCGGACAGTACGACGCGATCGAGGTGCTCAAGCTGAAGCAGGTGGTGGACGTCCTCGAGGAGGCCGCCGACGCCTTCGAGCACGTCGCCAACACGGTGGAGACCATCGCGGTCAAGGAGTCCTGACCGGCGTGGACACCGCAGCACTCATCGCCGTCCTCGGCGTTGCCTTCTTCTTCACGTACACCAACGGCTTCCACGACTCCGCCAACGCGATCGCGACCTCGGTCTCCACCCGGGCGCTGACCCCCCGGGTCGCGCTGGCCATGGCCGCGCTGATGAACCTGGCCGGCGCCTTCCTCGGCAGCGGGGTCGCCAAGACGGTCTCCGAGGGGATCATCGCGACCCCGACCGGCCGCCAGGGCATGGTCATCCTGTTCTCCGCGCTGTTCGGCGCGATCGCCTGGAACCTGGTCACCTGGTACTACGGCCTGCCGTCCTCCTCCTCGCACGCGCTGTTCGGCGGGATGGTCGGCGCGGCCCTGGCCGGCGGCACCGAGGTGATCTGGTCCGGCGTGGTGGACAAGATCATCATTCCGATGTTCGTCTCCCCGGTGGTCGGCCTGATCTTCGGCTTCCTGGTGATGCTGGCGATCCTGTGGATCTTCCGGCGGGCCAACCCGCACCGGGCCAAGCGCAACTTCCGGGTCGCGCAGACCGCCTCGGCCGCCGCCATGGCGCTGGCCCACGGTCTGCAGGACGCCCAGAAGACCATGGGTGTGGTGGTGATGGCGCTGACCATCTCCGGCCACCAGAGCGGGAGCGACATCCCGATCTGGGTCAAGATCTCCTGTGCGACGGCGCTCTCGCTGGGCACCTACGCGGGCGGCTGGCGGATCATGCGGACGCTCGGCCGCAAGATCATCGAGCTGGACCCGCCGCAGGGGTTCGCGGCCGAGGCCACCGCCTCGACGATCATGTACATCACCTCGTTCGTCTTCAAGGCGCCGATCTCCACCACGCACGTGATCACCTCGGCGATCATGGGCGTGGGCGCCACCAAGCGGATCCGCGCGGTGCGCTGGGGCGTGGCCAAGAACATCGTGCTGGGCTGGTTCATCACCATGCCGGCCGCCGCGCTGGTGGCCGCGGCGATCTACTGGGTCATCGACCTGGTCCTCGGCTGACGGCACCGGCGGTGCGGACCGGCAGGCCCGGTCCGCACCGCCCGGCACTGCGCTGCACCGCGGCGGGACACGCGGAAGGGCCCGCCCCCATCTCTCGGGGGCGGGCCCTTCACTTCATACTCCGCGGTGGCACCGCCATGCAGCACCGCGGAGCAGCCTGTGCGCTCGCGGCAGCGGGTCGGTCTAGCCGAAGCGGCCGGAGATGTAGTCCTCGGTGGCCTGGACCGAGGGGTTGGAGAAGATCCGCTGGGTGTCGTCCAGCTCGATCAGCTTCCCGGGCTGGCCGACGCCGGCCAGGTTGAAGAAGGCCGTCCGGTCGCTGACGCGGGCCGCCTGCTGCATGTTGTGGGTCACGATCACGATCGTGAACTGCTCCTTGAGCTCACCGATCAGGTCCTCGATCGCCAGCGTGGAGATCGGGTCGAGGGCCGAGCAGGGCTCGTCCATCAGCAGCACCTGGGGCTCGACCGCGATGGCACGGGCGATGCACAGCCGCTGCTGCTGACCACCGGAGAGGCCGGCGCCGGGCTTGTTCAGCCGGTCCTTGACCTCGTTCCACAGGTTGGCGCCCTTGAGCGACTTCTCCACCACGCCGTCCAGCACGGACTTCTTCTTGACGCCCGCCAGCTTCAGACCGGCCACCACGTTGTCGTAGATGGACATGGTCGGGAACGGGTTGGGCCGCTGGAACACCATGCCGACCGAGCGCCGGACGGCGACCGGGTCGACGTTGGAGCCGTACAGGTTCTCGTCGTCGAGCAGCACCTTGCCCTCGACCCGGGCGCCGGGGATGACCTCGTGCATCCGGTTGAGGGTCCGCAGGAAGGTCGACTTGCCGCAGCCGGACGGGCCGATGAAGGCCGTCACCGAGCGGGGCTCGACGGTCATCGAGATGTCCTCGATGGCCTTGGTACCGCCGTAGAACGCGGACAGTCCGCTGACGTCGATGCGCTTCGCCATGATCTTTCGTCTTCTCTCGTCTTCTTGAACGTCAGTCGGTGTCAGTGTCCGGCCTTGGGCGAGCGCCAGCGTGCGATGCCCCGCGCGAGGAGGTTGAGCCCCATCACGAAGGCGATCAGCACCAGCGCGGCACCCCAGGCGCGGGCGTAGCCGTACTCGTTGTTGACCACGGTGTACTGCTGCCAGATGTACAGCGGCAGTGACTGCTGCGGGTCCTTGAACGGGTCGTTGTTGATGACGTCGCTACCGAACACCAGCATCAGCACCGGTGCCGTCTCACCCGTGATACGGGCGACGGCCAGCATCACACCGGTGGTGATACCGCCGATGGCAGTCGGGATCACGATCCGGACGATGGTCTTCCACTTCGGCACACCGAGTGCGTACGAGGCCTCGCGCAGCTCGTTCGGGACGAGCTTGAGCATCTCCTCGGCGGAGCGGACGACGACGGGGATCATCAGGATCGCGAGGGCGAGGCTGCCGGAGAAGCCGGAGTAGCCCTGCTTGAGCATGGTCCAGAGCGAGAAGACGAACAGACCGGCGACGATGGACGGGACACCCGTCATCACGTCGACGAAGAAGGTGACCGCCTGGGAGAGCCGGCCACGGCCGTACTCCACCAGGTAGACGGCGGTCAGCAGACCGATCGGGGCGGCCATCAGGGTGGCCAGGGCGACCTGCTCCAGGGTGCCGATGATGGCGTGGTAGATACCGCCGCCGGGGCTGGTGGAGGCCACCACGCCCTTCATCGAGTGGGACAGGAAGTCGCCGTTGACGGCGCCGATGCCCTGCTGGACGGTGTAGAAGGTCAGCGCGCCGAGCGGCACGACCGCCAGGATGAAGGCGACCCAGATCACCGAGGTGGCGAACCGGTCCTTGGCCTGGCGGCGGCCCTCGACCTTGACGGCGAGGCCGTAGCTGATGACGAGGAACAGGATGGCCGCGATAAGGCCCCACTGGATGTGGCTGGCGAGACCGGCGCCGGCGCCGATGGCGCAGCCGAGGGCGATCGAGAGCACCGCCACGCCGATCGGCGCCCACCGGGGGAGCCGGCCGCTGGTCAGGTCGCCGCGCAGCAGCGGGACCGTCGGTGCAGTGGTCGTGGTGCTCATGCGTTGGCCCCCGAGTACTCCTTGCGGCGCGCGATGATCATCCGGGCGGCGCCGTTCACCAGCAGGGTGATCACGAACAGGACGAGGCCGGAGGCCATCAGGGCGTCACGCCCGAAGGGCTGGGCCTCGTTGAACTTCAGGGCGATGTTCTGCGCGAAGGTGCCGCCGCCCGGGTCCAGCAGGTGCAGCGACAGGGTCGGGCTGCTGGAGAGGACGATGGCGACCGCGATGGTCTCGCCGAGCGCGCGGCCGAGGCCGAGCATCGACGCGGAGATGATGCCCGGGCGGCCGAACGGCAGCACCGCGGTGCGGATCATCTCCCAGCGGGTGGCACCGAGGGCGAGGGCCGCCTCCTCGTGCATCCGCGGGACCTGGCGGAAGACCTCGCGGGTGACCGCGGTGATGATCGGCAGAACCATGATCGCCAGCAGGATGCCGACGGTGAACAGGTTGCGCGCGGGGGCGCCGTTCTTGGTCTGGTCGAAGAGGTACGTCCAGCCCAGGTACTGGTTCAGCCAGCTGGTCAGGCCCTCCATGTGGGGGACCAGGAAGAGCACGCCCCACAGGCCGTACACGATGCTGGGGACGGCGGCCAGCAGGTCCACCAGGTAGGCGAACGGCTGGGCGATGCGGCGCGGCGCGTAGTGCGAGATGAAGAGCGCGATGCCCACCGCGACCGGGACCGCGATCAGCATCGCGATGAACGCGCTGACCAGGGTGCCGAAGGTCAGGACGGCGATGCCGAAGACCGGCTTCACCCCGTCCGGGGCCCACTCGAAGGTGGTGAAGAAGTTGCCGTCGTTCTTGCCCAGGGCAAGAGCGGAGCGGTAGGCCAGGAACCCTGCGATGGCGGCCATGATGACCAGCAGCAGGATGCCCGAACCGCGGGACAGGTTGAAGAAAACCTTGTCGCCGAAGCGGCTGTCTCGCCTGCTCCGGCCGGCCCTGCCCGTGGTGTCGGCAGGGGCTGATGAAGTCATGATCTTTTACTCCGGTCTGGCGGCGCTGCCCCGAGAGGGACGGCACCAATGGCGGCGGTGCCCCGGACTTGTGTGTCGGTGGTGCAGGTACCCGGTACCCGGTGGGGCGGCCCCGCCCCCTCCTACGAGGGCCGCCCCACCGGTGGTACCGGGATCGGATCAGGCCAGGGTCGGGATGACGGCCTGGACCTTGGCGGACAGCTCCTTCGGCAGCGGCACGTAACCGGCCTGGCCGATGGCCTGCTGGCCGTTGTCGCTGATGGTGTAGGTCAGGAAGGACTTCAGCAGGTCGAGGGTGTCGGCCTTGTTGCCCTTGTCGCAGACGATCTCGTAGGTGACCAGGACGATCGGGTAGGCACCCTCGTCCTTGGTCGCGTAGTCGAGGGTCAGCGGCAGGTCGCTGCCGGTGCCCGCGATCTGGGCCTTCGCGAAGGTGGTGGCGCCGTTGGCGGCGGTGGCCTCGACCGGCTTGCTGGCGCCGGTGTTGATGGCGGCGCTGTTCAGCTTGTTGGTCTGGGCGAAGGAGAGCTCGACGTAGCTGATCGAGTTCTTGACCTGCTTGACCTGGGCCGAGACGCCGGCGCTGCCGCTGGCGGACTGGCCGCCCTGGGCCGCCCAGGTCTTGGCGGCCGGGTACTTCCAGTTGCCGCCGCCGGCCTTGGCCAGGTACTTGGTCAGGTTCTCGGTGGTGCCCGAGTCGTCCGAGCGGTGGATCGCCTGGATGTCGGCGGCCGGCAGGGTCACGCCCGGGTTCAGCGCGACGATGGCCGGGTCGTTCCACTTGGTGATCTGCGAGTCGAAGATCTTCGCGAGGGTCGGGCCGTCCAGGACGAGCTTGTCGACACCCTCGACGTTGAAGACGACCGAGATCAGGCCGCCGACCATCGGCAGGTTGACACCCTGGCCACCGGTGCAGACCGCCTTGGAGGCGTCGACCTCGGCCGGCTTCAGGGCCGAGTCGGAGCCCGCGAAGGCGACCTTGCCCTGGTTGAACTGGGTGATGCCGGCGCCGGAGCCGCCGCCACCGTAGGTGATGGTCGTGCCGGAGCACGCGGAGCCGTAGGCGGCCTTCCACACGTCGACGGCGTTGCCCTGCGCGGTGGAGCCGGCGCCGAGCAGCTGGCCGCCCTTGGCGCAGGCGATCGCGGCGGCGGAGGTGGCCGCGCCGGAGGAGGAGCCGCCGGTGGGCGCGGTGTTGTCGTCGGTACCGCACGCGGCGAGCGACAGCGAGCTGACGAGCGCCATGGCACCGATCGCGAGGGCCTTGGTGCGGCCGTTCCGCTGGAGCTTCACAGGGTGTCCCTTTCTGAGGCATCGCCCGCGTCCGGCCGACCCGTCAGGGGAAGGCGCACAGGCTTTGCTGTGGTCCGGGGCCTGTTCGGCCCTCCGGTAGTCCCGAAGTTAGGCCGGGCAGGTGACGCATCAGGCGGTCGCAAGTGAACGAGAAGTGAACCTCGGAGGGATGGCAGGAAACTGCGGCCGGTAGTAACGGTTGCGTCACGGGAAGAACGCAGCGAGATCACCGTTACCGGCAAGTAGGAAGCCGGGACCGCGGAACCGCTCCCCGGCCCGCGCTCACAGCCTCCGGACGGCCTTCCCCAGACACTCCAGCAACGCGTCCACCAGCGCCCGGTCCCGCGCGTGCGTCAACCGCTCCCGCGCCTTGCGCGGCGGCAGCCACTCCAACCGGTCCACCTCACGGTTGGGGGCGAACACCCCGCCGGTCGGCACCGCCGCCCAGTACCGGACCTCCTTCGGCCGGCCGCTCGCCCGGTAGTGCTGCGCCGGCAGCTCCGCCCCCAGCGCGCAGTCGTACCCGGTCTCCTCGCGCACCTCGCGCAGCACCGCCGCCCGCCAGCCCTCACCGGGCTCCAGCTTGCCCTTCGGCAGGCTCCAGTCGTCGTACTTCGGCCGGTGCACCAGCGCGATCCGCGGCTTCTTGCGCCGGCGGCCGTCCTTCGCCACCGGACCCGGCACCCACAGCACCGCGCCCGCGGCCAGGATCGTCGACCCCGCCGGACCACGCCGCCGGGGCGTGCCGGCACCGGCCCGCGGGTCGTAGCGGTACGAGGGGGCCGCGCTGCGCGCGGGGGTCAGACGATCGCCCATTCATGCCATCCGTGGTGCGGGAACACCCTCCCAGCCGGTCAGGCCCGGCGAGAGGTTCGGCCACCGGTGGCCGAAGGCGTACCGGGCCGCCTCCACCTCCAGTCGTTGATCAGCATGCACCACACCGAGCACGTAGGCCGTCGCCGGGGTGATCCGCGGCGTGCGCGCCGCCGTCGAGACCGTCACCGCGGCGTCCGCCGCCTCCTGGTGACGGTCCAGCACCCCGTCCAGCTCGTCCAGCGTCGCCACCGGCCGTCCGCACACCTCCAGCGCGTACCTGGCCCGCTTCACCAGGATCCGCACCCGGTGCCACGGCTCGTCGTCGGCCGCCATCGCCGCGTCCGCGTCCAGCACCGGACCGCGCGCCTGCGGCACCGCGGCCAGCCGGTGCAGGCCGTCCCCGCCGTACGGGGTGGCCGCCCGGCTCAGCGGCAGCAGCTCCACGTCCGCCACCAGCGCGGACAGCGCCCCCGACGCCTGCACCGGCAGCTCCACCGCCGGCCGGACGGCCGCCGGACCGGCCAGCGGGACGTCCCCCACCAGCAGCGTCATCCGGTCCGCCAACGCGTGCAGCCGGGCCGAGCGCAACTCCTGCAGCACCGCCGTGTGCGCCCTGGTCCTGGCCAACGTCAGCTGCCGCTCCAGCAGCGCCCGCGCCTTCGGCGCCCCCGCGTGCCCGGCCAGCATCCCCGGCCCGTCGCCGGAGGTCCCGCCCAGCGAGTCCACCGCCGCCAGCAACCGCACCGACCTGCGCTGGAACGCGGGCTCCTGGCCGAGCAGGTTCAGCAGCCAGCGCAGCTCCGTCCTGGCCTCCTGCGCCCAGCCCGGCTCGAAGGCGGCACCGAAGGTGTGCAGCACCCCGCCGATCCGGCGGACCGCCCGCAGCAGGTCGTCCGCCGCCGCGGCCGAGGCCGGCAGCGCGCCGGGTCTCGAACCGGCCTCCCCCACCGTGGCCGGCAGGGCGCGCAGGAACACGCCCGCCTGCCCGGTGAGGTAGCCGGCAAGGACCTCCCCGACGGTCGCCGCGGCGTACGCGGTGGCCGTGGTCGGCGCTTCGGTCATGGCACTGCTCTCCCCGATGTGGTCCCGGGCCCACGCCGTGGCGGCGGGCCCGGGGCTGGTGTCCGGCGTATCCGCCGACCCGGCCGAGGCCGGATCAGCGCGAACCCGCCGAACTGCGATGGCGGCGGCGCGATTCGATCAGCAGGTCCTGGACGTGCCGCAGCGGCCGTCCGTCCGCGTCCTGCGAGTGCCTGGCCCAGCTGCCGTCCGCGCCCAGGTGCCAGGACTGCGTCTCGTCCGACATCCCCAGGTCCAGCAGACCGGACAGCTCCGCGCGGTGCGCCGGATCGGCCACCCGGACCAGCGCCTCGATCCGGCGGTCCAGGTTGCGGTGCATCATGTCGGCGCTGCCGAACCACACCTCCTGGTCACCCCCGTTGCCGAAGACGAACACCCGCGAGTGCTCCAGGAACCGTCCCAGGATGCTGCGCACCCGGACGTTCTCGCTCAACCCCGGCACGCCCGGCCGGATCGCGCAGATACCGCGCACCCAGACGTCCACCGGCACACCGGCCTGCGAGGCCCGGTACAGCGCGTCGATCAGCTGCTCGTCGACGATCGAGTTGACCTTGAGCTTCACGTACGCCGCGCGCCCGGCCCGGTGGTGCGTGATCTCCGCGTTGATCCGCGAGACCAGCCCGTCCCGCAGCCCGCGCGGCGCGGTCAGCAGCCGGCGGTAGGACTCGCGGCGCGAGTACCCGGACAGCCGGTTGAACAGGTCGGAGAGGTCGGCGCCGACCTGCTGGTCGGCGGTCAGCAGCCCCAGGTCCTCGTAGAGCCGGGCGGTCTTGGGGTGGTAGTTGCCGGTGCCGACGTGCGAGTACCGGCGGAGCGTGTCGCCCTCCTGGCGGACCACCAGCGACAGTTTGCAGTGGGTCTTGAGGCCGATCAGCCCGTAGACCACGTGGCAGCCGGCCTCCTCCAGCTTGCGGGCCCACTTGATGTTGGCCTGCTCGTCGAAGCGCGCCTTGATCTCGACCAGCACCAGCACCTGCTTGCCGGACTCCGCCGCGTCGGTCAGCGCGTCGACGATCGGCGAGTCACCGGAGGTCCGGTACAGCGTCTGCTTGATCGCCAGCACGTGCGGGTCGGCCGCGGCCTGCTCCAGGAAGGCCTGCACCGAGGTGGAGAAGCTGTCGTACGGGTGGTGCAGCAGCACGTCCCGCTCGCGCATCGCCGCGAAGATGTCCGGCTGCGAGGCCGACTCCACGTCGGTTAGACCACGGGCGGTGCCCGCCACGAACTTCGGGTACTTCAGCTCCGGCCGGTCCAGGTCCGCGATGCCGAACAGGCCCGTCAGGTCCAGCGGACCGGGCAGCGGGAAGACCTCCGCCTCGGTGATGTTCAGCTCCCGGATCAGCAGGTCCAGGATGTACGGGTCGATCGACTCCTCGACCTCCAGGCGCACCGGCGGCCCGAACCGGCGCCGCATCAGCTCCTTCTCCAGCGCCTTGAGGATGTTCTCGGTGTCGTCCTCCTCCACCTCGAGGTCCTCGTTGCGGGTGACCCTGAACGCGTGGTGGGCGAGCACCTCCATCCCCGGGAACAGCTCCTCCAGGTGCGCCCCCATGACGTCCTCCAGCGGGACGTACCGCTGCGGGGAGGCCTCCAGGAAGCGCGGCAGCGACTGCGGCACCTTCACCCGGGCGAAGTGCTTGTGCCCGGAGACCGGGTTGCGCACCACCACGGCCAGGTTCAGGCTCAGGCCCGATATGTACGGGAACGGGTGCGCCGGGTCCACCGCCAGCGGGGTGAGCACCGGGAAGACCTGCTGCCGGAACAGCGTGTGCAGCCGGGACTGGTCCTTGTCGGCCAGCTCCGACCAGCGGACCAGCTCGATGCCCTCGCCCGCCAGGTCCGGCAGCACCTCCTGCTGGAAGGTGGCCGCGTGCCGCGCCATGAGTTCGCGCGAGCGCCGCCAGATCAGGTCCAGCACCTCGCGCGGCTGCAGACCGGAGGCCGACCGCTGGGCCACACCGGTGGCGATCCGGCGCTTCAGCCCGGCCACCCGGACCATGAAGAACTCGTCCAGGTTGGACGCGAAGATCGCCAGGAACTTGGCCCGCTCCAGCAGCGGGATGTTCGGGTCCTCCGCCAGCTCCAGCACCCGCTCGTTGAACGCCAGCCAGCTGCGCTCGCGGTCCAGGAAGCGGCCTTCCGGCAGCTCCTCGGGCCCGTGCGCGGCGGCCTTCGCGGCGGCGGCGTTCGCCCGCTGCTCGGCGACCTCGGCCGCCAGCCCGCGGGTCAGCACCGAGGAGGCGGCCGGGGCGGCGGCCTGCTCGACCACCGGCTCGGCCGGGGCCGGGGCGGGCTTGGCGGCGGTGCCGGTCCGCTTGCTGGTCACCGTCCGCTTGGCCGGCGCGGCCGCCGTCCGCTTGCCCGTGGCCCGCTTGGCCGGCGCCGCCTTCTTCGCCGCCTGGGCGCGCTTGACCGTACGGGCCGGGGCCACCGGGGCACCCGCCTGGTCCGGTCCGGCGGTCGCCGCGGCGGCGGGGGAGGCGCCGTCGGTCACCGGGGAAGCCGGGACCGCACCGGTGCCCGAACCCGTGCCGGAGCCCTGGGCACGGGCCGAGGGCGGCAACGAGGCGGGGACAGGCCGAGGGATGCTCATGGTTTCCAGCTCCTCCTGCAGGGCGAAGTCCTGGCCGTGCGGCGCGCCGATGGCGTCCACGCGGCCCCCGTCCAGCCGCACCGGCGTCCACCCGACCGCGGCGGCCGGCGGATTACCCGCCGATCGGGGAGCGGTACGTGGACGAGGCACTTCGGGCGTCATCCTGTGATCTTCGCGGTGTCAATTGAATCCACGGTAAACACCGCATGGCCGGGAGGAAAGCTGAGTCGGTCACCCCTGTACCTCCCTCCGGAGATGCTGGCCGGTCCCGATCGCCGCCGCCCGCACGCGGTACATCAGGTCCACCTCGTGCACCGTGAACCCCAACCTCTCGTATACCCGCAGCGCGGCCGGATTGTCAGCGTCGACGTACAGCAGCACCGCGGGCACCTTGCGCACCTGCAGCAGGTACCGCAGTCCGGCGGCCGTCAGGGCACGGCCGAGCCCGCTGCCCTGCTCGCTCGGGGCCACCCCGACGACGTACACCTCGCCGAGGCCGTCCGGGTGGACCTTCGTCCAGTGGAAGCCCACCGGCTCGCCGTCCCGGGTCGCCAGGAAGAACCCGGCCTGGTCGAACCACGGCTCCGCCACCCGGTCGGCCAGGTCGGCGGCGGTCCAGGCGCCCTGCTCGGGGTGGTGGGCGAAGGCCAGCGCGTTCAGCCGCAGCCAGGCCTCGTCGTCCTCGCCCGGCCGGAAGGTCCGCAGCCCGATCCCGGCCGGCAGCGGGACCTCCTCGGGCACCTCGCCGGTCCGCCGCAGCTGGCGGAGCTCGCGCACCAGCTCCGCCCCGTACACCTCGGCGAGCCGGCCGGCGGCCGGGTGGCCGCCGTGCGCCCAGAAGTCCACCGAGGCACCCGGGCCCGCGGTCGCCAGCACCTGGTCCACCAGCCGGTGGCCGAGCCCCCGGCCGCGCAGCGCCGGCACCACTGCCAGCTCGGCGGCCGCCGCGTCCTCGCCCGTGGTCTCCAGCTGGCCGTAACCCGCGGCGTCGCCGGCGTACGTCTGGACCAGGTGGCGCACGCCCGGGCGGGGGCTGTCGGCCCTGATCCGGAGCCGGCCGGCCTCCGACACGGCCTCCCGGCCGTCCTCCCTGGCGGCGGCCGTGAGCACGGCCCGGGCCACGTCGAGCTGTTCCGGGGTGAGCGAGTCCGTCGCCAGGATCCGGCCCTGGTCGTCTGCGAGTGAGCTGTTCTCAGCGGTCTCCATGCGGTGACCTTACGCCGCATCAGATCGCGCCCGGCGAGCGGCCGGGCGGGTTGCGGTCGGGCTCCTGGACGCGCGCTTCGCCGCTCGGAATGTGTCCGGGAATGCGAAAAGCCCCTCCGGGTGACCCGGAGGGGCTTCTCTGAAAGATTGTTCGGCGGCGTCCTACTCTCCCACAGGGTCCCCCCTGCAGTACCATCGGCGCTATGAGGCTTAGCTTCCGGGTTCGGAATGTAACCGGGCGTTTCCCTCACGCTATGACCACCGAAACACTATGAAACTGTCAACCGCACCAGCCCTGTGACCAGACAGGCTGGGGTCGTTGTTTCAGAACAACACAGTGGACGCGAGCAACTGAGGACAAGCCCTCGGCCTATTAGTACCGGTCAACTCCACCCCTCACAGGGCTTCCATATCCGGCCTATCAACCCAGTCGTCTACTGGGAGCC